>JAKLDO010000001.1:0-2125 GCA_022703485.1 bacterium
TTTTCTGAGGCGGATACTGTTCCAGATTCCAGAAAAAGATCTCAAGACCGTTTGTATAAAAGCAGAAAGGAAGATCAACCCCCTGTTTTTTAACGATATTATGGCAGTACTGCTTCGCCTGTTCACGCCCGATTGCAGGATCAACCGAAGTTTTTTTTGCCTCAACCACAGCAAGCGGTTTCCCATTTCGACCCAGAAGCACATAATCACTGAATTGATGACCGGAATAAGGATTCCCCGGCTCGCAGACAAAATCACCAGTTAATTCAATATCATATTCCTCAATAACAAGTGATCTGTCAGCAACATCCCAACCCGATTGAAGAAGTTTTCTGTCAATCAGCTCTTTACGGGTCTGTGCTTCAGTTTTGGTCATTTAGTCTCCGTTTATTGAAAATCCTTTTAAACTGCAAACTCTTCGCTCCGAAATTTATCAGCAATCCAGTTTCAAGATTGTAAGCTTCAAGATAGTTTTTTGCCTGAGCAAGATGCACATCTTCAAGATTTATTATTGCTTTAAGTTCAACAGATACAGTATCTTCAACCAGAAAATCGACTCGTCTTGATCCTATATTTTTTCCTTTGTATATAACCGGCATTTCATGTTCACGGGAAAACGAAATTCCATGTGTTTCCATCTCAATTGCGAGAGCTCTCTGGTAAATAACTTCCTGAAAACCATTGCCCAAAGTGCGGTGGACTTCCATAGCACATCCTATTATTTTCTCAGTTATATCAGAATGCTGCATGTTTTCACCTCAATTGTCTGAACCTTGATTTTCTTGATTAACAAGATTTTCCAGATTCTTTTCATCCTCTTGTCCCCAATCCTCTCAATCCTCTCAATCCTCTAATCCTGTGAATCATGGTTCAGAATCATGGTTCACAACTCCCCTCTAAACGCTCTTTGGCTCAAACTCCCATACAGATTCTCCAACTCTTCCAAACTTCTCTGATGTTTTTCCTTTAACACCTCAACTTTATTAACTATTTCGGCGAATTGATTTTGGGCTTCAATATCTGGTTTGGGAATCTTTAAACTTCTTAATATCTCAAGATTAATGTTCTTTTGTGCAGCTTGAGGAGCATTTTTTTCAAGAATTTGCTGTATGAAACCGAATAAAAAATGGATATAAATTGAGTTGACTTTTTGTGAGTTTGAAACAAATCCGACCACACTGTCGGGAAAACAAGCATCGAAATCTAGTATCCCAGTTCTTGCGATATTTGCTGCAATCGTAATACATAGAGTTCCTTTTTTCCACATTTTGCTCTGATTTAAGCCAAGTTCTGAATATGTTTGAGAATAGTTTTTTATGTATAATCCAGCGTTGGTCACATCACCAGTTTGAATTAAAGGATAAATTCCTCCAAGTAATTCGGGAGCATTTCGTGGTCTATTCTTTGAAACTCCACGATCCAAAGAACCCAGTTCCACAAGCTTTTTTTTCTCCCAACCCCTCTCATTCCTGACGGGATCGCCAAACATTTCCAAGAATGTGCTTTTCACAAATTCATCAAGCAATTCAATACTTTTTTTCCTTTTTGCAATCAGGTTTTCCGCTTTTGAAAGCACTGTGGCTATTTGTATTTGCTCTTCAAGTGGTAGAAGAGGAATCAATATTTCACAAAGACTGTTATAGCTTAAATTATCCCTTACTGAACCTGATGTCTTTACTCCAATAGCTGCCTTTCCTCTTTCACTTTTAAGAAAAATTTTAAGATATTCCTGAAACAACAGTCGCTCTTTTACTTCAAAAATAACATAAAGGGGGCTAACAATCACCGAACTTTGATTTTTTAAATAGTCTACTGAACCAACATTTATTCTTGATGGGTTATAAGCAAAATGCCCTTTCTTTACAATTTTGTAATTTGACAAATTTTTACTAAAAACTTCTTTGTCAAAATAATCTGTTGACCGAACAAACCCTTCAGAATTTGTTACGGAAAAAACAGGATAATTTTCCAGATGTTTATTCCTTTCGGATTTTTCAGAGATTAAATCACCTATCTTTTTCAACACCAATTTTTTTTTCATGGTTTTGCCAGCCCCTTCAACTCTTCAATTCCACCGATGATTTCGTTTTCAAGTGTGGTGAGTTTATCAAGTATTTCTGATGGC
>JAKLDO010000001.1:2135-4281 GCA_022703485.1 bacterium
CCAGCCCCTTTAACTCTTCGATTCCACCGATGATTTCGTTTTCAAGTGTGGTGAGTTTGTCGAGTATTTCTGATGGCGGGTCATACTTTTGTTCGATGTAATCTTCTTCTTTATATTTGCTGAGGCTCAGGTCATAATTGTTCTCTTCAATTTCGGTTTTCGGGACAAAGAAGCACTTTGCTTTTCTATCAGTAAAATCAGTAGTTTTTCTCGTTTTATATTTTGCGATTATGTCTTGCAGATCACTTTGTTTTTCGAGTTTTGTTCTTTTGTCATCAAGTGAATATCCGTCCTGTTCCATCTGATAAAACCAGACTTTTTCGGTGTTTCCCCCTTTTGTAAAAATGATGATGGCTGTTGCAACTCCGGCATAAGGTTTGAAAACTCCGCTCGGCATTGTAATGACTGCTTTAAGTTCCGCTTTTTCAATAATGAGTTTCCTCAGTTGCACAAACGCTTTGCCGCTTCCAAAAAGTACTCCCTGAGGCACGATCACTGCCGCAGTTCCGCCCATTTTGAGCATTCTGAACATCCGCTCAACAAAAAGAAGTTCGGTTTTTGTTGTCGGAAGGGTCATGGATTCGTTTATATCGCTTTTATCAATGCTTCCTGTGAATGGCGGATTTGCCATAATTATGTCATAAACATTGTTTTCATTATAGGTTTTGCTCAGTGTGTCTTTGTAATCAATCTGAGGATTCTGAAAGCCGTGCATCATCAGATTCATCAATCCGAGACGAACCATCGTGACATCAATATCATATCCGTAAAAGCTCGATTCCAGAATCTTTTTAACATCTTCTGTTAAAATTGCGCTTATCGCTCCCCGTTCAAAACCATCTTCATCAGTAATAAGTTTTGAAGGATCTTTTTCACGAACCAGCGTCGTCAAAATGTATTGATAGGCACCAAGAAGAAATCCGCCGGTTCCGCAGGCAGGATCAGCAATTTTCTGACCAAGCTGGGGATTTGCAAGCTCAGCCATGAGCTTAATTATGTGTCTCGGAGTTCTGAACTGACCGTTTTTACCGGCGCTTGCTATTTCACCAAGCAGCATTTCATAAACATCACCCTGAATATCCTGAAAAGCCTGCCCGCCCTCTGAAGCGTCCTTTTCAATCTCTTTAAAAATATCTTCAATAATATTAATGGATTCCACTAACAGAGAAGCTTTCGGCATTATGAAAACAGCATTCGCCATGTGCTTTGTGAACGGTGAAGTGCCGCCATTAAGTTTTTTAAGAAAAGGGAAAACTTTCATCTGAACATGAGTTATCATTTCTTCTGCCGGAAGCTGTTTGAAATAACTCCACCTGAGAATTCTTTTCTCAATTTCCTTATCCATTCCATCAAGTTTGATCGTTCCGCTGAAACGGGAATTAAACTTTTCACCAGTAAATTCAGCATCTTTTTCTTCTTTCACATCAAGATCATCAAGCCGTTTCATGAAAAGAAGATATGTTATCTGCTCAATAGCGGAAAGCGGATTGGAAATTCCGCCAGCCCACAATCTGTCCCATAATTTATCTATTAAACTCTTAATCTGAGGATTGTTTTGAAGCATTTATTTTTTCTCCGGTAAATAATTAATTTTTCTGTAACAGTTTCATTCCTTTCCATTTGTTTCAAAGATTTCAAACAGTCCGGTCTGGACTTTCTGTTCACATACTGCTTCGGCTGTAAGATCGGCTGGCGTTTGTGCGGCTATTATTTTTGACATGTTGGCTCTGCCTGTTTCTTTCTTTCTGCCTAATTTTATTGCTCCTTTTTCAATCAGGATTCTGTTTCCGACAGCGGATTCAGGCATTCCTTCATAAAACGGTGCATAAAGTGGTTTCTTCATTTCAAGCGCTTTTTTTCCGGCATCCATACTTCCGCCATTTGCCGAAGATTCAATAAGGATCATCGCATTGCTTAAAGCCACGATTGTGCCGTTTCTCTGCATTGCGTTTGAAACACTCCACGCCGAACCCGGCAGAAACTCTGAAATTACAAGAATTTTGTTCCAATCCCAAAGCTGTTTAAGCTCACTCTTTATGCGGAAATTATTAATTCCCTCTGCAATCACAACAATCGTTTCACCTCTGTTTTCCAAAGCCGTCCTGTGAGTCGTAAAATCAACACCTGCCGCATATCCGGAAACCAG
>JAKLDO010000001.1:4379-89895 GCA_022703485.1 bacterium
GAACAAAGCCTTTTCTGACCAGCTGTTCAGCACAGTCCCGTGTTACTGATATTCCTTTTTCGCTTGCTTTCCGCGAACCGCAGAAACCCACAGAATTTTTATTAAGAAGATCGGCGTTTCCAATATATGAAAGCACAAGCGGAGCATGATCTCCGAGAGATTTCAATGAATCGGGGTATTCATCGTCAAATAAAGTTATAAATCCGATACGCTCGTCTTCACCGGAAAAACTTCTTTTATCACTTTGAAAAATTTCAAAAAGCTCATCATTAAGAGATTCTTTAATTGTTTTAATCATTTGATCTTCATCAGGCTTGGAATATAAATTTTTCAGAGAGGCAAAAATTTTATGTGCCTTTACTGTTCCCACACCTTTAACCGAAAGGAGTCTGAAAATTATCTGAGCCTTAATGTTATTCATTTTTTCACACATTGTCGGTGTCATTCAACGACTTTACAATTGAAAGACCGTAAATCCTCACCGCTCCAGCCTTTTGAAGTTTCATAGCAACATATTGCATAGTTATACCAGATTGATATAAATCATCAAGAAGTAAAACTGTTTTTCCAGTTAAATCAGCATCCGCAACTAAACCGGATTCTTCAAGTTTTTCCCATTTCTTATCAATTGGAGTATCTATTATGTTCTCTCTTTTATCTGTCCAGCGAATACAATCAGAAACATCACTTATTTTAAGTCCTTTGCTAACAGAACCGGCTATTTCTTTTAAGAAGCTTCTACCTGAAGGAACAGCACAAATAACATCTGATTCACAATAAAAAGGGATGTTTTTTATTTTTTCAGGTATTCTATTTACCAGAATTTCTTTTGCTCTTAAATCACCTTCAAATTTAGTTCTTTTTCTTAACTTACCTATCTTGGTGTGTGTTTCATTATCAATTTTATTAAAATCAAATGCTGCAGATAAAGCCAGCGCATCTTTTAAAAAGACCAAGTTTTTAAATTTACTGATGAATCCTGCAATTATATTAAATTCGTCCTCATCTTTTATTGAGCGCCATTTTTTTACCGGATCAGCTTTATTTGGAAATAAGTCTAAACCGGTAACTGAATTAAAAAAAGGCTCGACTGTATTTGAAAATGGAATACTAAAACTTCCGATAAAAGAAGAACCCTTGTTTCTTTTAAGCGCTTCTGAATGTGTGGTAGCAAAATGAATCCTGTGAGGCGGCGGAGAATTCTTAATATATTCAACAACTTCTTTTGTTATTTCCGGTTGAACTATTAAAACCATTTTCTATTCACTTCTTCTCCAGTAGAAAGTAATTGATGGGCCAGCAGTCTGCTATCTGTTTTTTCTCCCATTTGGTCTTAATTTTCCGGTCATCCATGCCGTAGGGGAGGATGTTGAAGAACTCTCCGGTAAGCGAGATCTCTTTTGCAATGAATTCGCCGTATTCGGGATGATCTGTAGCGATGTATATTTTTCCCCCTTTTTTCAGGCGGTTATGCATCATTATCAGGTTTTCGAAGCGGACTGTTCTGAACTTATGATGCTTTTTTTTGGGCCACGGGTCGGGAAAGTAGATATGTATCGCATCAAGCGAATTGAACGGCAATAATTCTTTAATGATAGCAATACCTTCAAAACATACCGTCCTGACATTATCCTGAAGAAGCCGCTTCTGAAGATTACGGTGCCCGCGGACAATGAACTTTCTGCTTATTTCAAGTCCCAGAAATCCGGTATCCGGCTTTGAATTGGCATATTCGGACAAAAAAAGCCCGCTGCAGAACCCCATTTCAAGCTCAACTTTGTCACGCCCCGGGAAAAGTGCTTTAAGATCAAGCTTACTGAATGCAATATCTTCAATTTTAAGTTCGATGTTGTGATCTATCATGGCTTTTTGGACTACCCTTCGTAGACCATTATGTCCGGAAGATTCCTGAACCTTTCGTTCATGTCAAGGCCGTATCCGATGACAAATTCATTCTTGATGTCAAACCCGAGAAAGTCTATTTTCACACGCCCTTTGTTGATCTCTTTTTTCTCAAGAAGAGAACATATTTTTATAGATGCGGGTTTGATCTCATTAAGTTTTTCAAGAAAGAACGACAGCGTTGTACCCGTATCGACAATATCTTCAACCACAAGAAGCTCTCTTCCTCTGAACTTCTCAAGCTCTCCCATCAGCATCTCTACTTTTCCTGTCGAATGAGTGCCGCAGTAGCTTGAAAGCCTTATGAAATCAATATCCATGAACTCGGATGTTATCGCCCGTATAAGGTCTGCCGCAAACACCGTGCTCCCTTTCAGAATGATAAGACATGTGAAAGGCCTGTTCTGATAATGGTCGCTGATCTGCGCCCCTATTTCCTGAACTCTTTTGTGGATCGTATCTCTGCATATAAGCTTTCTCATCTTTTTATTTTCTCCAGTCTGTTTATTTCGACAACCCACTCCTCTCTTTTTCCGGCAAACCTTTCATCATTAAGTTTAGACCTGAGGAAAGATGCCGCCTCGATGTTCTTTCCAAGCTCTTCAAGAACTGCCGCCTTCAGCTCTATTGATTTTGCCGTCTCCCGAAGCACCGTAGATTCCTCTGCATATTTAACAGCCTCTTCAAATCTTCCTGTCATGTAGAGATAAATAGCCATATTTGTTATGACTTTCTCGTAGTTTTCGCCTGAATCTATTTTATCGTTTTTCAATTTTTCAAGTGCAAACCTGTTTATATTCAAGGCATCTTCATATTTCTGCTCTTCGTATCTGCCTGCCGCTCTGTCAATGAGCTCTGCGAGCGCAAGATCTTGTAATGATTCATCAACTGCTTTAATTTCCGGAACATCCGTCTTCTTTTCACTGAAAGGCTCGCTAAGGTCCATGTTCAATATCCTTTCAATGTCCTCTTTTTTCTGACCGTAATAGACCATGAAAAGAGCGAATGCCAGAACAAGCAGAACCAGGTAGACCATCATGCCGGCACGGAAACTTCCTGTCTTTTCTAAATATTCAGGATCGGTCTTTCTTGCCTCACTTTCAAGCTTTACATCCTGGAGATGGTCTTCGATTATGCTTTTGAGCTCTTCATCGTTGTGAACGCTTTTAACTATCTCGGTCTTCTGACCCGAAAGATCATCGAACTGAGGTTCTTCAATTTCAATATCACTTATTTCGGCTTCTTTATCAGTAACTGCTTTTTCTGCAGCCTCGTCTTCGTGAGCAAGTTCATTCATGTTAACGATACTGACAGGTGCAATAGACGCATCAATTACGATCCCTATTGCAGGGTCAATGGTGTCTCTCCGGGCAAGATCGGGAGGTGGAACGATCGTTTTTGAAAAATGAACTTCCTCTTTTTTCTCAGAAATATCATGCCCTTCCATATTTTCATCAGCTTTGGCAAGCCACCGCGGCTCAGGAGGAAGAGTATAAGGAGATTCTTTCTTTCTTGATGAAACTACCTCAAGTCCTATAAGCTGTTTCAGATATTCAACCGTAAGTCTTCTGTCAAGGTCGGTCTTTTCGATGACTTCGCTTAATTTCCCGCCATCAGGACCGATCGCTCTGATTATTCCTGACACTTTATCAGGGAACTTGTTGATAGTGTTCATGAACTGACCGAAATCGACATAAAGTTTCGAGTCAAGAGGAGGCATTTCGCTTAGTTCGCTGGTATAATCATCAAGCCAGTCCGCCGCCTTCACGACAAGCCTGTCATGAGGTATCCTGACATTTCTGGCAACATTTACATCCTTGTAATTAATGACGAAATTTCCGTCAAGCCATGAAAGAAGCCTGAAAAGCTCATCCGTTCCGTTTTTGTTGTCACCGTCTTTTGTTTCCACCCTCAGCACAGAACCGTTACTGAAAAAAACTTTCGCTTCATCACCCGTGGAGGATGTAAATAAAACAACTCCGGAAGAGCTGTTTTCCGCAATGATATTAAGGACATCTATCACTGAAATGCTGGAAAGGTCGCCCTTGAAATCTTTTGATCCCTTGGAAAGATCGAGAAGCTCATTGAATTTCGCCTGTTCAAAAAAATCGTTTATCCTGTTTATGAGAACTTTTATCAGTACCGGTTTCATGAAAAAAGCTTCAGCGCCCATCTCGTGGGCAAGGATCTTGTCCTCGACAACCCTTGAACTTGAAAGAAAAATAAAGGGAATGTTCTTTGTCTCAGGGTTCATTTTCACTCTTTTGAGGAAATCGACACCGCTTAGTTCAGGAAGCACCATTTCTGAAATTATCAGATGAGGTTTGAATTCTTTCAGTGTTTTCAGTGCATTGACTGAACCGGACAATGTTCTGACATCATAACTTTCTTTTTTCAGTTTCAATTCCAGAACAGCAGTCACCTGTTCATCGGAATCAACAATGAGAATCTTCCTTAACATTATCCTCCGGTTTTTTTATATCAGCGAATTTAACCAGTTTCACTCTGTTCCCGGCTTCATTGTATTCAAGAATATTGAAAACAGAGGCTATTATCTTTATGCCGAATCCATTAAACCCGTCAGGGGACCTGTTCTGTTCCGCGATCACATTTCTCATTTCAGATCTCCAGTCGAAACCTCTGCCCTGATCTTCGATCTCAATTGTCTGGCTTTTTTCATTTACAGTCGATCTTATCTTTACGGTTCTATTAACGGACCCTTCCCCGGAACACCTTGAAGCGATGAAACTGTCATAACAGCCTTCCTCTATCATCCGCTCTTTCTCCTCTTTTGAAATTTCAAAGTTGCCGTGTTCTATCGCATTGTATATCGCTTCATAGACCGCAACTTCCAGCATATAAACATTCTCGAACAGATGAGCCGACATTCCGATTATCTGACCGACAACACCCGGAACAGCATTAAGATCGCTGCCTATTTCAAAATACTTTGTCTTTTCATGGTGTTCTGTCATCACTAATCCGTTTTCAATCAGCAGAAAAGATCGAGTTGAGGAAATCCGATATCCTCTGGCAGTCAAGCTCCTTGTCAACGACACCCAGATCGACCGCCGATCTCGGCATTCCTGCAACAGCACATTCATATCTGTCCTGAACTATCGTCACCGCACCGTTCCTTTTAAGTTCAGCCATGCCGACCGCCCCGTCACATCCCATTCCGGTCATCAGAACGCCCACTGCATTGGCTCTCACGACAAGAGCGGCGGATTTGAACAGAATATCAACTGAAGGCTGGTGTCTGTTCACTTTAGGACCTTCCTTTACAACAGCTGTATATCCTGCATGTGACCTCTGGACAAGAAGATGTTTTCCTCCCTGCGCTATAACAACATCTCCCGGAAGCATCGGACGGCCGTTCTCGGCTTCATAGACATTGAACGGGAAAAGCTTGTTAAGCCTGTCTGCGAAAGATCTTGAGAAGAAAGGGGGGATGTGCTGAACTATGGCTATCGGAGGCATTATCCTGCAGTCAAGGGTGGAAAGAAGCTTTTCTATTGCCACAGTGCCTCCGGTCGAGGCCCCGATAACTATCATCGAGCAGGACGGCAGCATTTTCGCACTGTCATCGCTCGGAACAAGCTTTATGGTCTTTCTTGTAAAATCCCTTACAGAATCATCTTTTCCCCTGTATTTGTGGATATTCAGCCACGATCTGGGAACTGACGCCGCGATCACAAGTTTTTCATGTATCCGCTCCGATATCTCTTTCATCGAACTTTCATTCTGCGGTTTGAGTATGTAGTCGACCGCTCCGAGTTCAAGCGCCTTTAGCGTTATTGCCGCGTTCTCGCTGGTCAGAGAGCTTATCATGACAACCGGCAGAGGCGCACCTCTCATGATCTTGTCAAGGAATGTCAGCCCGTCCATCTTGGGCATCTCGATGTCAAGCGTTATTATGTCAGGCATCTCCTTTTTCATGATATCGTGAGCTTCATACGGGTCTGCCGCCCTGCCCATCACTTCAAAATCATCAAAAGAGGAGATTATTTCAGAAAGCAGTTCTCTTGCAGTCCTTGAATCTTCAACTATGAGAACCTTTTTTTTCACGCTCATTCCTTATCGTCCCGGATATCACCTTTTGTAAATATCGTCACTCCGCCGCTGACATCCTCTTTTTTGGTGTTAAGCACGGCCGCTTTGTATTTATTTTCCTGTTCCATTGCCTGATCGGGGCTCTTAAGAAGTTTTTTTACAAGCACCCTCCCTCCTTCCGAAGGGATGAAAATGATCTTTCTTCCCGTATCGCCGCCTATATCGCTTGCTATTATAGGGATCTCTTCATATTGCAGATAGGTCTTAACGAAATTTATGTTGGCAAGAGGTATGTTACCATCGGATTTTCTGAAATTGAGAACATGCCCGCCGCCGAATATCTTTGCCGTTAGACGGTCACGCCTTGCACCTTTTTTCATCATTTCGTTTATGATGCTTTCCATTGCGAACATGCCGTATCGACTGCTTCTGGAGGCGAAAACTTCATCATTCCTGAAATCGCCGGGAAGCATGAAATGGTTCATCCCGCCTATTCCGAGCTCCGCATCCATGAAACAGACGGCTATGCATGATCCGAGAACCGTGGCGATACCTTCCGGCGTCCTGTCCACGACATAATATTCTCCGGGCTGTATAACTATTATGTCTTTCTGAAGTTTTCTGTTAAACGATTTATACATCAGTTCTCCGGACCGCTGTTATACATCTTTTTCTGGTAGATCGTGTTCTTGAGATAAACAAGTCCGTCTATCATGTTGAAAAGTGTCTCCGAATGACCCATCATTATGTAACCGCCGTCATTCAGATACCTGAAAAGCCTGTTCACCACCATTCTTTTGGTCTCAGGATTGAAATAGATTATCACATTCCTGCAGAAAATTATGTCAAATGTCGAAGTTACCGGATATTCAGGTGCAATGAAGTTAAGCTGTTTGAAAGTCACCATCTGCTTTATGTCGTCCTTTATCTTGAAAAGACCGAGACTGTCCCCTTTTCCTCTGAGAAAGTATTTTTTCATGTACTCTTCCGGAACAGTATTGAGCACTCCGCTTTCGTAGACGCCCCGCACAGCGGTCTTGAGAACATTGGTATCTATGTCGGTGGCCAGTATTTTAACCGGAATGTTATAAGGCTCGACAAGATGCTTCGCCATGACCATTGCGATAGTATAAGGCTCCTCTCCTGTTGAACATGCGGCTGACCATATCCTTACGATCCTGCGTCCTGATGAGATCACCTGCGGAATGAAAGTGTTCACAAGAAAATCGAAATGATGGGCCTCTCTGAAAAAATCGGTCTTGTTCGTTGTTATGGAATTTATGAAATTCTGCACCTCAGAAAATCCGGAAGGAGAGACCAGAAGATCGTAATACTCTGAAAAGTTCTGCAATTTCAGCGCCTTGACCCTTTTTGTAAAACGGGATACGACCAGCTCTTTTTTAGTTTCGGCAAGACTTATTCCTGAAACCTTGAAAACAAGATCTCTCAATTTCTCAAATTCTGCATCGCTGAGCGATATCTTTTTTATGTCAAATCTGCTTTCAGTCATTTTCCAGCATCTTCTCTATATCAAGCACAATAAGAAATTTCTTTGTTCTGGGATCGTTTGCAATGAACTTTATGAAATCCGATCTTATTTTCCTGCTGAGCATGGGAGCCGTGTGTGTATTTTCGGGCTCAAGAAAAACCACATCATCGATCGAATCAACGACACACCCTTTTATTTTATCTCTTACTTTGAGCATGAGGAACACCGTGAACTCACCGTATGATATATCTTTTATGCCGAAAACCTTTCTAAGATCGATAACCGGCACGACATTGCCTCTCAGGTTCGCAACGCCCAGAAAATGTGCAGGCTGGTTGGGAATTTTCGAGCATGGAAGCATCTGTTTCATGTCATACACAAGTTCTATCGGAACAGCATAGTGCTCTGTCCCTATCCTGAAAGAGAGAAATTCATTGTTCTTCTCCTCTTCTACCTTTTCGCTTTCATTCCTAACTTCCCGCGTTTCCTGTTTTTTCTCTTTTTTCTCTGCTGTTTCACCCGACGAGATCGGGGTCTCCTGTTTAAGTGACAGAAGTTTCTCAAAGTCCTTTTCTATTTTCGAAATATCTTTCTTTTTTACTTTTCCCCCGCTCTTAAGCGCGGTATCCACTATTTCAAAAGTTATCTCTATCAGTTCAGCTGTCACCGGGCCTGCCGGCAGTTTCTTTGCAACTGCGAAAGATATCATTTTATTCAGTTTTTCAGATGCGGCCTCAAGATCGGCGAGTCCTGTAACAGAACACCCGCCGCTTATTGAACGGACAGCCCGCAGAAGCGTACTGAACGCATTGAACTCAGGATACTCCCCTTTTTCAAGAAGATCCGTGAAATCGCTGAACTGCTCCCGCACCTCATCGATCTGCGACCTGGATTCCTGAATAAATTCGGATATTAAATTTTCCATCTACAGCGTGTCCATTATGTTAAGTTCCGTGTCCGAAAGGATCTTCGCCATATCAAGGACTATCGTGAAAAGGTCCTTTTCCTTCTTTATCATTCCTCTTATGAAGTTCGCCTTTAATCCGGAAGAGAACCTCGGCGGAGGCTGTATCTCAGAGCTTCTGACCTTTATGATGTCGTTCACCTTGTCAACAACAACTCCCATCACCCTTCCGCTTACATCGACTATCATGATAACCGTGAACTTTGTTATGTCCTTGTCAGGAACATCGAATTTCTCTCTGAGGTCTATTACTGGCACCACTATCCCTTTAAGGTTAAGCACACCTTTAACGAAAGGAGGCATTGCCGGTATTTTTGTCAGTTTTTTATAGCTTGTTATTTCATACACCTTCAGTATGTCCGTGGCATATTCCTCCTCACCCACTCTGAAAAGTATGAACTGGTGGAATTTCTCCTCTTTCACCGCATTCTCTTTCTGAGCACTGTCCAACCTGCCTGATCTGTTCATATGTTCTCCGGCTGGCCGAAAGCCAGCTTTTCAAGACTGTAAACATCCAGTATGAGAGATATCCTGCCGTCTCCGAGCACAGTCGCGCCGCTGATTCCGGGGACCTGCCTGTAGTTTTTCTCAAGACTTTTTATCACCACCTGCTGCTGACCGATGACATCATCAACCATCATCGCTATTTTTCTGTTATGGCCGTCAAGGATCAGTATCAACCCGTTTACAGGGTCGGTGATTTCCGTTTTAAAACCGAATATTTCATAAAGCCTTATCAGCGGGACATACCCGCCTCTGAACTCGATCAGCTCTCCTTTGCCCTCTATCGTCTTGACCGAATTGCTTTCCGGTCTAACCGCTTCAATTATGGAGAAAAGCGGGACCGTTATCGTCTCGATGCCTACAGAGACCTGCATTCCTTCGATTATAGCAAGGGTAAGAGGAAGTTTTATCCTGAAAAGAGTCCCTTTACCTTTTTCTGAGAACAGCTCTATGCTCCCTCTGAGATTCTCGATGTTCTTTCTTACGACATCAAGACCGACACCCCTGCCGCTTATTTCCGTCACCTGTTTTGCCGTACTGAAACCGGGAATGAATATGAAATTGAAAATCTCCTTTTCGCTCAGTTCGCCCCCGCCCTTGTAGAGCCCTTTCTCCTGTGCTTTTTTCAGGATGGCTTTTTTGTCAAGGCCCTTTCCGTCATCTTCGACCTCGATCATTATCTTCCCTTCCTGCTGATAAGCCCTCAGCCAGATGGAGCCTTCCGAAGGCTTTCCGACTGCGATCCTTTCCTCCGGCGAACCTATTCCGTGATCTATGGAGTTTCTTACAAGATGCTTCAGCGGGGCGTCTATCTGTTCTATGAGGGTCTTGTCAAGCTCGGTTTCCGATCCGACAAGAAAAAGGTTTATTCTTTTGTTCAATTCCCTTGATGTGTCTCTCACGATCCGCTGAAAATGGGAGAAAGTCCCCTCGATGGGCACCATTCTGGTCTTCATCACCTGTTCCTGAATGCTCCTGCTTATCCTGTCCAGATGTTCAGCGGCATCGTTGAGCTCTCTGTTCTTGTGGTATTTTTCCACAATAAGCTGGTTTATCCCTGCGATCCCGATGACCAGCTCTCCCACCAGATTGACAAGTCTGTCAAGTTTGTTAGTGTCCACTCTTATGGTCTGACTTGTAAGGATGTCTCTGCTTTTCTGCTGGTTTGAAAGGACCTTGTTTACGATGTTTGTATCAATACTGCTGTTCTCGACAAGGATCTCCCCCATCCTTTTCTGGCTATCGACCACCTTCTGAAGATCGCTGCCAGAGACATATCCCTCTTCTTCAAGGATCTCGCCTATCTTTTTATCTGCATATCTAAGGTCCACCCCTTCAACAAAGCGGCGGCTGACATCTTCAAATACTATTGTGTTGTTCTCACGGACGAAAATGAACACATTTTCAACTGTTGAAGCCGGCTGATCGGTCTTTAAAATGATCTCCCAGCTAAGATACAGAACTTCATACCTGAAACTGTTCATTACGGGGATCGCTTCCGGATTGCATCTTACTTTTACAAACTCGCCCATGGAGCTCAGCTCTTTAAGAAGCATAAGAGGATCCGTGCCCGAAGCGAATATGTCAGGCTTGAATTTCATGTTTATCTGAATGTACTTTTCAGAAAAATTCTCCTGACCGGAGGATGTCTGTTTTATTTCAGCATCGACCGGCTCCTTTTGAATCCCTTTGAACTTTCTTATGTTGTCAAGCCCCGACCTTACCTCTGCTCCCAGCAGGGATTCAGCTTCCGAAGGTTCGCACTCTACAAGCTGTCTGAGAAGATCGGTGGAACTCAGAAAAAGACTTATCAGACTTCCTGTGGCCTTGAGCTCTCCTGACCTTATCCTTGAAAGAACATTCTCCATCTCATGCGAAAAAGTCGTGAGCAGGGAATACTCCACCATCCCCGAACTTCCCTTTAAAGTATGCACCGATCTGAATATCTGATCTATGAGCTGTCTGTCGTTAACATTCTTTTCAAGTTCAAGAAGGTCGTTCTCAAGAGACGAAACCAGCTCTTTCGCTTCTTCAAGGAATATTTTGTAGAGAGAATCCCTTTCTATCATCCGTTACCTTACAAATTTTTTAACGACCCATACAAGCTGTTCAGGTTTGAAAGGCTTTACCAGCCAGCCCGATGCGCCGGCCGCCTTTCCCTCCATCTTTTTTGCATTTTCAGATTCAGTTGTAAGGATCAGTATGGGAACGAACCTGAAATCGCCTTTTTTCACTTCTTTTATAAAAGTTATCCCGTCCATGACAGGCATGTTTATGTCTGAAATTATCATATCGATCTTGATCCCGAGCCTTTTTGATTCTTCAAGCCTTTCAAGCCCCTCTGTTCCGTTCTTCGCCTGCATGATCTCAAAACCTGCATCCGTAAGCACGAAATTGACCGACGCTCTGAGAGTTGCAGAATCGTCCACGATGAGAATGGTCTTATTCATTTTTCACCCCTTTAAAGTTGTTCCAAAGCCCCAGAAGCTTGAGATCGTTCATGAATCCGGCTGGGAAATTTCTCCATGCTACTTTCATGCGGGTCGATTTCGCCCATGAAATGAAGGTCTGCACCGAAGAAGTGTCCCATGCCGAAACTCTGCCGAGATCTATCATTATCTCCTCTGTGGAAAACGGGATGTCCTTCAGAAAATTATAGAGATCGCCACCTTCATTGATGGAAATGTCCCCGGATATGAAAACTGTGCTGCCGTCAATTTTAAAAGACGCCATTTTATCCTTTCATGTCAATTATCTTGTCAAGCCTTATCGCTTTGAACAGCGTAAATATCTCTTCGCTGAGCCCCTCTATTCTCGATGTCCTGCCTGAATTAACCATTTTTTTATGGAATATCAGCAGTTTTCCTATGCCTGAACTGTTGATGAACTCAAGGCCCTTAAGGTCAAGCACGACACTCTGTTCACCGCTCTCAAGCAGCTTGTCAAAAGCCTGCTGAAACACCGCAGAGCCCTCATTGTCAACTCTTCCGGAGAAAACGACCCTTGCGGCAGCTCCATCTTTTTTTACATTAAATTCCAGCATGCAGACACCCTCTCTAAAAAAATTCCATGCTTCCTGTTTCTGAATATTCCCTTGATGACGGGAAGATACTGTTCAATATTCTCAAATGCTCTCTCACCCTGAACTTTTCATAAAGTTTAGCGGTCAGGATCTCATTGTTTATGTTGTCTTTCTGCGAAGCTATCGTTTCAATGCAGAAAAGCCCCACGCTTTCCGTGCTTAGCACCGCGAACCTTGCTGAAGTCTCTATCTTTCTGATGTTCTTTTCCACAGACTCAATGCTTTTATTGATACCGACCGTGAACCTGCCGGCATCTCCGCGAAGAACACATCTTTCCCTGTTCTGTTCCAGCTCCTCTTTTATCAGAAGCAGGATCTTTTTTGCATTTTCAAGCTTTTCCTTCAACTGAAGCAGCGTCGTTCCGATAAGTGAAAAAGTGTTCGTTGAAACGGCGCCTATAAGTTTTGAGAACCTTTCGGCGTTATCATAAGAAAGTTTTACATCATTGTTCCTGAAATGGTTTATCTCCTCAAAAATGACTCCGAAACTTTCAAAGCTCTGATCAATTATGTCGCCGAACTGAAAAAGTGTTGAAATGCCGTTGACAGATTCCCTGAGCGAGCCTACAAGAATATCCATCCTGCTTCCGCTCTTTATTGAGAAAACATCTCCGTCCCTTCCCAAAGCAACCGTTCCTGTGCAGCTTATCACTGTAGCTTCAGTTTCATTAAATACATCATTGAGCATTGATGAAAGTGATTCGATGTATCCTTTTACTTTTTCCATTCCGGGCAAGACCTCGTCTCCTGTGACCGTATAATATAACCTTAAATTTTTAAGCGGTCAATTTTAGAGTTTTAAGATCAATAAAATTGTTTTTGAAATCACTTTATTGTACCATACTGCGGATTGTGCAGCCGGGGCTTTTTTTGGGAATTGAATGAAAAAGATCACATTTATCCTGATAATATCTTTTCTGGTCATGAATATTCTGATCTTCTCATGCAGACGAAAGAACAATGAAAACGCAGATCTGACCCTTTCACAGAACGACATAGACCTTCTTGTAACGCACAAAGACCAGATAGACATGATCACCGGAAAATATGACCGCGAACTTCAGAAAAGCAGTAACCAGGCGAAAGCTCAGATAATTGAAAACGGAAAAACGGAGATCAACAGATATCTTGAATCAAAAGGACTCGATCCTATAGTTTTCATGAGAAAATCGAAAAAAATACTTAAAAGTTATCTTGCATTTTATGAGACAGGACCGGAGGCTCTTGAAAGAAAAACAAAACTCCTTCAGTCTCAGGAAATGACCGAAAAACAGTATGAACAGGCTCTCGAAGCATACAAAAAATCTAATGAAGAACTTTTCAGAGAATACACTTCCGGACTCACAGATTATGAGATAGAACTGATAAAGATGAATATTCAGAAATTATCAGGCGCAATTAAATATTCCCCTGTTAAATCAACTGTTCCCGACAGAAAACCGGAAAAAAAGACCGGAGAAAACAAGAAATAGACCGCTATTCTTCAAAATTATTGTTTGACTCGACCCACTTTGTGTGGAGAAGTTCCGCCATCTTATCGGCAATGAACCTTAAGAATTCAAGATCGTCCTCATTGAATCTGTAGCTGTTCTTCTTGTTTATCAGCTCAATGACCCCGAATGTTATATTTGTTTCAAGCGACCTGACAGGCGCACATGCTATCGATGTGGTCTCATAACCTATCTTTTCGCTGATCTCCTTAAAAAATCTGGGATCCTTCTGAACATCACCGACCGCTATGAAACAGCCGTGTTTCGCAGAGAATCCGACAAGCCCCTGTCCCACTTTTATTTTCAGCCCCTTCACATCCTGACCTTTCGGACCTCTGCATGAGACAAATTCAAGGTCTGTTGAATTAAGCGTGGACTTTGCATAAGACCCGCTCTCGCATGGAATATATTTCATCGCAAGGTCGAGAAAGAAATCGGAACTTTCAACTTCGCTCAGGTTCCAGGCATCCATGACATCAGTGAAAAGGTCTGCAAGCATTTCATCCTTCCTTGTGACCTTGGGAGGCTCTTTCTTTTCCTGAACGGGCTGCTGAATATTCCTTGTAAGATCAAGCTCCCTGATAAGGAATTTTCTTCCTGAAGCGGCATCGGTTATGTTTATCGTACCGTCCTCTTTTACATCACAGACTATGTTTTTCATTGAATCCGCCATGCCAAGTCCGGATAAAGCCGACTCAAGAGCGCAGAACCAGTTCGGCCCCTCCTCTCTTACCACAACTTCCTTTCCGCTCTCAGGCATCGGGACAAGCACTTCAAATTTTGTCATTTTTCACCTCTATTGGTAATATTTACTCAGTTTTAGCAGGGCATTTTCTCATTTTTCAGCTAAAAAATCAAATAATGCGGACACTTAATCCTTTTCCGGTTTTATCTTTACCTTTCCGTCTTCAAAATAGACTTTAAAAGAGAACCTGTCTCCGAATTTCTTTCTGACTTCATCTATCTTCTTTTCAAGCATCTCTGAAACAGATTCCCTGCTGAAAGTCTTTCCTGTATACTTTCTGTTCATTTCAATATATCTGTCGGCCGTTTCATTGATGATGGCGTTCAATCTGAAAGCTTCAGCATCCTTTTTTTCGATCTCTGAAGCCGAACTCTTCAGATCGTTCAGGGCCCCGCTGGGCATTCCGCCGAAAAAGTTCTGTCCCGGTTTCGCCCTTCCCTCCTCGATATCACGCACCCCTCTTTCCCATTTTGTCCTGTAGACCGTGAATCTTGCAACGATCTGGGAAACAAGGAACCTTTCGGTGCTATTCTTTGAATCCTGAGCTTCCATCATGAGCCTGTCCACCTGCTTTTTCAATGAATTGAGCTCATTCAGCGGCGGTTTTTTGTCCACACCGGAAAAATAGAAATTAAAAGCATGTTCGAGCTTTTCGATCTTAATTATCAGAGCTGACGCCTGTTGAGCAATGCCCATTAAGGTTCCGGATTATTTTTTGGGAAGATTGAGATCTTCTATCTTTATCATTTCTGCAGGAGTGGCCACTTTAACAGCACTGACCTCCCACCTGAGCTTTCCTGTCCAGTTACCGTCTATGTCGCCCGCATCATAACCGGGTATTATTATGCTTCTTTCTTCACCCGGAGCTATCGGATATATCTCTTCGATCTGTCTTGTGTAGATAACGAAGAAAGTCTTTTCAAAAAGGACCTTTTCATCTTTCTCATCCATGAATTTTACCAGAACGCCCACATAGCTGAGATGTTTATCAGTATTGTTTTTCACTGTAGCATCCATCATATACTGGCTCTGACCGTTGGCAAATTCAACTTCACCGTTCCTCAGGTCTTTTACCTCTATTTTATCCTTGTAAAGTTTAGCTGTCTCAAGAAGTTCAGGGTCTATCGGGATCTCTATCGCATCTTTCTTCTGTTCTTCTTTTATCTTATCTATTCTCTCTTTGAGGTTTATCTCCCATTTGTCACCGTTCTTGTTCACATAGAAATTTATTTTAGCCTCCGGCATGCTGTTCATCGCGACTTTCTGGCCGGTATATTCGGTCTCTATGATGACCTTGGTCCCTTCAGCGTTGATCTTTGCAGGAAGAGTCTTGAGGAACATTGTGTTAAGGCTTATATATTTTGCATCTTCAAGGAATTTTTCCTGTCCCACTATCTCCTGGGATTCCTTGTCCACCATGTCCCAAGCTCTTGCGAAGTTTTTCTGTTTGAGCAGGTCCAGATAGGTTTCGAGAGTTTTTTCCGCACCGCTTTTTCCTGAAGAGCAGGAGATCATAAATGCACAGAACGCCATCACGAAAACTGTGAAAATAATTGAAAATCTTCTCATAACGATCCTCGTTTAAAGTTAAACACGCCAACATTCGGGTCAGTATAAAAAGAGCCGTCCTTTATGTCAACAAAATAGGTTGAAAGCACTTTTTTCCATTCCAAATTATTTGAACTGGAACCGTTTTGCAGATATAATACCTCAGTTATCATTACCGGAGGATATCTTGAAAAAAACATTCGCTTTAATTTTAGTTTCCACAGTCCTTTTCCTGCTTTCATGCAAAGTCCAGGTCGACCAGAAACTTCCTGAAGATGCGGTGGTGCTTGATCAGATCATATATGTTGACGAGGTCAGACAGGGTGTGCCGCAGACCATTCAGCTGCCGAACGGGACCGTGGTCACTTACAAAATGCCTGAAAAACTTTACGACGGACAGCTGATAAAAGTAAAGCACATTGAAGGTGAAAGGCCTTATTACATTAAAATTAGTCTGCGGAATAGAGATGGATCTGACAAAAAATAGGGTCGCCGCACTTACCGGCTCAATTGCAACAGGAAAAAGCTTCGTTTCAAATTATTTCAGCAGAGAGTACGGTTTCAGTATCGTGGATGCAGACAAGATCGGGCATTCCGTTCTGGAGAGGTCTGACATTGCTGAACTTATCAGGGTCGAATTTGGAAAAGCCATTGTTGCTGACGGCATTGTGGACCGCAAACTTCTGGGCAGGGCCGTATTCTCCGACAGAAAAAAACTGAATAGACTCAATGAGATCGTCCATCCGGTGCTCATAAAAGATTCCATTGCTCTGATAACAAGACTTTCCTTTGAAACTCCGGTAATATTTGAGGCGGCAGTGCTTTTTGAAGCCGGATGGCATAAAAATTTTGAAACTGTCATACTTACCACTTGTGACCCGTCCATTCAGCTGAAACGCATAATTTCAAGAGACCGGATATCTGAAACTGAGGCTCTTGCAAGGATCAGCGCCCAGATGCCGTTTGAGGAAAAAAGCCTCCTTGCCGACCATATAATTGACACAACAGACGGAATTGAAGCTGTGACGGATACTCTTGACGAGATAGCGGAAAAACTTCTGAAAAAACACCGGAGCTGACATGTTCAAACCCAAATTTATCATTTTTGACTGGAACGGAACTCTCATTGATGATGTCTGGTTAAGCGTCAACGCCATCAATCTCATACTCGAAAGAAGGAACATGCCGCTTATAACCACAGAAAGATACAAAGAAATTTTCGATTTTCCTGTAAAGAAATATTATAAACAGCTCGGACTTGATACTGAAAATGACTGGGAAGGCATCGCAGGCGAGTTCATCGACTGCTACCTCGGCAGTCTTGAAAAAATAAAACTTTTCCACGATGTTGTCGACACAATAGGATATCTCAAAACAAAAGGGGTCGAGACAGGCATACTTTCAGCAATGCAGCATGAAGGGCTTAACAGACATGTGAAAATGCTGAGGATCGATCATTTTTTCAAATTTGTACAAGGGATCGAGAATTATTATGCGGAAGGTAAATCGCATCTTGGCAGAAAACTTCTGGCTGACACAGGTCTAAAAGGTCAAGAGCTTCTTTTCATCGGCGATACCACTCATGATTTTGATGTCGCAAATGAGATCGGCTGTCAAACCGTGCTGATATCAAGAGGACACAACAGTCCGGAGCGGCTTTCCGCAACAGGCGCATATGTAACAGGATCTCTTGGAGACCTTAAAAATATCATTGATCTTTAAACCTGTAGCCGACGCCTCTTACTGTCTCTATCAGGTTGCCTATATCCCCGAGTTTCTTCCTTAAATTAAGGATCTGCACATCGACCGATCTGTCTGTCACCGGGTAATCATCCCCTTTCACCGAATTTATTATCTGGCTTCTGGTAAAGACCCATCCCGGTCTTTTTACAAGATAGATCAGAATGCTGAACTCTGTTGCGGTCAGATCAACATTTTCACCGTTCACAGCAACTTTATATTTTGTTGTGTCAATTTCCATTTCGCCTATTCTTATCACGGGATTTCTGGCGGCATCCTCTTTTTTTGAATCTCTCCTGAGAATTGTTTTTATCCTTGCTATCAGCACTCTCGGACTGAAAGGTTTTGTAATATAGTCATCAGCGCCGATCTCAAGACCTGTTACGATATCGCTCTCCTCCCCTCTTGCGGTCAGCATTACTATGGGTACTTTCGATGTATTCCTGTCATTTTTAAGTATCCTGCACACATCTAGTCCGTCCATTCCCGGAAGCATAAGATCCAGCAATATGAGATCGGGAGCGTTCTCTCTTGCTATTCTTACGGCCATTTCCCCGTTTGCAGCCGTCTCAACCTTAAAACCTTCTCTTTCAAGATTATATTTTATAAGGTTCAGTATGTCCTCTTCATCATCTACCGCAAGGATCCTTTCTTTTGCCATGATCAACCTCCGGAATGAATAATATTGTTAAATATTTCAGGAACTTCCGCCTTAAACTGCATTACATTTCCGCTTACAGGATGCTTTATTTCAAGAATGTGCGCCCACAGCATTATGCTTCCGCCGGCCACAGTTTTGCTGTTATATCTGTGATCGTTCACTATCGGCCAGCCTCTTGATGCAAGCTGAACCCTTATCTGATGGCTTCTGCCCGTCAACAGGTCTATTGAAAGCATTGCTTTTTGATCATTCTTATCAACCACAGAATACTTCAGAACCGCTTTTTTTGCCCCTTTTACAGTGCTGTCGACAATAGATACCATGTTTGTACCGCTGTCTTTGATAAGATGATCTTCCAAAGTTCCGCTGTCGGGGTAAGGCACGCCGTCAACTATCGCAACATATTGTTTTTTCCAGACATTATTTCTTATCTGTTCGCTCAGCCTTGAAGCGGCTTTTGATGTTTTGGCAAAAACGACCGCTCCGCCGACAGGTCTGTCAAGCCTGTGAACTATGCCAAGAAATACATTGCCCGGTTTATTGTATTTACTTTTTAAAAAGTCCATTACGGCCGTCTGAAGATCGGGATCTCCGGAAGAATCTTTCTGCACAGGAACTCCCTGCGGCTTTATCACCACCATCAGATGGTTATCTTCAAATATCGTAACTATCTTCATTTATTTCATTTTTTTTCATGTATTTCAGCACCCTCGATATTGTCTGATAAGAAAATCCCGAAGAGTTAAGTTTTTTTCTTATCTTTTCAGCATCTTCATTTTTCAATTTTGAGCAGACATTTATTGCCGCACTTTCCTCAATTGACGGAGCATACAGGCGTTCAGCATCACGCAAAAGATCGCTGCAGCCTTTTTCATAAAGTTTCTTTTTCAAATAGTTGACCCCTTTTCCTTTCCGGGCCATTTCAGCAATATATTTCCCGAGGGTTTTTTGATCATTTATATACTTGAATTTATTGAGATATTCTACAACCTGCTCCATTTCTACTTTCGTTGCTCCTCTATCTTTCAGTCTGTTTTTTATCTCAATCTCAAAATGGTCCCTTCTTGCAAGAAGCTTCAGAGCAAAACGGATCAGTTCTTTAATATCACTGCTGTTCTTCTGGATCATAATCGAAATCTGTCGGCTGATACTGTCCGCTTTCCTTGTCAAAAGATTTCCAGTCACCGTCACCTGAAATGCTGACTCCCTGCATTCTCAGTATCAGGTCGTCAGGACTTGTTGCATTCTCAAGAGCTTCTTTTTCTGAAATGTGTCCGTCATGAAAAAGCTGGAAAATGGACTGGTCAAAAGTCTGCATTCCATATGTTTCATGTCCTTTTTCAATTACATCGTGAAGTTCTTTAAACCTTGTTTCGTCAAGTATTATCTCCTTGACAAGCTGGGAGGCTACGAGGACCTCGACAGCCGGAACCCTTGCTCTGTCATCCTTTCTTTTCATGAGCCTCTGGCTTATTGCGGCGGCAAAAACGCTCGCAAGCTGCTGCCTTATCTGAGACTGATTGTGTGAAGGGAACACTGCAATTATCCTGTTTATTGTTTCTGCGGCATTAAGAGTGTGAAGAGTGCTTATGACAAGATGTCCTGTCTCTGCGGCGGTAAGAGCTATCTCAATGGTCTCAAGGTCTCTCATCTCGCCGACCATAATTACATCGGGATCCTGTCTCAGAGAGCCTCTTAGCGCAGTTGAAAAAGACTTTGTATCAATCCCTACTTCACGCTGACTGATAATGCTCTTTTTGT
Organism: bacterium; assembly: GCA_022703485.1. Classification (GTDB taxonomy): domain Bacteria; phylum UBP6; class UBA1177; order UBA1177; family UBA1177; genus JAKLDO01. The sequence goes on from JAKLDO010000001.1 coordinate 24,319, forward strand.
CTCTTATAAGGAACTCTATCGGATCCTCGATCGTAATTATGTTACAGGCTCTTGTGTTGTTTATGAAATCTATCATTGACGCCATCGTGGTCGATTTTCCGCTTCCGGTGGTGCCTGTTACAAGAACAAGGCCTCTTCTGTAGTTTGCTATCTTTTTAATTATCGGTGGAAGCACAAGCTCATCAATACCTTTTACGGCAAACGGAATTGTTCTGAAAACAACGCCCAGACTGCTTCTCTGCCTGAAAACATTGACCCTGAACCTGCCCACACCCGAAACACTGTAGGAAAGGTCCACCTCGTTGTTCTCCTTGAGCGTTTTCCTCTGGTCCTCGCTGAGAATCCCTGCGATCATCGGGTTCAACCTTTCAGGCTTAAGTATCCCGAATTCATCAAGCTTGCTCAAAGTTCCGTTGATCCTGAGCACAGGTGCGGTGTATGTTTTCAAATGAACATCGGAAGCGCCTACTTTTGATGCCAGCTGAAGAAGTTCATTAAGCTTTTCAAGGTGTTCGCTCATCATTTGCTCCCGGAGGCTTTTTTCTTTGTTTTCTCTTCTGCCGGCTCTTTCGTTTCTGCCGGTTCTTCATCTTTTATAAGATTATGTTTTTCTTTTATCTTTGCAACGATCTCCTTTATGATCTCGGGCTTTTCCTTCAGTGTTTTCGCGGCATTGCCAAGCCCCTGACCAAGTTTTTCATCGCCGTATGTGTACCAGCTTCCGCTCTTGTTTATCAACCCGTCGGTCTCAGCTACAGTGACCATGTCGGCAAGCCTGTCTATCCCTTTTCCGTAAATTATATCAAATATCGCCTCTCTGAAAGGCGGGAACATTTTGTTCTTCTGGATCTTCACTTTAACCTGATTGCCGATAACATCTTCTTTTTCCTTGATGCTCGCTATCTTTCTTATGTCGATCCTCATCGAAGCATAGAATTTCAGCGCATTTCCGCCGGTTGTGGTCTCAGGATTGCCGAACATTACCCCTATCTTGCTTCTGAGCTGGTTAATAAAAATGAGACATGTCTTTGATTTTGATACCGCCGCGGTCAGCTTTCTGAGGGCCTGAGACATCAATCTTGCCTGGACGCCCATGTGACTGTCACCCATCTCACCTTCTATCTCACTTCTGGGAACAAGTGCGGCCACGGAGTCAATGACAACGATGTCAACGGCGTTGCTCCTGACGAGGGTTTCTGCTATTTCAAGAGCCTGTTCAGCATAATCGGGCTGGGAAACCACGAGTGTGTCAATCTGGATCCCGAGCTTTCTTGCATAGTTTATGTCAAAAGCGTGCTCGGCATCGATAAAAGCAGCGGCTCCGCCTTTTTTCTGGGCTTCGGCGATGGCATGAAGAGCAAGGGTCGTCTTTCCTGAAGATTCAGGTCCGAAGATCTCTACGATCCTGCCTCTCGGATATCCGCCCACACCCATTGCAATGTCAAGGCTCAAAGCACCCGAAGGTATAACAGGAATATCTACAGTATTTTCATCACCGAGGATCATGATGGATCCTTTCCCATACTGTTTTTCAACATTTTTAATAACATTTTCAAGCATTTCCTTTCTGGTCTCGACCATTTTCTTCTCCATAGTGCAGTGTAAATATTTCAAATAGCTATTTAACTAAGCTGAAAACAGAATACATATTTCTATCCATAAGTACAGTTCTTTTGTATTTTTCTGTTTTATTCTCTATCGTTATAAAAACATTGTCTTTTTCAATGTTCAGATCTGTTATTTTCGCCCCTTTTTCGAGATCTTTCAGAAAACCCTTAAGTATTGTGGCTTTCTTGAAAAGCTCTATGCCCCTGACTGTCTTGAAAAATTCAAAATGTCTGTTCCTGGTAAGCTTTCCGTCAATGACCATTGATATGATGTTCCGGTCCGTCAATTTTTCCCAGCCGCCTGAGGCTGTCTGTTTTTTTGCGGTCATTGTATACTCCCGAAACAGTTAATAATAGATCTTTCCTTTTTTCCCCGGAAGGAACCTGCTTCCGTCAGACCCGTCAAGATAAATAGCGTTCGAGGTGTCAGCTCCTTTCGGGATTTTCACCTTTTCTCCGAGAACAAGATTAGGTCCGGCCCTGTCTATCTTTTCAAGGTCGGCTCCGTTCCCTACGATCAGCGGAGGTTTAAGCGGAATTGCAGGCGCTTTTACATTCCTGCCCATCACAACAAGGGTTTCGTGTTCAATGACTTCAGGTTTGAGAGTATATTTTTCAAAAGGATCGAAATAATGAAGCGGCAGGCTTTTGATCAGTTCAAAATTACACTCGAGGTAATCATCGGGAGTCCCCATGTCCCACCATTTTCCGTCAACGAAAACAGCGTTTATCTGTTCCTGATGCTGGACCATCCTTCTGTAGACATAGCCTGTTATCGATGTAAAGATGTTTTCCGGAATGTACTCAAGTATGGAAGGATCTATTATGTGAACCCCGGTAAATATCGCATTTCCTTCAGGAACTGTCTTGGTGAAAGATGCGTCGAGCATTCTGACTATCTTGGAATTCTCATCAACGGTTATCACGGCTCTCGGGTCTTTGTGGGAAGATGATATTACTCCGAGAGTGACCCTGCTTTTAGATCTGTCATGGCTGTTGATCATTTCATCCAGGTCGAAATCGAATATCGTGTCGGAGTTTATCACCATGAACGGCGTATCAGCCACACCTCTCATGTTGCCTATCGCTCCGCCTGTCCCGAGGATATCCTTTTCCTTCATATATTTTATCCTGACACCGTATTTTTTTCCGTTGCCCAGATATTTCTCTATTTTTTCGCCGTTATGGTGAAGATTTATAAAAATGTCCTTTATGCCGTAATGTTTGAGAAAATTGATGTTATACTCTATCACCGGTCTGTTAAGTACAGGAATAAGGGGCTTGGGAATAATGTCCGTCACGGGGGAAAGCCTCGTCCCGAAGCCGGCTGCGAGTATCAGAGCTTTCATTTTTTCCTGTCTCCCGGTGAAAGTTCGGGTATGTACGGACCCAGAATGTCAAGAAGGTCTTCCATGTCAAGCTTTATTATTGTGCTCCTGACATATCCGAGAGTCGGAACAACATAAGGTATGAACCATTCTTTACCCTTTACCTGATTGAGGTAGATGAACCTTCCCGCATCTTTCATTTTTCTCTGAAGGGTCTGAATGTAAAAAGTTCTTTCAAAAAACTCATAATCGGAGAAAAGCTCTCTTGCGACACCGTTGATATTCCAGAAATGTTTCAGCATTATCTCGACCTCTTCATCGGAAAGAACAATGTATGAATCACGCAGAAGTGCCACCAGATCATAAACTGCCGGAGCCATCAGAGCGTCCTGAAAGTCTATGAGATAGCTTTTTCCATTCTTTATCATTATGTTCTTTGACTGAAAATCCCTGTGTGAAAAGAAATACGGAGCTTTTGAAAGCTCTGCGGATATTCTTTTGAACTTCTTCTCAAGCTTGGGCCACAAATGATTGAAAGGTCTGTCATACACCCTTTTCGCGATCATATATTCATAAAAATGATAGAATTCATCCATGAAAAGTGATGTTCCGAACACTCTTCTGTCAGCAGGCGAATCAAACCTTTCCCGCTTGTAAAGGGCAGTTTGCGTTTTTGCAAGAAGTTCAACTGCAGACTTTACATACTTCATTTTATTGGCTCTGTCCGATTCCACCATCTTAAACATCGTCACATCACCGAGGTCCTCGAGAAGAAGAGCTTTCTGGTCCTCCATGACGGAGTATATTTTCGGGACTTTGATGCCGCATTCTTCAAAAAGCGCCCTTATAGCTATGAAATCAAAGAATGAATCACCCCTTCCGAACTCCCCCGGCTTCACATCCGCAACTTTCATGAGAATGGCGGAACCTTCGTCAAATGTTATTCTGAAATACTGTCGCCCTGAAGCATCGCCGAAAAGCGGTTCGGCTTTAAAATCAAAGACTTTCCTTTTTTTATAACTTGAAAGAAGTGCATAGGAGATCAGTTCTATAGATCTGTCCATCATTTATTCTCCAACTGTTCGTAAAATTCAAATATGACTGAAAAAAAATAAGGAAAAAGCAGTGCTCCCAGAAATATGAACAAAGGCGGGAAAAGTTCAGAGATCATGAAAGCGACCGCCATTGAAGAAAAGAATATCAATGAAAAAAGGAACAGTGACAGCCTGTAGCCTGCACCGCATCTCATACTTTCCAGACATGAATCAACAGCTCCCAGACCGTTAATGGAAGCATAGAAAAAAGAGAACATGAACACGCTGAAAAGGAATACTCCCGGGATCACAAGCAGAGCAAACCCTGCTGCAAGGAAAGGAAGAAGAAAAAGGGATATAAAAAAACCCCTGACAAAAAAAACGCACGCAGACTTTATATTCAGGAACTTAAGGCCCCTTCCGCTTGAAGTACCGGATATCACATCGGCAAGCAGCATGAAAAAAAACCCTTGAAGAGCCAATGTTAAAAAGATCCCGGCAGCTATATCACTAAAAAACAGATATGCCGGCACAGAAACAGGCACACCTGCAATAAAAAACTTAAAGAAATTAGACCTGTACTGGATCCATCCCTGCTCAAAGGCTCCTGCAAAGTCAAGCGTTTCCACTTTACGGGGTTCGCCTGTCATCTTTCCTCCATTGGAAGAGTTTTATCATTTTACCTTTTATTGATTTTCCGGTCAACAATAATCATTTAACAATGTGCTCAATTATTTGATTTAAATGCACTCATATTATAGAATCCCTGACATGTTCCTGTTTAGGAGATCTTTTTGAATGAAAACATATCTTACATCGTTCATCGCTTCGTTCATTTTTGTCGTTGCGATAACACCTTTTCTCATAAAAGCCGGCATAAAGTACGGGTTTGTGGACACCGTCAACAGAAGGAAAATCCATCAGGGCTTGATACCCAGGATCGGAGGTATAGGGATAGCTCTAGGCACCATGTTCCCCCTTTTTCTTCTTTTTTTCTTTTACAAAAACGAAGTGTCAAAAATACTTTTTAATTCATTTCAGAATGTCTGTGTTATAATTTTCGGAGGCCTTGCAATAAGCATTTTCGGACTTTATGATGACATTAAAGGTGTCAACGCGAAGATCAAGCTTGCATTTCAAGTCCTTCTTGCCGCCGGCGCGTGGTATGCCGGATTTGAAATATCTGTCGTTTCGTCACCCTTCGGAGTTATAAATCTTGGATGGTTGGGGACCTTCGTCACAATATTATGGATCGTAGGGATCATTAATGCTTTCAATCTGATAGACGGAATGGACGGGCTTTCTTCAGGCGTATCGTTCTTTGCCTGCATAACCATAATGACTCTTTCCATAGCGAACGGCACCATGTTCGTGGCACTCGTTTCAGCCGCACTGGCCGGAGCTGTGGTCGGCTTTCTGATATACAATTTCAATCCCGCTAAGATATTCATGGGTGACGCGGGGTCCATGTTCATAGGATATATGCTTTCCGTGCTCGCCCTCAAAAGCCAGTCAAAGGGACACACTCTTGTTTCTCTGCTCGTTCCGATAATAGCAATGGGACTCCCTATCCTTGACACCACGCTTGCATTCATAAGGAGATATATGCGCAACCAGTCCATATTCGCCGCGGACAGACAGCACATTCATCATATGCTTCTTTCAAAAGGGTGGAACCAGAAAAAAGTCGTTCTTGTTCTTTACGGGATAACAGTTTTTTTCACAGTGCTCGCCATGCTCCTGATCTTCAATAAAGATGCTGAAAGCTTCCTTGTTATAACGGTTTTCTCCATCGTTGTAGGTGTCATAATAACAAAACTCGGCTATCTTGAGATCCTTTACAGCCGCTTCAAAACGGGGAAAGAAGACAGGCTGGAGAACATTCTTGAAAAATACTTTCTGGAAAAACTTTCTTCAACGGATGTCGCTGGGACGATCTTTTCCTCTCTGCCGATCAAAGGTTTTGAAATACTTGACGATAACGGTGTCCAGATCACATTTTCCGGCGAAAGCGATAAAATGAATTTTATAGACATCGCTGTTGAAAACAAATCATATGTGAGATTTTTCTGGAATACGCGGATCCCCACAATTAACACAAGAGAGTCAGCAATGCTTTCAATACTCGCCAAATCCATAAACCAGAATATATCCCCTGAAAAAACCGGTGAAAAATGAAAGTAATGAAATTCGGCGGCATCTCGGTAAAAGATGCCTCTGCGATCAGGGCTTTCGCAGATATCCTTAAAAAAGACCCTGAAAAAAAGATCGTTGTAGTTTCCGCATTTTTCGGAATTACAGACCATTTAAGAAAATTGACGACCTTGTCAGGAAAAATGATTCCGCCGGTGCTCTTGAACAGGTGGACATCATTGAAAATGTTACCTTGAAAATTATAGAAGACCTTGAAATGTGCAAGGTTTCCACTGGGTTTTCAAAAGAAAAGCTCTTTGAGCTCCGCCAGCTTGTCCCGGCACTGACACTTCTTGGAGAGACAACTCCGCGGTCAATAGATACGATCCTGTCGTTCGGAGAAAGGATAAGCAGTTTTGTAATAGCTGATTTTCTAAATTCATCAGGAATAAGGACGGCTTTTCTCGATGCCGCGCTTGTCATTTCAACAGACAGCAATCATACAAATGCGACAGTTCAGATGGAAAGAACTGAGGAGCTTATCACAAAAACAGCTGTTCCTCTTTTTGAAAAGAACGACTGCATCATAACTGCTGGTTTTATCGGCCGGGATAGTCTTGGCGCCATAACAACTCTCGGCAAAGGCGGAAGTGATTATTCGGCTTCCGTTTTCGCCACATGCTCAAAAGCCGCTGTTCTTGAAATATGGAAAGAAGTCGACGGAATAATGACAACCGATCCGCGTATCGTTCCGGAAGCCCTTCCCGTGAAATCCCTTTCATACACCGAAGCTTCCGAGCTTGCGTACTTCGGAGCGAAAGTTCTCCACCCAAAAACCATAAGGACCACAGTAATGGCAGGGATCCCGGTCATAGTTAAAAAAACATCCGATCCTGCTTTTCAAGGGACTGAAATAAACCATGAACCTGCTGAAACAGGAAGAGTAAAGGCCATCGCTTTCCAGAAAGATGTCATTGTGATCAACATCTGTTCTGAAAAAATGCTGGGAACTTACGGTTTTCTCAGCAGGGTCTTTGATATTTTCACAAAGTTCAAAACTCCTGTCGATCTTATCACCACCTCAGAGATAAACATCAGTGTTACTGTCGAGAATAACGAGCATATAGATGAAATTGTTGAAGAATTATCATCTTTTGCCGCAGTCACTGTTTCAGGCCGGGTCGCCATCATAAGTCTTGTAGGGGCAGGAATAAAATTCGCACCTGGAATAGCGGCAAGATGTTTCGGGGCTCTTGACAAAGTAAATGTTCTGATGGTGAGCATGGGGGCTTCGGATGCCAACCTCAGCATCATTGTGGATCAGTCTGAAATGGAAAGTTCGGTGAAACTGCTTCATCACGAGTTTTTTGAGAAAAGGAACTGACATGATCGATAAAAAGATACTGCAGGCTCTGCTTAAAAAAGTTGAAACACCGTTCTATGTTTATGATGCGCAGATCATCAGAGAGAACTGCTCAAAACTTAAGAACGCGTTCTCAAAATATTATCCGGACACAGAGATCCACTATGCTGTAAAAGCCAATAACTGTCCGGAAGTGCTGAGAATAATAAAAAATGCCGGACTCGGTGTCGACTGTTCAAGTCCCTTTGAACTTCTGATATCACAGAAAACAGGGTTCAAACGGTCGGCCATAATGTATACCGGAAATTATGAAAGCCCGGAAGACCTTGATTTTGCTTTGAAATATGCCGGACTTATAAATCTTGATGACATTTCATCATTTTACAGGATCAAAGATCTTTCTCTCCCCGAAATCGTATCTTTCAGAATAAACCCCGGCATAGGTAAAGGCGGTTTTGAAGGGATAACGACAGGCGGAGTCGATGCAAAATTCGGAATACCTTACGAAAAAGCGCTCGAAGCATACAAAACCGCTTTCAGATCCGGCGCAAGAAGGTTCGGCATTCACATGATGACGGGTTCAAATAATCTCGAACCGCTCTATTTTGCTGAAACAACTGATAAACTTATGCATATTGCCGGTTCCATTTTCTCAAGTCTCGGGGTCACCCCCGAATATATCGATATAGGCGGAGGTTTCGGGATCCCCTATACCGACGATGAGGTTCCGCTGGACATTGAAAGAACTGCAGAACTTGTATGTGAAAGATTTAAAGCGAACTGTTCAAAATTCAAATTCGGGAACCCGGTTCTGAGGATCGAGCCCGGCAGATATATCACCGGAAATGCAGGGGTGCTTGTTACAAAAGTCACAGGAAAAAAAGAAAGTTACAGGAATTATACAGGTGTGGATGCCGGAATGAACACTCTCATAAGGCCTGCTCTTTATAATGCTTTCCACAGAATGGAAACACCTTTTAAAAAAAGAACCGGGCACTTAAAGACAGATGTGTGCGGCAGGATATGTGAAAATTCTGACATTTTCTGCCGGAACATTCCGCTTCCGCTTCTTGACGAAGGAGACATTATCGTATTCCGCGACTCAGGAGCATACGGTTCTACAATGAGCTCGAACTATAATGGAAGGCCCCGCCCCGGTGAGATCGTTACGGATTCAGGAAAAATTATATACTTAAAAGAAAGAGAGCGTCTTGAAAAAATGGTGGCGCTTCATTATGAACAAGATGAACAAAAGCCTTGACAAAGCTTTCCCTGCAAATAGAATCAATATGTTTTTTTAACTGAGGTTTTGCCGTGACGGAAAAAACAAAACAGAACAAGCTCAAGGATTACAGAGAGCAGCATCTCATTAGCAAGACCGAACTGGCAAGAAATGCCGAGATATCGCTTGTCACACTTGACAGGATAGAAAAAGGGTTCGATTGCAGACTTTCAACTAAAAGAAAAATCATAGAAGCTCTCGGGCTTCATCTTGACGATAAAGACGAAATTTTCCCTGAAAACTCCTAAACTGAAAGATCTCTTGCAATTGTTTTGACTATCGCTTTGAATGTTTCAAAAACTTTATGTCCGCTTGCCGCAGAAGCCACATATTCTTCATATTTCCCTTCCGGATTGAATATCCTGCTCATTTCATCAACGCTCATTGAGTTGGGAAGATCTGTTTTATTATACTGGATAACCATCGGGATGCGGTCAAGTATCAATGAGTTCATAAAAAGGTTCTTTTTCAGATTTTCGAAACTTTCGATGTTAGCATCAAGACGCTCTTTCTGCGAATCGACAACAAAAACTATTCCGTCACAGCCTTTTAGAATAAGCTGTCTTGAAGCGTCATAAAAAACCTGTCCGGCAACTGAATAGAGGTGCACCCTTAGCTTCATCCCCTTTATCTTTCCTATGTTCAGAGGAAGAAAATCAAAAAAAAGCGTCCTCTCTGTCTCGGTCTTTATGGATATCATTTTCCCCCTTGTGGAGGGGTCTACATTTTTGTATATATATTCAATATTAGTTGTTTTTCCTGACAATCCTGAACCGTAGTAAACTATCTTGCAGGTTATCTCTTTGAAGATCCTGTTTATCTGGACCAAGCTGCCCCCTGTTCCTGTTTTTACATTAAAATGCCAAAAATAATACTTTCAGAAAAAATATATTTCAATTTTTTAATGCAGTTTATAGATTTTTACCATAAAAATATGTATGCTTTCTACTGTGTTGTTTTCTTTCAGGTCTTAATCAGGGAGAGATAAATGAACCAGTTGAACAACATTTCGGTCGTTGACGGAAGATATAAAAAACATGTTGAACAGCTTGAAGATATTTTTTCAGAATACGGTCTTATCAAAACAAGGGTGAGCGTTGAGATCGAATGGCTTCTGTTCATCCTTAACGATCTGGGATTCCATGTCCTCTCTAAAGATGAAACAGCGTCTGTAAGGTCCATCTCTGACGGCTTTAACAGAGAAAGCGCCGTGATGGTCAAAAATATTGAAAAAACCACCAATCATGATGTGAAAGCCGTAGAATACTACATAAAAAAGGAACTTGAGAACAGAAAGCTTGAAAAAATAAAAGAATGGGTCCATTTCTGCTGTACATCCGAGGACATAAACAACATCTCCTATGCCTTGATGTTCGAAAACGGCAGAAAGATCGTTCTTGAAAATCTGGAAGAGCTCCTCAAGTCGCTGGAATTCTTTGGAAAAAAATACAAAGCGACACCCATGATGTCCAGAACTCACGGGCAGCCTGCAACACCGACGACCGTCGGAAAGGAGTTTATCAACTTCGCATCAAGGATACTCCGGGAGAGAGATCTGTTTGAAAAAGTATCCGTTGAATGCAAGATAAACGGTGCAACCGGTAATTTCAATGCACATTATTTTGTGAAACCGGAAATAGACTGGATAGATGCATCATCAAAATTCATAACGGCAAAACTCGGGCTTAAACCCCTTCCTTGGACTGCACAGATTAACAATTATCATTACATATCCGAAATGCTCCACACCATGATAAGGATATCTTCAACTGTTATTGACATAGACCGGGATATGTGGGGATACATTTCTTTTAATTATTTCAAACAGAAGACCAAAGAAGGTGAAGTGGGATCATCAACCATGCCGCATAAAGTGAATCCGATCGATTTCGAGAACAGTGAAGGAAATCTCGGCATCGGAATATCTTTAATGGAACACATGTCCGTAAAACTTCTCAACTCAAGATTCCAGAGAGACTTGACCGATTCAACTGTTCTTAGAAATTCAGGGCTCGTTTTCGGATATCTCATGATCGGTCTGAAAAGCACACTTAAAGGACTTTCAAAGATCGAAATAAACATTCCCAAGATAAGCGAAGACCTTGCAGACAACCCAGAACTTCTTGCTGAGCCGGTCCAGACAGCAATGAGAATGTACGGAGAGGAAAATCCTTACGAAAAGCTGAAAGCGCTCACAAGAGGCACAAGAATTACACAGAAAGACCTTGACAACTTCATTAACGGACTTGAAAAAGTCCCGGAAGAAGTTAAAAACCGCATGAAACAGCTTTCTCCGGAAAAGTATACGGGGCTTTCAGAAAAACTCGTCGACCTCTATTTCACATTAAAAAGGTAGCGCTGAAAATCTCTTATTGTTGAATTCTTAAATATTTACTGGTACAATATGGCACTAAAGATCATGCACGGGAATGCTGATCATTGTGAGTGTGAGGGAGATTATTATGAAAAAAACGGTTTTTATTCTTTTTACTGCTATGGGGCTGTTTATCCTTTCCTGTTCTTCTGATGGTATGGATGAAAGTATCAACGACATTCCTGACTGGGATTATTCAAATGTAGTCACAGATGATGAAAGCGATTCCGGTAGCGACAATGCCGCCATAAATGACGATCAGGTGACAAGTGATGAACAGGTCGCAGATACAGATTCTTCTGAAGTTTCTGATTCTGACAACGCTGTATTTCACGGATGCGGAGATGAAATAGTTGACTACGAAGAAAGGTGTGACACTCCTGCACCCATATCGTGTTCAGACCTTAACCCGAACATTGTCGGTGTTGCATACTGTTCAATGGACTGTCTTTACTATGATCTAAGCAAATGTGAAAAATCAAAGGGTTTCTGGGGTGCTGTAAATTTCCGTTTCGAGACCAATTTCATCCTTGACAGTGCAAAGATCTCAGATCCTTCTTATTTTGAGAAAGGCGCCCTGCCCTATGCCGCTTTTAACGGTGTTTACGGAGATGTAAAGACCCTGATCCCTGCGCCGGGACAGACCGTTTCGTACACAGAAACTGCCAGCTACCAGGGATCTCTGGGAGGAATTAAAAGACAGCTTTTCATAAAACAGAATCCCGTTATAGGCGGAGGAATAGGATATCCAAGAATGGAACTCGAATTTTCGCCCGGAGCTATCTCGAACGGTGCTGAGTACAAAATAAATGCTGTGACCATTTTCGAACTTGCTGACAATTATTTAAAACTTGTCAGATTCAGGCTTATCGAAAAACAGAATGGGACCGAATGCATCATGGGTATCGGATATTCAGGCTCGGTCTATATAACAAATATTTTCCCGGAAAATGCCGACCTTTTTGACGGCGGAAGCATTGAAGTCGTTTCAAACAATATTGATTTTTATTATCCCACCGAGGTTCCCGGTCTTGATGAGAACAATCCCGAAGTACCGGCAGAGACCCTGAAATATCCTGTCTGCACCAAATAATGTATCACTATCGTCTCAAAGAAACCATCGCTGCTGTCGCAACATCTCCGGGAAGCACCATCGGCATTATCCGCATCAGCGGAGATCAGGCATTCAATATCGCTTCAAAAATGACCGGACGGAACAGCTTTTCCCACATGAAAGCAGAACTTTTGAAACTTAAAAGTGAAAAAAAGGCTCTTCTCGACAGGTGCATAGTGCTTCCTTTTAGATCTCCGGAAAGTTATACCGGAGAAGATGTTGTTGAATTCCATGTACACGGGGCATCTTTAAATGCAGCCGATATTCTTAAAAAAATCTTTGAGATGGGCGCGATACCTGCTTTGAGAGGAGAATTCACCTTCAGAGCTCTGCTTAATTCCAAAATGAACCTTTCTGAAGCATTTTCCATCAACGCACTGATCACTTCTGACAACCCTTTTACTGTTGAACTTGCCAGAAAAGAATCTTTCGAGAACAGTTCTTACCCTGTGTTGAAGAAATTCATTCCCGAATGGGAGCATTATTTCACACTGTCAACAGCTCTCATAGATTTTCCCGATCAGGTCTCAGCAACCCTTCCTTTTGAAAAAATAAGACGATCTATAGATGAAATGAGCGTTTTTTTAAGGAAAATGATCAAGAACTCTTCCGACCTTAAAAAATTTTCCAACTTCTCAATACTTATTTCCGGAAAACCCAATGTGGGAAAATCATCTCTGTTCAATGCTCTTTTGAACAGATCAAGGGCCATAACATCCGACATTCCCGGAACAACGCGGGATTATTTGTCAGAAACCCTCTTCATAAAAGGGTTTCCCGTTATTATTATAGATTCCGCAGGTATTCACGACCCGAAAGCTGAAATAGAAAAACAGGGCATAGACCGTTCAAAAAAGCTTATCGGGAACTGCGACCTTGTCCTTCTTGTCATAGATCCTACCCGCCCGCTTGACAGATTTGACTCCGGTCTTATCGAAAGAACAGAAGGTTTGCAAAGACTGATCATTGAAAATAAATCAGATGTCGCAGACGGTTTCCATTTTTCCGACTCCCTGAAAGTCAGCTGTGTATCAGGAAACGGCATTGAACAGATGATACACGCTATTGAAACCCTTATCGAATCAGCAAAACCTGATCCCGGGCAGTTTTTCTTTTTTAATGAGTGGCAGACAGATACTGCTGAAAAAACAATAGAGATGCTTGACAGTCTCAGATCCGGTCTTGAAAGCGACCAGATAGAGCTGACACATTTTTGCATAAAGGAGATCCTTTTGAACATCAGGAACATATCAGGAGAAATTTCCAGTTTTGATGTATATGAAAAGATCTTCGGCTCTTTCTGTCTCGGGAAATGACCTTTTTTGTCTTTTTTCTTCCACAGTCTTTAAACGCACGCATTTTGATTTAAATTAATTTTGTGATATATAAGGGCCGGAAGTCCGGCGAAGTCGATTTTCGCTCTCTAAAACAAAATTTGGAAGCCGGTTTTCAAGGGAGTTTCTTATGATTTTTGATGTTGCGGTGATCGGTGGAGGTCACGCCGGAATAGAAGCTGCGAATGGCGCTGCAAATATAGGAGCAAAAACCATTCTTCTCACAATGTCCGTTGACAGGATCGGTGAAATGTCATGCAATCCTTCTATCGGCGGTCAGGCAAAAGGACAGCTTGTCAGAGAGATCGATCTGCTTGGCGGAATAATGGGCCGGGCGGCTGATTTCTCAGCAATTCAGTACCGCGTCCTTAATAGAAGGAAAGGTCCGGCGGTTCAGGCTTTAAGGTCGCAATGCGACAAGATCCTTTATAAAAACTTTGCTCAGGCTGCTCTTTTAAAAAATCCACTGATCACGGTTTTTCAGGCTGAAGCTGTTTCTTTCATAAAAAAAGACGGTGTTTTTGAGATACATACACGGAACGGAAATTCTTTTTTGTCCAGAACCATTGTTATAACATCCGGCACCTTTCTGAACGGCACCGTTCATATTGGTAATAATTCTTTTTCAAGCGGCCGGATCGGTGAACCTTCGTCTGTCGGGTTGACAGAATCGCTTACAGATCAAGGTCACACAAAGATAAGACTGAAAACTGGAACCCCGGTAAGAATTCTGGGAAGCTCCATTGATTTTTCAAAAATGGAAACACAGCCGGGAGAGATCGATTATACCCCTTTTTCAATATATACTTCAGGCAGGCTGACACATCAACTTCCGTGCTTTTTAACAAGAACAACGGAAGAAACACGAATTGTTGTCACAGAAAATCTTAAATTCTCTCCGCTTTACGGATATCACAAGTCAATTGAAGGAACCGGACCCCGTTATTGTCCGTCAATAGAAGATAAATTTGTAAAGTTTCCAGAGAGAGAAAGTCATCAGATCTTCGTTGAACCTGAAGGATGGTCCAAACACGAATATTATCCAAACGGCATTTCAACTTCTCTGCCTTATGATGTTCAGATAAAATTACTGCATTCCATACCGGGTTTTGAGAATGCAGTTCCGACCAGACCGGCCTATGCCATAGAATACGACGCTTTTGATCCCAAAGATCTTTCCCTCTCCCTCGAAAGTCATTTTACCCCCGGTATTTTTCTTGCCGGACAGGTTAATGGAACTAGCGGTTATGAAGAAGCTGCAGCTCAGGGACTCGTTGCCGGAATAAATGCCGGGTTGAATGCGCTGAAAACCCGTGAACCATTTATTCTTGATAGAACCGAATCTTATATCGGCGTGATGATCTCAGACATCACTTCTCAAGGGATAGATGAACCATACCGGATGTTCACCTCGAGAGCTGAATTCAGGCTTTCTGTCCGCGACAATAACGTCCCTGAAAGACTTCTCGAAAAAGCTTCGGTCTTTGGACTGATCGACAAAAAGACTTATTGTACCCAGAAACGAAAAATCGAAGAGATCGCCTCTCTTATTGAAAAAATGACCAATACTTTTGTATACCCTGACGCACCCACCAATGACAATATGCTCTCTCTGGCCCAGCCAGTTTTAAATAAACCCTGCAGCATTTCAACACTTCTCAAAAGACCGTCTATCGGAAGAGAGGAACTTTTTAAGATATGCGGATTCCTGTCTGATGTCGATGAAGAGACCTGGGCTAGAGCGGAAGTAAATATAAAATATTCCGGTTTTATTGAAAGAGAGCAGGAGGAAATAGAAAGGATCAGAGAGCTTTCATCTCTTGTCATCCCTTGCGATTTTAAATACGAAAGCATCTCCGGGCTTTCTAACGAGCTGAAACAGAAATTAATTAAAAAAAGACCGGCCACCGTTTCAGAGGCTCTTCTGATTCCGGGCATAACTCCGGCCGCAATATCAATCTTAATTCTTTATCTCAACAAGGGCAGAAAATGAATGAACAGATTTTAAATGTTTCACGTGAAACTTTTTTCCAGCGCCTGTCCGGGGGGCTTTCTCACCTCGGGATTGAACTTTCACTTTCCGGATCGAACACCCTGTTCGATTTCTGGCAGGAGGTTCTACGCTGGAACAGGACGCACAACCTGACAACCATAACAGATATTGAAAAGGCGATAGAAAATCATTTTCTGGATTCGATGCTTCCGGCATCAGAACAGGCTGTTTTTTCATCTTTTAAAAAAGTTATGGACCTTGGAACGGGTGCTGGTTTTCCGGGAGTCCCTCTCTCCGTTCTTTTCCCGGCTACCGACTATCATCTTCTTGACAAAAGTCACAAAAAAATATCTTTCCTTCATCTTGTCTCCGGGACTCTTAATTTAAAAAATGTATACCCTGTCCTTGGAACGCTGTCTTTGCACAACGAAAGATACGATGCTATTGTTTCAAGAGCTGTAAAAATTGATGATGAGATCTTTTCATACTGTAAAAAGCTGATCAACCCGGGAGGTTATTTAATAGTATATTATTCATCAAACCAGCCCCCCTATGCTTCTTCACATCTTTCACTTACAAGAAAGTTTGATATCAATGGAGCCTCCAGAGCAGTATCCTTCTACCAATTTTGACTTTTTTTGTTATTTTGCTATATTCTCAAAGTATTTTCGGAGGACACATGAAAAAGCTTTTTCTATGTATATTTCTTTTATTTTTTATTTCACCTACCTATGCCAATGAATATGACCGTCAATACCTGACTTTAAAATATCAGGGAGTTGCTATCGGACAGATATCTCTCGCCTACAGGCTCATCTCTCTTTCTACAAGCCTGTCAATAGCCAAGGCGGTTGATAAAGAATATATTTTTTCACTTCTTAGCAATGTAGATTCAACTATACTAAATTGCAGAAGCATCATAACAGGTAATAATGCAGACCCCGATACGCTGTCAAAACATCTTCTTGAAGGAATTGATGCTCTCATATCCTGTTCCCAGAATGTAAAGGATTATACCTCGCTTCAAAGTTACGATAATCTGAATAAGGTCAGAACATGCATTGACAAGTCTTCAGAAAATATTGAAAAACTTACAGACGAATACAATAAAGCCTCGTCTCTTTTCAAAGAAAAAGTTAAAACAAAATAACACATACAGGGAGTGCAAAATGTCAAAGGTAATGATTCTCATGGGCAGTGATTCTGACTGGCAGATAATGAAAAAGGCCGCCATTCAGCTCAAAGAGTTCGGTGTCGATTTTGAAGCCGCTGTGAGCTCAGCGCACAGAACTCCGGAAAAAACATTAAACATCGTTAAAAATTTTAAAGGAAGCTGCTTTATTGTTGGTGCCGGAGCCGCAGCCCATCTTGCCGGTGTTGTAGCTTCCCACACAACCCTTCCGGTGATAGCCGTACCCATAAATGCCACATCTCTGGGCGGAGTAGATGCTCTTTATTCTACAGTTCAGATGCCTTCAGGAATACCGGTTGCAAGCATGGCTGTTGACGGAGCGAAAAATGCGGCTTTGTTTGCTCTGCAGATACTTTCTCTTTCTGATGCGGCCATTAAGGAAAAACTTACCAAATTCAAAAAAGAGATGGTGGATGAGGTCAATTCTAAAGATGCCAAACTTCAATCTTTAATAAAGGAGCTTTAAATATGGAAATTCTTTCTATTGAGGAGGCGGCGTGGAAGATCAGGAACGGATCTGTGGTTGCATATCCGACTGAAACTGTTTACGGTCTCGGCTCGATCATTTTTGAAAAAGATCCGGTCATGCGGATCAAAGAAATAAAAGGATCGCCTGAAAACAAGCCTCTTTCAGTCCTGATATCAAACAACAAGCCGGAAATGCTTTATGAGCTTGTCGACACATTTCTTCCTGTGGCACAAAGGCTTGCGAAATTTTTCTGGCCCGGACCGTTAACTATAGTTCACGAATGCAAAGCGGAACTGCCTGATTTTGTAACGGGCGGCACCGGCTTTGTCGGTATCCGCTGTTCACCTTTTCCATTTGTGAACACTTTCATTGACCTTGTCGGCCATCCCATAATAAGCACCAGTGCAAATCCGGCAGGTATGAAGCCGGCAATAAACTACATGGATATTTTCACCTATTTCAATGATAAAATCGACGGTGTCCTGATCTGCGACGATTCAATTTCCTCTGAACAGAAAATGAAGGCTTTCAATATTCCTTCAACCATTGTAAAGGTGGATCAGCATAATTTCGAAATACTTCGCGAAGGGGCAATAAAGAAAGATGACATCATCAGGAAAATCCTATAAAAATCTTGAAACTTCCAGAGATGCCATTTTCAGACCCGATATATTTATAGTTCAGCATAAAAAAGGATACAGATTTAATTCTGACTCCATGATATTATCATGGTTCATAAATGAAATATCACGAAAATATCAAATAAAGAACAGTCTGGAAATAGGTGCAGGATCAGGAATTGTTTCAATCGTTTTAAAAAACAGAGGGTTCAAACCGGACATCACATGTGTTGAAATTCAGAAAGATATGTTTGAGCTTCTTAAAGAAAACATTTTTGAGAACAATTTTTCACATACTATTTTTCCCATACATGATGATTTCAGGGATTTTTCATTTAACAGCAGAATAAAATTCGATCTGATATTTTCCAATCCCCCTTTTTTCGGAATTGACTCAGGAAAGATGAATGAAAACAGTTCAAAAGCTCTGGCAAGACATGAATTTTACGGAAGTTTAAAAGATTTTTTCTCTTCATCTGTCAAAATTCTAAAAAAGAACGGTCATTTTGTATTTGTCTATCCTGTTTCAAGGATACAGTACGCTCTGCAAAGCGCAGGAAATTGCGGTCTTTCACTCAAGGACATCTGTTTTTTCAGGGAGAACAGCTCTGTGGCTCCATCTTCTTTCACAGCCCATCTCGTTTTTAAATCAACGGATTCCAGCGTTTCTCCAGACCTGATCACAATGAAAGATGATTCAGGTGAATACTCCTTTGCCGGCAGAAAAATAATGTATTATGAAAATTAATAAGAAAAATATTGAATTTTTTGCGGAAAAGTATGTTAATGAAAGGGTTAATATTAAAAAAGACCATGCGGTCGCTTCTCTTTCAGGAAGAAGGTTGTTCAAATGTGGAAAAAGATCGTTGAAGAGTTGAAAAAATCAAACAGTGACGGAATAATAAACGCTTTCATAAAACCGCTTTTTGCAGTAAAGGAAAGCCGGGAAGAAATAATTGTAGGCGCCCCGAGTGAGCAGATCCTTCATGTTCTGGAAAAAAACGGCTGGACAGATCAGATAAAAAAAATAGCTTCGCATCTTTTTGATGATTCAACGGTCGTAACTTTTATTATCAGACAGAACGACACGGAGGAGGAGATCCAGTCGACCCTGCCATTTTCAAATGTACAGAAAGATATAGAACGGGCTGCAAAAAAAGAGACCTCTATAATGAAAGAGTTCACTTTTGACAATTTTGTCTCAGGACCTTCAAATCAGACTGTCTTTGCTGCTGCAATGGGAATAGCCAAAAATCCCGGAATAAATTACAATCCGTTTTTCGTTTACGGGGATTCAGGCCTTGGTAAGACCCACATCATTCAGGCCATCGGTAATTATGTGATAACACACAAGAACAAATCTGTCTACTATACAACAGCAAATCAGCTTCTTGTTGATTATGTGGCTGCTCTTTCCTCAGGGACTATGAACAAGTTCAGATCTAACATTCTTTCAAACGATGTTCTTCTTGTTGACGACATTCAGTTTCTCTCCAAGAAAAGCAGTACTCAGGAAGAATTTTTCTATATTTTCAACACATTTTACGAATCAGGAAGACAGATTGTTCTTACATCAGACAGATATATTTCTGAGATAAAAGACATCGACGACCGTCTTAGAAGCAGATTCATTATGGGCGTTTCGCTTGATATAAAACCGCCTGAATTTGAGACCAGGCTCGCTATCGTTCTTAAAAAATCAGAGCTTTATAAAATAAATATTGATGATGAGACTGCTAGGTTCGTTGCCGCCAATCTAAAAAACAATGTAAGAGAGATAGAAGGGGCTTTAAAAACACTGCAGATATCTTCAGAGCTCATGGGAATAACAAAGATATTCAAATCATTTGCTGAAGACATATTAAAAGATACCATTAAAAAGAAAGGCTCGGTCGGTGTTGATGAAATAATAAAGCTCACATCAACCAACCTTCATGTTAAAAATTCCGACATTCTTTCAAACAAGAGAAGTAAACAGATATCTCTCAGCAGACAGATCGCAATGTATCTTGTAAAAAAATATACATCCATAACGCTTAAAGAAATAGGAAATATCTTTGGAGGAAGAAATCATGCAACAGTAATTTCCTCCATATCAAAAATAGAGCAGCTTATGAGTGAGGACATGAATATAAAGAAGATTGTAGATAAACTTGAAAGAGAAATAGATGAATCAAAGAAAAATATGTAACAAATGTCAGAATTTTTGGTGTTAAAAGAATGTTAACTTTTAAATTCACAGAACATCAACATTTATCTTCACATTTTTACACCATGTTAGTATTTGTTTTTATTACTCTTTTTTTTAATATCAACATTTTTTCAAGCTTATTATTATATATTTCTATTTATGGAGTAATCCTATGATTAAATTAACCTTCAAAAGGGATGAGCTTCTTAAAGCTCTTGATCACTGCAGTTCATCAATTGAAAAAAAACATGCAATGCCTATCCTAGGTCATGTTCTTTTTAAATTTAAGGGCAATGAATGTACTTTAAATGCTACAAACCTTGAAACAACTGTAATGGCTAAAATAATATTCCAGGAACCTGTTGATGAAGGAAAGATAGCAGTTCCTGCAAAGTATATTCATGATATATGTAAAGTTGCAAGGGGGGAAAATATACTTTTTAAATATGATACTTCATCAAACATACTTGATATAACAGCTGAAAAATCAAAGTATACAGTTCCGTGTGCTGACGCAAATGACTTTCCGTCAATACCTTCAACTAAAAAAACATCTTACAGTTTTGAAATAGGAAGACTTATAAATTCTTTTAAAAAGCTTCAATTCTCAATGACGGAACATAATGTTAACAAGGCATATTCAGGTGTTCTTATCATTAAAGTCAAAGACGGTGATAAATATGTAATAGAAATGGTCACCACAGACATTCACAGGATATCTGTTCTGACTTTAAAGAATTTCAGTCTGGATATTGAAGGAATAGATAAGGGAATAGTGATATCAGGTAAAAATTTCACAGAACTGTCAAAAATATTCTCTGAAACAGAAAAAGCTGAAGTGGCGATCGATGATGACAAGATGTTCATTACAGGAAATAATGTTGTTTTCATATCAAGACTTCTTAAAAATGAGTTTCCTAATTACAGGACTGTTATAGGCGGGTATGCAGTGATAGATTCTAAAGATGCTTCACTGATAAATAGAAAAGAACTGGTTGACGGAGTTAAAAGAGTTATAGCCCTGAATTCTGAAGAAAAGATATGGGCTACAAAATTTGATTTCAAGGGATCTGTTCTAAGTATGACCGCAAGTTCTAATTTCGGTGGAAATTCAAATGATGAGATACTTGTAGAAAAACCGTTCAATATTGATAAAAGTGTAGGAATAAACGCAAGATATCTTCTGGATGTTCTTTCAGTTCTTGATAAACAGCAGGTCTCTATAATTGTGGAAGAAGGTTTAAAACCGCTTACCATAAAAGAAGAAACTGATAATTTCTACTATGTTCACATGGTAATGCCTTTAAGGATGTAGTCATAATTTATGAAACTGACGCACATACTTATTAAAAATTTCCGCAACCTGTCAGAAAGAGATTTTTTTTTAAATCAAAAGACCGTACTTAACGGTCCCAACGGTTCCGGAAAGACATCGGTAATAGAAGCGGCCTTTTTTTCCTTCACTGGAAGATCTTTTAGAACATCGGATATTAAAGAACTGATAAACAGAGAAAGCAGATTCCTTTTCGTAAGTTCTGATACAACAGATCTGTCCGGTTTTAAAAGAGAGCTTTCTATCGGTTTTGATTCATCGGGACAGAGAAAAATACTTATTGACGGTATAAGTTCGTCAAGAAAGGACCTTATGAAAGTGGTTTTTGCTGTTATACACACTCCTGAAGATATGGAGATAATACAGGGGGGACCCAAAAGAAGAAGAGATTTCATAGACAGGATATGTTTCATGGAGGACGGAAGTTATTTTGATGACATGATGGAATACGGCCGGTATGTCAGGCAGAAGAACATACTGTTAAAGAAAAACGACGGAAAGACCGTATCCTATCTGAATAAAGCCGCGCTGCCTCTTATTAAAAGGATAAGGGACCTTAGAAAAAAAGCGTGCGAAATGATAAATGAAGAGTTTAAGATGTACAATAGTGACATTTTTCCTGAGCTTGAATTCTCAATAACATGTCCGCAGGATGAAGAAATTGAAGAAAAGCTCAAAGTAAAGCTTCCGAAAGAACTGGAAAAAGGCTATACTTTGTACGGACCGCACCTTGATAACATAGTTGTAAAGACAGAACTTTGTGATTCAAGATCGGGAGTATCAATGGGGGAATCCTATCTCATATCTCTGGTGCTCAAAATGTCAGAGCTCAATCTTTATTCAAAAAAAGATCTGTTTCCGGTGTTTTTCATTGACGATCTTTTTGTGTTTCTTGACAGCAAAAGGAAACACGATCTTTACAGCAGAATAGTAAAACTTAAAAATCAGGTCATCATGACGAGTTCAACAGAAACGGCATGTGATTTTAAAGATATAGAGTTTAATAACATAACTGATGGAGGATATTAATGGAATTCATCAAGAAGATTTTTGTAAGGTTTTTTGTAACGATCGGAATTTTAACGACAATTATCATTATCTGTGCGGTGATCATCGTAAGATCGCTTTCAGAGATGAAAGATGAGGTTGAGGAAAAATCAGTACTTAATATCAACATGTCCTCGATAACGGGGGATGTCAATGCAGACGGAGGCTTTTATTTCTTTGACAGTTTCTTAAGCAGAAAGGTCTCTCTCATAGATACGCTCATTATTTTAAAAGATGCCCAGAACGATCCGAAAATACTTGGTATTTTTGCTGATATCTCCCACTTGAACCTCAGCTATGCACAGATCGAAGAGCTCAGGAACGGAATAATAAAGTTCAGAAAATCGGGAAAACCCGCTTACTGTTTTGCAGACAGCTTCGGAGAGATAACTAACGGGACGAAAAACTACTATCTTGCGACGGCGTTTGATAAAATTTTCATGCAGCCGGCAGGAATGGTCGGGTTTAACGGGCTTACATCCGAATCTATATTTCTGAAAGGGACACTTGAAAAGCTTGCCATAGAACCTATCGGTTCGAAAAGAAAAGAATATAAAACTTACTGGAATATGTTCTCCGAGGATAAATATACTCCGGAACACAGGGAATCATCAGAAACTCTTATAAATTCGATTTTCAGTAAAATAGTTGAAGAGGTTGCTCTGGCAAGACAGATATCGGTCGAAAATGTTAAAGAAATAGGCAATTCGTTTGCTCTTACATCTCAAAAAGCGGTTGAAAAAAAGCTGGTGGATGCCGCAATTTTCAAGGATGATGCTTATGAAGAGCTTAAAAAAGTGACCGGTAATGAAAAGATAATCTCAATAGGAAATTATAAAAATCTTCAACCCATGGACCTTGAAATTGAGAAAGAGGGGAAAATAGCTCTGATCGAACTTCCCGGGTCAATTCACAGGGGAACAAGTGATTTCGGCCCTTCAGGATATCCAGAATCCAGCGGATCGGAAACCGTACTTTCCATGCTTAAAAAAGCTGAAAAAGATGAAGATATAAAAGGAGTTATAATCAGAGTGAACTCTCCCGGAGGGTCAGTCGTGGCATCTGAGACCATCTGGCACCAGATAAAAAAAATGTCGGATGAAAACAAAAAACCGGTTGCTGTTTCAATGGGGACGGTCGCGGCATCCGGAGGATATTATGTCTCCATGTCGGCACCTAAGATTTTTGCGGACCACAACACAATAACGGGTTCAATAGGGGTGGTGCTTGGAAAAATGTACACAAGAGAGTTCTTTAAAAAGCTGGGGATAACATTTGATACTGTTTCAACAGGGAAAAACACAGAAATGTTCTCATCTCTAACAAGGCTTGAGGAAGACCAGAAGGCGAACATGGAAAGCTCTCTGGATGATATCTATAAAACTTTTGTCGAAAGGGCGGCCCAGGGAAGAAAAATGGAATATGACGCTCTTGAAAAACATGCCAAAGGAAGGGTCTGGACCGGTGCACAGGCCAAAGAGAGAGGTCTTGTGGATGAAACGGGCGGTTTTATGGAAGCTATTGATTATATGAACTCAAAAATAGGTGGCGGTAAAGAACTGAAGGTCGTCAAGTATCCGGAATCAGACAAGATATGGGAGATGATAATGGGACGGGATGATGAATCTTCAGGTTTTGTGAAATGGGTCGAGAGCCTTGCCGGAACACTGAACATGATAGTAAAATCCCTGAATATGGTTCAAAAAGAACTTTCCGGGGATGATCACGGAACTTATGAGCTGAAAAGCAAAGCGGAAATAAGGTAATGCTGATCTTTCAGGTCGGGGGGGCTGTCAGGGACCGGTTTCTTGGAATTAATGCATCAGACAGCGATTTTGTTGTTGTAGGCGCCACAGTAGAAGAGTTCCTTGTTAGATTCCCTCACGCCATACTTATCGGAAAAAGTTTTCCGGTTTTTTCTGTCGATGGAAAGGAATATGCTTTTGCAAGGAAGGAACGCAAAGTGTCTCCGGGATACAGAGGTTTTGAAATAGAATCAGATCCGGGGATATCAATAGAAGATGACCTTTCGAGACGCGACATAACCATAAACGCAATTGCAAAGAACATTGAAACGGGTGAGATCATAGATCCGTTCGATGGAATAGGGGATTTGAGGAAAAAAAGAATAGTACATGTTTCGGAAGCTTTTTCGGAAGACCCGTTCAGAGCATACAGAGTCGCAAGATTCGCCTCAAAATTCCATGATTTCACCATTGATGCCGGAACGCTGGAACTGATGACATCACTTAAAAATGAACTTAACTTTCTGTCAGCGGAAAGGGTGTGGACAGAATGTTTTAAAGCTCTCTGCTGTAAAAAACCCTCAAGATTTTTCACTGTTTTGAACCAGTGCGGACTGCTGGAAGTTCATTTTAAAGAGGTTTTCTGTCTTGCGGGCGTTCCTGCAGGTCCTGAGGAATATCATCCTGATGATGCCGACTCTTTTGATCACACAATGAAATCTCTTGACCGTGCCGCATTATGTAAAGATACACCGGACCCTCTGCTTAATTTTGCCGTTCTTTGCCATGATCTCGGAAAAGGACTGACCGGAAAAGAACTTTATCCTCATCACTACGGTCACGACAGAGCGGGGGAGAAAGCCGTAAAAGAAATGTGTGAACGGATCAAAGCTCCCAGAAAATTTAAAGAATCTGCGGTCCTTTCTTCAAAATATCATATGCTTATGCCCAAAATAAGAGAAATGAGGGCGGTAAAGGTTATAAAAATGATCGAGGCCGTTGAAGCTTTTCCTGCGGGAGGCATAAACGGTTTTTTGAAAGTGATTTATTCAGACTCGGGTCAGTATCCGCATGAATTGTCTGTGTTTATTGAGAAAATAAAACCGGTTCTTGAGATCAGGCTGCCTGAAAAATGGCAGGATCTCGGAAAGAAAAGCGGAGAAATGCTTCTTCAGTTAAAAATAGAGAAGTATAATGAACTTATCAGATCTTATCAGGACCAGAACTTGTGACCGCTGCTGATCTCTGCGATGTTGTGGACCTGTGAAGCCATGCCGTCAAGATTCGTAAGCATTTCCACAAAGGCCAGAGACGCTTCTTCCTTGCAGGTTCCCTCTTTTAATCTGTTAAAATGGGCGAATTTGATCTCGCGGATCTCTTTTTTGATATCTTTCTTTTCAGTTTCGGCCTTTTTAAGGAATTCGTTTACATCAACGATGTCACCTTCAAGAGCTTTGACGGCTCTTTCGTAGTAGTCCATGTTCCTTGCAAGCAGATTGGTCAGCTCTGATTTTCCCTGTGCTGAAAGGGTGAGTCCGCTATTAATGAAATTACGGTATTGGATCGCTATGTTGACAAGATAGTCACCGAATTTTTCAAGGTTCGCCGCTGCTGTTATGTAGTTTCCGACAATATGTGAATCACTTTCAGAAAGACTTTTCTGCGAAAGAGACAGAAGAAAAGAAGTGATCATTTTTCTGTATTCATCTATGAGGTTTTCATTTTCTTCTATTTTCTTAATGACATCATCAGTGCTTCTTTCTCCTGAAAGTATTGCCTGTACCCGCACACCGTTCTTTTTAACTCTCTCTGCCATTGCAACAAGTTCTTTTTCAGATTCAGCGATCCCTATTGCAGGAGTGTCAATAAGACCGTAATGGATATGCGTGAACCTGAATGCCCCCTTTTTTTCCTTTTCTTTGGGCTCAGGTATTATGAAAGTAACAACTTTTGCAAGAAATCCGATAAGAAATGAGAAAATTACAACATTTGTGATATTGAACATCGAATGAAACATTGCTATATGCGTTCCGATATGCGGCTTTCCGCCGTTTGAATCAACGAGATCGGGCATTCCGGGGACGATAGAATCTACCAGATGAGCAAAAGGGTAGAAGAATATCAGAATAACAATAACACCGAGAACATTGAAGCAGGTGTGAGCTATGGCCGCCCTTTTTGCGTGATAGTTTGCACCGACTGAAGCTAGCAGGGCGGTAATGGTCGTTCCAATGTTGTCTCCGAGAACAAGAGATGCCGCTCCTTCAAAATTTAAAAGCCCCTGAGACGCAAGTGCTATTGCAATGCCTATTGTCGCTGAACTTGACTGTACGACAACTGTTGTCAGGGTTCCTATTGCCACGCCAAGAAGAATATGCAGATAATCAGAGCCGCTTACGAGGGTGAAAAAACTGATAAAACCGGGATCGTCGCGCAAGGGTTTGAAACCTTCACTCATGGTTGTCATTCCGAGAAAGAGAATTCCCAGACCGAAAAGGATCTCGCCGATGTATTTCAAGGACATTCTTTTAGAAACAAATCTTAAAAGTACTCCGAGTCCGATGATCGGGAGTCCGTATTTCACTATAGGCAGAACAACAAGCCAGCCGGTTGCCGTTGTTCCGATGTTTGCCCCGAGAATGATTCCGATCGCCTGAACAAGTGTCATCATTCCGGCGTTCACGAATCCGACCACCATAACAGTTGTCGCTGAACTTGACTGGATGATGGCGGTTACAAAAAATCCAACAAATATGGCAACATAACGATTTATGGTTAGAAGGCTGAGGGTCTTTCTCAAACCGTCACCGGCGGCTTTCTGAATACCGTCGCTCATAAATTTCATTCCCATCAGGAACAATCCGAGCCCGCCGAATACCTGAAAAAACACTTCTTTCCAATCCATTTTAATCTCCGAGAAAATTGTCAAAATCTTCCAAGCCGGGATTGCTATAGAACACTTTTGTTAGTTTTGTGTTAGGAAACGGTTAATTCAACAGTTGATGCCAGGTTTATTTTTATAGAGGAAGTCAGCTTTCCACAAATTTAACAATATGGTCAACTGCTTGAGAATATATAGTTTTTTCTTCAAAGAGAAGTTCATGCCAGCTGTTTTCGATGGTTATTTTTGTTGAACGGTCCATTTTTTGAATTATTGAGTTTTGATGAAAACTGCTGACAACCGGGTCTGCTCCTGCCTGAATAAGCAGAACATCGCTTCCGGTATTTACAGGAATGCTCTTTAGTTTTCTGATCATTTTGACACTTTCAAAAGCCCATCTGTTTGTCGGTCCGCCGAGAAGGAATTCAGGGTTTTCTTTTAAAAAGGACCTCTGCTCTCCGAATTTTTCCGGATCATGGGTGAGCCCGTTATTTTCAAAAGGGTGATCGAAATTGAAATCTCCTTTTCCAAGAGCATATCTTTCACCGGCTCCAAGATAGCAGAAAAGCTGAGAAAGGCGGTATATGACACATTCAGGAATTTTCCCGAAATTGATTCCCCACATCGGACTGCAGAAGATCATTTTTTTAAAAATACCGGGATTTTTCATTCCGAGAAGAAGAGAGACCGCTCCGCCCATTGAGTGTGATATGGAGATCAATTCTGAAGAGGGTGCCGATCCTGGAATGACAAGGTTTTTAAGAAAGAAATCGGCATCTTCGACAAAGTCATCAAATTTTTCAACATGCCCTTTCTGATGTTCCTTGAGAAGCCTTCCGCTTCCTCCCTGTCCGCGGTGGTCCATTGCATAGACAGAAACCCCTTTTTCATTGAGAATGTTGAAGAAGTGTCTGTATTTTAAGTAGTATTCTGCTCTTCCGGTAAGAAAAAGGATTCGGCCTTTTTCTTTCACGGCGGGGAAAACATCATAAGCTATTTTTACGGAGTTCAAAGGACTTAAAAAGTAATTCATTCAGATGATCCAGTCATTTATTCTTGAACAGTCTCCGGTAATGGATCTGAGCCGGCCGTTTTCAAGAACATATGTGTTTTCAAGACCGACTATGCCGTATTCAGGAACGAATATCTTGGGTTCTATCGCTATCACCATTCCGTTCTCGAGAGGAGTTTTCTGTTTAGGCGCAAGGACGGGAAGCTGGTTCACCTCCGTGCCGATACCGTGTCCTATGAACCGTACTTTTTGGGAGTACCCCATAAAAAGATCTTTCCATGGCCGTTTTTCAACAATGCTCATGGCATGTCCGTAGATCTCATCACCCGTTTTTCCGGGAACGCTGCTGCTTACGATCTCTTCAAGAAGCCCGTTAAGTTCTGAATAAACGGATGATATTTGCAAAGAAGGTTCTGTTGTAAAGAATGTCCTTGTGCTGTCTGCGCAGTATCCGAGGCAGGAACCTATAAAGTCCACCACAAAGCTTTCTGAAACGGCTCTGCCGCTTGCGCCCTGTGCAACAGCAGGTGAAATGCCTGCGCCACCGATCGGAAAATCGGTATATGTCGGCTCAAGTGCGTCTGTACCTGTCACCACAAGCCCCATGGAAGCCTCCATATTAGACCCCCTGACCCAGAAAAGACCCTGATGTCCGAGTTCTTTTTTTGCGTAACCTTCTATTTCGGCCTGAATGTCTATGTCCCTTGTTCCGGGATGATAAACCGTTTTCGCGAACTCCATCACCCGCTGATTGATCAGTCCTGCTTTTTTTATCAGTTTTATTTCGGTTTCACTTTTTATCATTTTTGTAAGTGCGAGAGCGAAAGAACAGTCTGCTGCCGGACCCTTTTCCAGTTTTCCCTTGTAGAACGAATGCTCTGCCAGGCTTGTGATATCAAAGGGCATTGCCCAGACGCCCTGTATTTTAGCAGCGATCTTTCCAATGTCCCATTCTTCTATCTCAAGCGGTGTCTCTGTTTCAGCCCGGGAGAAGTTCTTTTTCACGAAATACGATATTTCTCCCGATCCGGTAATTACAACAGTTCCTTTCTGCACAGATCCTGTAAAATAGAACAGATCCTGGTTCGAAGTAAGAACAGCACAGTCGATATTCTGCACAGAAAGCTGTCTGCCGAACCTTTCCGCCCTTGTTTTCAGCTCGCTGATATCAAAAAGTTCCATAACATTATCTCCCGGTTACCAGACGATAGATCTCCATTGGTCTGAGTTGAACATTTTTGTCGTATAATTTATAGCTGATATCGCATGATAGGTGGAGTCAAGTCTGAGTTCGTTGTTATCTGTCCTGAAAACAATTGCTCCCTTGGCTTTTTCCGGTCTTTTCATCCAGTATGTGTCTTCAGGTTTTATCTGCAGACCGAGAAGGTATCCCATATTCCCTTTCAGCACGGAACTGTATTTGTTTATCCTTTCCTGGTCTTTTACTTCTATTGCAAGGGCAAGAGCCTGAGCAAAACCTTCTGCATACACGGCGGTTGAAGCGAACTGAGAATTGAAAGCGCCCTGTCTTCCCGGAACAGCTTCACTTTTAAGCGGAGGATATTTTCCTATCATCCAGTCTGCGAGCGAAAAAACGAAATCGGCATATATTTTTTCTTTTTTTACCATGTAAACTTCGTGGAAAGCTCTTATCTGCCATGGAACAAAAGGTCCGTCGCGGTTATCCTTATTGCTCCAGAAATCCTGATAGAACGGGAAAGCTTTTTCTGCCGCTTTGAGAGCAGGTTCATATTTTGTGAGTCTGTAGTAGCGCATAAGTGCAAGAAGTGTTTCTCCGGGGTAATACATCTGATCGATATCCCTCAGAGGTCTGTAGAAATCTGTCCTGAACTTTCCGCTTTCCTCCTGAAGCGATATTATGGCATCGGCCATCATTTTCATATCATCCTTGTAATCAGGGTCGTACAGTTCGCTCATTGCCCCCAGAAGAAAAGCGGTTCCTGCGATACTTGATACAGGTCTGTGCTTGTTCCAGTCCACATATTTGATATTATTGACAGTTTTGAGCGATGTTCTAAATATAGCGATAGCTTTTTTCACGCTTTCCATTTTTACAGGGTCGTTTCTGTCCTTCGCTATTTCTGCAAGAACAAAAATTCCGTTCAGGTTCCTTAATCCCCAGTCATCGTCCGGTTCAAAATCCTTTGACGGGAAGAAAGTATACATATACCTTCCGTCTGACAGCTGGTTTCTGAGGTACCAGTCAAACGCCATATCTACGCTTTTCACCATGTCATCACGCGTTACAGATTCAACGGGCACGATCGTTCTTGAGAAGGCAAGCTCCTTAGTCGTGTCCATTCCTTCTCCGAAAAGGAAATCCTGTGTCATGAAAGCCGTAAGTCTGCTTTTTTTCCAGTCGCTCTCGTTAAGTCCGGCATCTGTGGAAAGCTGTCTTAAAAGTTCTGTTGCGTTCTCTATCTGCCTTCTTGCTATCTGTGTCGGAAGGATCGATGCAGACTTTCCTTCATTGGAAATGGAAAATCCCATACCCTGCTTCATTTTCATTCCTACAACCTGTTCGACTGAAGATACATCTATGCCGGAGTGAAGTATGGAAAGCTCAACAAAAGAAGGATCGTCTTTGACCGGTTTTATGGCATCCAGAATCTGGGCCATGGAGTTTGAATAGCTGTCTGATGAAGAGAAAACCACATCCGTCAGAACCCCTTTTCTGAAGATTGACACTGCAAGCCCGACCTTTCTGTTGGAAATATCTGATGAAATGTTTGAAATTATGGAGTTTTTATCGCATTTTCCATCTGAAAAACACTTTATTTTCTCGGCTGTGAAGTGAGCTTCATTTATAGTCAGTTTTTCGGTATTGAATGCTTTGATCTGTGCTTTTAAGGGTATTTCGGATTCATCGCGCACGACCTTGAATTCAGTTTTTCCAAGGAAATTTCCGTCAACTTTGACTGCAATGGTCCATTTCCCGGCTTTCAAGGGAGCGTTTCCTTTATAATGTATCGTGGTTCTTGTCCACTCAGGAGACATGTTCATGACTTTGTTATAGGATATTTCACCGTCCGGGTCATACCATACGAACTCAGCATCGAATTTATTCTTTGAAGGGTTCCAAAAACCTCTGACGGCATGCTTTATCTCGCCTGTAGAAAAAGCGTCCCTGACTTCTGAGAGCGATCCTGCTTCTGGACCAGGGATCCCGACTACAAGTCCTGTGAGGTTACCGGAGAAACCTTCTTTTATTGAAGGTTTTCTTTCTCCGTAATAAAAGTACAACCCTCCGGTGAAGAGAACTAAAAGGGTAATGATCACAATGAGCTTTCTTGACATGAACTTCTCCTAAAAAAGAAATATTTCAGGAGATACTACAAAAAAGGAAAGGATTTGACAAATTTTGACGAAAATAGATAAATTCATGAAAATTAAAAACAACAATCGTTAAAAACAAATATCTTTACAGAATAATCATAATATGATAAAAACTTTTGCCACCCAAGGTTTTTTATTAATTTTGATTTTTGGAGTAAAAGATGAAAAAATTTATTTTTGTTGTGGTTCTGTTTTCAGTAACAGCTTTATTCGGCACGAATTTTGTGCTAAACTTTGACACAAACTGGCCGAATATTGCAGATGAAGAATGTTCCGGCACACCGAGTGCGAATGTAAACTATAAGTTGATTGATTCACCGTATGCCGACACCCATCTGGTCGGTGTTGATTCTGAAGTTCTTTCTAACGGAAACTACCTTGTTCTTTCTCAAATTTATTCTGGCTGGGATTGCGGACCGATAAATCCATCAAGATATTATTTGTCTGTAATAAATCAGAGCAATGGAAGTGAAATAGACAATTACTATATTTCTTCAATTCTTTTAAATCAATGGTATGAATTATTTGATATTGAAAAAATTCCCGGTCAAACAAATTCTTTTTTAATTGTTGGAAAATATGCAAGCACTGTTTTTCCCAACCCAACAAATTACAGAGTGTTTGTTGCTAAGATCACTGTAAATACAAGCAACATTATTTCTGTTGCATGGTCGCAGAACATAAATTCGTCAACCACGGATAAAGCGGGATACAGTGTAACAATAAAAGACAGCAAGGTATATATTGGTGGACACAGCGGTCTTTATGGAACTGTTTTAAAAGCTGACCTAACATCAACGGGCTTGACGAATGTAACCACTTTGTATAATTGTATAGGCTTGTCAAGTAATTGTGTGATAAAAAAAGTAAAATTTGATGAAGACTTGGAAAACCTTCTTGTTTCGGGGGGATATAGTTATTCAAGACTTATGCCACCATCAAGCGGAAGTGTGTCTTTCCTTTATGAAATGGATGAAACAAATGGAAGTATCGTTGACAGCTATACGAGAAATGATGTGTATTCAGATCACATAAGAATGACAAATTTTGCATACAACTATGCTTCAAACATGCTTATGTTCTCTGAAATTGAAAACGGTGAAAACAAGTTATACGATGTAAAAACTCCATTTGGAACACCGGTGACAGCAGAAGTAACCAGTCCCGCAGAAAGAGAGATTCCTTTGAGCATGGATACAATCTATCACAACAACGACGATGCGGTTTTTGTTGATATTGATCATAGTGTCACATATTTAAGAGCTGATAAAAATCTGGATAGGGATTTTACAGACCAAGGTGAGCAAGTATTATCTCTGGTGAATTCTTGGTGGCAGTGTGACGGTGCTTATAAAGGTTCTTTCATTTGGAACGCCCATATAAAAATTATCGACAGCAACGAATTACTTTCTGTAGGTTGTACAATGGGTTATATTGCAAATCCGGATCCGGAAACAGTATATCCCTGCAAACTTTTTGTTCAGAAAAGTTTTTATAATTAGGGTTAATCCAAAAAATCCTGCTTCTTATCATCGTTATTTAACAGCTGAACTTAAAAATTCTTAAAGATAAAAAAACCCCGGCCGGAGCCGGGGTTTTAGAAAAAATAATAAATATAATTTTATTTTACGGAACAAGCTACAACTGGATCCTGGAAAGCTTCTCTTATGTCTCCGAAGCCTTCTACATTTGCAGGACTGTAAAGCTGAACAGATCCGTTAATTGCAAACGAGCTTCCAGTTCCGCCAACAGTGACATTCTGAGAAGCTGTAATATTAACAGTTCCTATACCAACAGCGTGCATACACTCAGCACCGCTTTCTTCGTCAAAAATGTACATTTGCGCAATATCGTTTTCTGTTAAACCAATTGTTCCGGAACCAACGCCTATTTTGGTTTCATCAAAAACAAGCTGAATTGCCAATGTTCCCGGCTCAGCATTTTGTCCATTTGCATAATAAGGCATCTGAACAACAGCGACGGCAGTGTATTGTGCAGAATACATTCCATAAGAAACATTTGCATAAGCATCAGCTGGTGCAAGGTTAAAACCACCGCTATTACCTATAGAGCCAGTTGCAAAGGGAGTCATAATAAATCCATCCTGAGACTGATCGTTCGGGTCTGAATAAACATAATTTGTGCTGAAATTAAGAGTTGCGCTTCCATACGGAGAATTATAAGTTGTGTCTCCGGGTGTTCCGCCGCCGAGACCACAGTCTGAAATTTCAGTTGCACATTTTTCGTTAGCACATGCTGAAAATTCATCCTGATCAGTAATTGAGCCGCACTGTGTGTCAAAACAATTTAACATTGCTTCAATCTGAGTTTTTCCTTCAGTCGAACCTGCATCATAGCAAGTCTGCTGACAAGTCTGATCTTGTCCGCAGTCTACCATACAGGAGTAAATTTCATCGCATGTATCGCCTGTTCCTGTATTGCCGGTATCACTTGTGTCACCTGTGTCGCTTGTGTCACCTGTGTTGCCGGTGTCGCCAGTGTTGCCTGTATCGCCAGTGTTGCCTGTATCGCCAGTGTTGCCTGTATCGCCAGTGTTGCCTGTGTCGCCGCCTTCATCTTCACATTTTCCAGCTGTTGCGTTGCAGACTTCTTCGCAATTCTGGACAAGTTTGTAAACGCCGCCTTCACATTTATGAAGGGCTTTTTCTGCACAATAAAATGATCCTTCTACACATGAATCTTCACTTTCTTCATCACAGCTGATGATAAAAAGAGCAGCAATGATAAGAATCATCGCGATCAATAATTTTTTCATACATAACCTCCAACAAAATTAAAAAAAACATCAAAAACAAAATTCCACACAGAGCCGATTCTACACTTGCGGAAAATCCTGTCAAGCAAAAAAAAATCAGTCTGCTGCAACTAATGGCTTGATTTTAGTATCAAAAGGAGTACTTTTTCATAAGAGTCGCTTTTTACAGTTTGAAATGATTGATTAAAAAAGTCGGGAACAGTACTTGCAAATGAAAGCGGTTTACGATCTTTACATAAAAAATATTTTTGAGGAGGATACAGCCAATGTTAAAAAAGTTGATCGTACTGATGATTTTCGTTCTTTCTTCCGGACTGATCTTTGCAAATGAACTGAAAAACCCTGTACTTGGTGAAACTGTTTCCATAAATGGAAAGCTTTATGACACTTTCTATTATTATAAAGGTCAGCCACAGTACCTTCTTCAGAAGTATGATATGATATCGATACCTTTTTCTGTGAATATTCACACCTTGAACGGTCTGAAGCTGGACGGGGTGTATCTTTCGGAAGTGATAAAGGCTGTGGTGAAAGAAGAAGGGCATGTTAAAGCTCACAAAGTTCAGATAGATGAAAATGACAGAACCAGCTGGATAAGAATAAGGAACCTTCTTTCAAAGAACGGAATTCCATCCTGGCCTGTTGTAACATACCATGCAAAGGACCCTCTTATTCTTGACGGAATGATGAACATTCAGTTCTATAAATATACTTCTGCTGAAAAAAGAGAAGATGTTTTTAAAAGATATGGATTGACGGTTGCTGAGATATCGCCGAGAGATCCTGAGTTCTATACAGTTTCTCTGCCTGCCGGAACAGATCCCTTCGCAGTGGCCAACACGCTTGTTGAAAGAGATCTTGTGAGGTGGGCTCAGCCCAACTGGTTCTGGCACCACGAATTGAAATCAACAACACCCAATGATACTTATTTCGGGAATCAGTGGCATCTGACCCAGATACTGGCTCAGTATGCATGGGATACAGAGACCGGAGCAGGCAAAGATGCGAGGATAGCCATAGTTGACAGCGGCGTTGACACGACACATCCGGACCTCAATGTTCTTTCGGGTTATGATTTTATTTCAAATGATAATGATCCTAATCCGAACAAAGCGCAGGACGATCATCAGGGCGTTCCCCACGGAACATCCTGCGCAGGACTTGCCGGAGCAAAGACAAATAACGGTCTTGGTGTGGCAGCTTCATGCTGGGGCTGTCCGATAATACCTATCAGGCTCATCGGTTCGTACCTTTATCCCAATACAATAAAAGATGCTCTGGAATATGCTGTCGACCAAGGTGCATGGGTAGTGAACAACAGCTGGGGTCCTCAAGGGACCGATAACTCCGGCAACTGCATTTCTTCTCCCGCAGACAATAATCAGTCTTCAGCTGTCGATTACGGCCGGACAAACGGAAGAGGAGGAAAAGGAACAGTCATGCTCTGGGCGGCAGGTAACGATTCTTGCAACACATCCTATCAGGGATTTTTAAAAGATAATGACATTTTAGTGATAAGTGCTCTAGAATCAAGCGGTTCAATGGCAAGCTATTCCAATTTCGGTGTCGAGATAGACCTCAGTGCGGGAGCAGGTAATTACACTACCGACATACAGGGTTCCTACGGTTATAATTACAACACGGGATATGACGGTGACAATTTAAGCGATCTGAACTATACGAGCGTTTTTGCAGGAACAAGTGCGGCCACACCGGTTTCCTCGGGTGCCGTG
The DNA here is from genome assembly GCA_022703485.1 of bacterium. GTDB lineage: Bacteria > UBP6 > UBA1177 > UBA1177 > UBA1177 > JAKLDO01. The sequence continues at coordinate 60,237 of JAKLDO010000001.1, forward strand.
GCACTGATGATATCCGCAAATACAGAGCTTACTTTTTCAGGAATAATGAACTGCGCAAAAGCATCTGCGGCAAAAACATCAAAAACATGTTCAAAAGGGGGATGGGTCTCTCAGACCGATCCATGGCTGGCATCAGGCTCAAAAGATCACTCTCCGTGTTTTGGTTTCGGTGTTGTAGATGCCAACGCAATGGTTAGCGGTGCCAAGAACGGTACTTGCGGAGCCTGTGTTTCCACTGCAGATATGGATCTCTGTTTCGGTGACGGTTATGACAGGGATGATGATTGTGATGGGACTGTGGACAATGACTGTGCCGATGGCGGGAACGGAAGGGCTGGTGATGCATGTACAAAATCAGAAAACTGCCTTAATACCGCAGAAACACCTATTTGTATTACAGATGCGGGTTGGACAGGCGGGTACTGTTCAGCGGAATGTACAAAGGCCTCAGATTGCTATAACAGCAATAAGGGGGTTGAATGTTATGGAGGAAAATGTATAGCGGAATGCGATTTCAATGAGGTGCGTACAGGATATGAATGTCTTTCCAACAAGATTCTTCCTGAGGGAACCGAAGTTGTGGCCAACTGTGGTAACGACCTCAAAGAAGGTGACGAAGTATGTGATGGCGGATACAAATCCTGTAAATCAATAGATGACAGTTTCACTGGCGGATACGCAAACTGCAGAGATGATTGTAAAGGATACGATACTTCTACTTGCGAAGGCGGCGGCGGCGAATTGTGCGGCAACGGCAACCTTGATAACGGCGAGATCTGTGACGGCGAAGAGATAGACTGTGCAGACCTTGCTTCTACACCGCCTGTTGGTACGGCGACATGTAAGAATGACTGTTCCGGATGGGATAAATCTGACTGTAAGGACGAGGCTGACACAGGAAACACCGGTGATACCGGCGGCGATACGGGAAATACCGGAAATACCGGAGACACAGGTGATACGGGAAGCTCCAACTGCGGTGACGGTGTAATTAATCTCGGTGAACAGTGCGATGACGGTAACAAGATAAGCGGAGACGGCTGCTCGGCATACTGCCTGAAAGAGAAAAAATCATCATCTTCGGGCTGTTCCGCTGTTGTTCTTTAATTTCCATACTTTATTAATATCAACAGATCAAGGTGTCAAAATGCATTTAAAGACCATCTGGGTTCTATCCGTTATTTTTTCTTTTTTACTGTTTTCCTGTAAAGAAGAAAGCGAAAAAAAGGATGATGCCGATATCTTAAATGACAGCGATCAGTCTGACCTTGCGGACGAGGATGTGCAGGACGATCCGGCAGATACTGATGAGGCAGCTGATGAAGATGCGGTTATCAATCCCGAATTTGAAGAAGGGCCTTACGGAACAGGTTTCGGTGAAACAGCGGGCGATTTCACGGTTACCACTGAAAAAGGGGACTGGAATTTTCAGGAGAACAGAAAAAAAGACGAGAACTATATTTTTATAATTTACAGACCGTCAAACAGCGAAAGTACTGCTATCTGGAAGACCGACATGATAAGAATGTTCGAAAGAACCCCGGACAACACACATTACTTCTTTGCTGTTGACGGAGTTCAGGACCTTCTTGATGAAAAGATCTCAATTATCAAAGAAACGATCGACAGTGCTTTCGAGATCAGCGGAAGGACATCAATAAAGGAAAAAATTCACATTGTTACAAAACCGTTAAAGGAAGCTGACGGCTGGATAAAGGACTGGCTTGCGGCGAACAAGGACTTTTTTCTCGGAATTGACCGCTTTCAGAAGATCAGAAAGGCCGGAATGTTCCATTCGTGGGAATCATCGTCTCTGGACCCCGTGTTCGAGTTCGTTTACAAAGAAGCCGAACTTTACAATTATGAAGAAGGGCTGTGGAACAGGCTGAACGGAGACCCTGCAGGCATCAAAGTCATTAAGGGGATAGACGGACTTCCGTTTGAAGGTGACGGCTGGACGCAATATCTTTATTTTACTGCAGATATTCCCGAATTTGAAAAGACCGGCAATTTGTACATAGACTTAACTCAGGTGTGTGACGATCCTGCAACCTGTGAATGGGATAGAATTCAGCAGCTTTTCCTTTGCAAAGACACGACCGATGAAAGTTGTACCGTTGAGATAGGAAGATGGATAACCACTTACGGCAGAAGCGGCAGATGGCTTACGGACATAACTCCGCTCACCCCTCTGTTTCCCAAAGCAGGTGAATATAAATTCAAGTTTACAGTAAGCGGAGATCAGTATGTAAACTATCTGAACTTTGTCTATAAAGAAAATGACAGTGAAACAAAAGCTGTTGAGATCATTGATCTTTTCAAGGGAACTGTTCCTTTTAACGAGACATACAACGATCAGTGGACGGAGACGGAGATAGAGATTCCTGATAGTGCAGGAAAGGTTATGATCTCTTCCTACATTACGGGTCACGGCAACGGATCGGAAGTGGCAAACTGTGCTGAATTCTGTCCTTTTGAAGCTGTTTTTTATGTGAACGGAACTCCATATGAAATAGATTTTAACAATGCAGGGACGGACAGGGGATGTTTTGACCTTGTTAATGAAGGGGTTGTTCCCAATCAGTACGGTTCGTGGCCTTTCGGCAGGGCAGGCTGGTGCCCCGGGCAGGACGTGAAGCTCATAAACATTGATATAACGGAAAGTATTGTAAAGGGGCAGAAGAACATTTTCACATATAGCGCCTTTCTTGATGGTGAAATTTATGTTCCCGAAGTCACCGATCCATCGGGTTACAGGGCTGAAATTCCGCTGACCAGCTATGTTATCTACTAGCAACACCAGGTGTAAATCTTAGTAAACACCGCCCCGTCCCGGGTTCCTCTGTTTAACATAAAATTAACACAAAGACAGGTGTTTTTTCATATTGTCATGGAATTATTGATGTTTTTAGTCTTGAAAAACTATGGCACGGTATTTGCTATAATGTGTCGCGTTCATTTAAAGTTGAAAAAGGAAGAGGTTGTTCTTCATTCATCGGTCAAAAAATCGCGGAAACGCATTCTAACAACACCAACACTGTGATTAACTTCAAATCAACCGCCGAAAGGCTTCTCGACTGAAGCTCCCAGGAGCAACACTTCCAACGCTTAAAATAAAAATGCCCCCGGTTCTGCCGGGGGCGTTTTTTTTAAGTTAATTTTTTTGATTATTTGTCGTCAGTGCCGGGTTTCTTATTTGATTCATACCACTGGAAATTATCAAGAATGATCTCGGAATCAAGAATATGGTCCAGGGCATCCCAGATAGCGAACCTGAGGGTGATCTCTTCGCCTGGAACGACATTCCCTCTTGTTATGAGCCAGCCTGTTCCGCCATTCTTGTCATCACCGTAAAGCCCTGTTCCGTCAAGTTCGCCAGGTCCGAGGGTGCAGAACTGTGAGTAGTTGTTCGTCGGATCGTATCCGCAGGCCAGCATTCCGCCGTTACAGCAGACACGGAAAAGCCCGGCCTTTGCAAGATTTATTCCAACCGGATTGTTGAACTCATCCCTTGCGAGGTTTTTATCCATGGGGTTCTGTAGATTTATATCACTTGAAGTAAATGTCGAGTCAAGCAGAGCGACAAAGAAATCGTTGTACTGGCACACATATTCCGGGAATTCCCTGCTGAAGAAATAAATGTCAACACTGAAAGAACCTGCGTTTTTGGGAACCTTTACTTTCACCTGAAGCATTACAGGGTCATTAAGCGGTTCTTTGCCGGGGTCTCCGCCGGTCAGACCTCCGCAACCCGGGGAGCTGGGGAACTGATTTCCGTTAGCTGTATACCAGTCGACCGGAGCGTTGGACCTTGTACACATGAACTCTGTGGACGTTCCGTCCTGTTTTGCTTCAGCTGCAGGTATCGGATCGTCTGCAATACCTGATGACATCATGAAGAAATTGCTTCCTTCGTGGGGTGCTATGACATTTCCGAACTTTGAAAGTATTGCATAGGAATCGGGGTTCGGAGGCGTTGCTGAACAGTCTATTGTAGTCGTGTTGCCCTGTGCATCCTGACCCTGTACCTGGAATGCCTGGCTTGTTGCCGTTCCGTCAGGGAAAAGCATTTCCGCACTTACAAGACCGTATCCTTTTGTTTCTGTCACAGGACATATTCCCATTGCCTTTGCCATATCCATCGGGTCTGTTGAATCTTCACTCAGACCTGAGTCGCAGGATTCCTTTTCATCAACATTTCCGTCACAGTTGTCATCAACGCCGTTCTCGGGTATTTCGAATGAGGAAGGTCCCACTCTTTCAGGAATTGTGCATTCCCATGTTGTTTCACAGCAGTCGCCGTTGCAGTAGTTGAAGCCGTCACCGTCAATATCGATAACATTGGCATCGGTCGTGTCTTCCCCGTCACAGTTCTGATCGATCCCGTCTCCGCATATCTCGGCTTCAGGAAGCACCTGTCCCACACACTCGCTCCAGTCGGTACCGTCAACGACACATGTAGCTATACCGGCCTGGCATATTCCTACATTTTTTGATCCGCTCGGACCTTCAAAGCATTCTCTGGTCTCTCCCGGAGTGCATTCTACATACATTCCGCCTTCATCGATGTCTGGTTTTTCTGTATCATTTTCACTGCCTTCATCGTCTCCTGTCTGCTCTTTGTCCTGAGTAGTGTTTCCGTTATCGTTGACGGCATTTTCTGTATCTGTTCCGCCGTCATCGTTCACTGTGCAGGAAAGCATAAATATTCCGGCAGCAAGTAGTAAAAAAATAAAACCGATTTTTTTCATGAGATCCCCCGAATTTAAAGCTGATTAACACACACTGCAATTAAGGATTATATTTAGGGAAAAATAAATATCAAGCGGTGGTTATAATGTGAGTGAGCATCCTGATGAAGATCCTGATTTTCCTTCGTTCTCTTCGTCTGTTACAGGATCGTTCTCAAAATTTGCTTCGTCAGTTACTTCAGCATCAGTATCATCTTCGTCACCGGTCTCTTCTTCAACATCTGCGGTTGCGACAGAAATACTGCTGATAGTGCCTGCTGATGAAGCGGTGTTTATGAACTGGAAATAATAGCGCTGCCCTTTTTCAATACCGTAAAGCCCCCATGTTTTAATTGAACCGGTACCTTCAGCTTTTGCATCTCCGTCCATGAGAACCGTTGTTTTAAGGGATTCTTCGTCAAGAACATATTCAACAGGAGCGCCTTTTCTGTAATATACATCTAGTGCCGGAGTTCCTGTTCCGCCACCGATAAGAGATCCGCCGCTGCTTGCGGCAACGGTTGCAGTTACTTTCAGACCGTTCTTGTCTGAATCTGCAGGAACATCGTAGTAGAACTGGAGATAGCTCGGAGCAACATTGATCTCTTCACCGTTAACAGTGATGGTTATGCCGCTTCCGCCGCCTGTGATCCCGCCAGTCGGATCTTCTTCGCCTTCTGCAGCAGCAGCACCGGCGATATAGGAGATTTTAATTTTCTCGTTGGCTGAGCGGGCTCTCTTTTCTTCAAAGAAATTCCTGTCCGTGAGTATTTTTTCTATCTCGGTCTTCTTTGCCTTGAAATTATCATCTTTTCCTACTTCGTCCATGAATGTATCGGCCCAGAGTTTGAAAGATGCATCGCCATCGCCGATAGCATAAAGAGTTTTAAGTATGATTTTCATGAGGTTGTCGCGATGAACCTGAGTATCGGTATCACTTCCCTTGATGAGGTTGTAAATTTCCCAGTTAGCGCCGAGAAGCGGCTGTCCGTCCCAGTGAACTTCAGCGATGAAATCTTCAAAGACTTTGTATTCGTTCAGAGCGGTTCTCATACAGTAGAAGTCACCCTCTTTGTCCATTTCGACAGTTCCGTCCTGGGAAGCCGCCCATTTTATTATTGCTTCGGAAGCGTATTCACCGGTGCAGGAATTGTCTGTCATGATAAAAGCAAAAGTGTCTGCGATTCCTTCATGAACAGAGCCGGGCTCGTTTGACATACCGTATTTATCAGTAAATTCCATACCTGCAATACCTGCCGTGTAGACTGTTGCGTGACCGAACTCGTGATATACGACATCGCCGTCATACCCGAAATCTCCCTTTGTCCCCTGTCCGAATATCAGCAGGTCGCCTTTAACACCGAACTGTGCAAGAAGATCTCCCATCATGGGATTATCTTGCGAGAACATAGCATTGTCCATCGGAACAAGTGTCATTGATCCGTTCATGATGGCTTCCATGCTGAGCTCGGGCGTTGTAAAATTACCGATGACATTAAGAGGCCTTGTTTCATCGTTATTCTGAAGATAGAACTCTCCTTCCGCAGCGACATCTTTGTAGAGTCCTCTGATGTATTTGTATATCTTTGAAGCGTGATAATACATTGAAATTTCAGCGCATCTGTCTATTTTTTCTTCTGTCATGCTGGCTTCTACGAACTCATGTCCCTCTTCACAGTCATCATAAATGAAGCTTCCGTTATAAACTTTGTTGGCAAGCTGTGTCGGACTGCACATCGGAACTGAGATCGGGTATCCTGTCATTTCCTCAAGACTGACCTTTTCATCCTTATCGGGGCAGTTGAAAGCCTTTATCTTTCTGATACCGTTTTTGTCGATATCTGTTGTAAGAAAACCCTGTTCTTCAGCTGTGAACCCTGCGTCATCAACTGGAGCGACCCACGGAAGCTCAACATCTGAAAGTTCGGGGGTCACAAGAGGATTGAACTCCCATATTTTAGCCATGTCTGTCGGTGTTCCTGTAACTGTGTCCTCATCGGGTGTCTCTGTGTCTGCATCGGCAAAATATGTGGAGTTGCCTGATTTTATTACTTTTCCGGTAAGTGCATTTATGATATGGAACCTGCTGTCAGCAAGACTTACAGGTGTAAATCTGATTTTATACGCAGGAACAAAAGCTCCCATGTGTCTTACGATCATCTTTTCAGCGCTGTATTTCTTCGGCATTTTTTTGATATTTCTGATATCCATGGCCGATTTCACAGCTTCTTTTTCAGAGATCATCTTTGTGATGTCAATGTTAATCTTTCCGAGACTGTTGTTGATCCTGTCGATCTTTCCGTTTCTTACAGTAAGAACAGTGTAAATTCCGTCAACGCGGATGCCTTTGTAGAAAGGAACGAACTTATAGATCTTAGTTCCGTCGATGTCCACCGCTTTGAAAAGTTTCGGTTCAACATCTTTTCCGATGGCGAAATTCTTGTAGAAAGCTTCTTTAACGAACTTTGTCAGTGTCAGTTCATCTGCCTTGACCGGAATGCTTATCCCGGTGATCATGACAGGGTGACTGGAAGAAGCGGAGACTGCTGCTTTTGAGAACATGCCTGTCCCTGAAGCGGACAGAGCCGCAGTCATAAGCAGTACTGCTAAAATAGTTGAAAAACTCTTCATCAAAACCTCCATGTGTACATAATTATTGCGGTTGTGCCAAACACTAAAATCTTTCTGATTATATTAGGATGAAATATGTTGTCAACAGCTAAAAAAAGCGGTTTTTCAAATTGTTGACAATACTTATATTTAAACTTAAAATCGTTTCAATTGAGATTCAAGGGGTGAAATGCAGATCACAAAAGCCCAGAAAAGAAGGGTTGCAATATTTTTCATCTTCGGAACGGTGATAGTTATTCTGATAACAGCCCTCCTTGTCGGGAACAGACTTCTGAAGAGAGAGGACTGCTATTATACCAGATTTACTGACATTTCTGTTGCAGGACTGACCGAAGGTTCTTCTGTGAAATTTCAGGGAATGAACATAGGTCATGTTTCAGAGATATCAATAGACCCGGAAAACACGGCTGTTGTGCAGATAGGTTTCTGTCTCAAGCCCGGAGTACCCATAAAAGAGGGGACTGCCGCACAGCTCGGGAATATCGGCATCACCGGGCTTAAATTCCTTGAGCTTCAGGGCGGAGGAACAGGAAAGGATATTCCTGTGGGAGGAGAGATTCCTTCGCAGAAGAGCGACTGGGATGAAATAACGGGAAAAGCTACGGTTATTGCACAGAAACTTGAGTCGATACTTAACACAGTCAATCTTGCCATCAAAGGGGTAAAAAAAGAGGATGTCGAAGCTATCGCCAAGAATGTCAAAGGGATAACTGGGTCGGTGGATGTCATTTTAAGAGACAATAAGAACGACATAAAAAGCATAATATCAAGAGTTGACACCCTTTTGAAAGAGATAAATGGGAACATGGCAAACATAAATGCCATAACAACCAATGTAAAAGATATGACATCTCCGAAAGGATCAATATCACAGACCCTTGCTATTATTGAAGAAACTGTGAGAGAAGTTCAGAAAGACTACCGGGGAGCTGACATTAAAGACAAGATTGATAAGATGTTCGTACTTGTCGAGAACACACAGAAGACCATTGAAACGGTGAATATAACGCTCGAAAGGAACAAAGAGCATATTGACAGGACTTTTACCGAAATGTCTGACGGCATGAGCAATTTCAACGAGTTCACAAGGATAATCATGGAAAACCCGGCATCACTGTTCAGTTCAGGCCCGGAGGATAAAGGAAAATGAGAAACATACTTATCGTTTCATTGCTTCTGATGGTCATGATGATGTCCTCATGTTCGCTTTTTTCCTCTTCCGCTCCTGTCAAACAGTACTATCAGATCTATTACAAACCTGCAAAGACTGAAGGAAAGAAGATATCAGGAACTGTCAGAGTTAAGACATTCGATGTGGACAAGATCTACCGCAGGCACAACATCGTCTACCGCAAATCCATGTATGAAATGTATTATTACAACACGCAGTTCTGGGCTTCAAAGCCTGGTGACATGATAACAGATGTATTTGCGAGACACCTTGCGGAGACGGAGCTTTTTTCAGATGTCATACTTGAACTTGAAAGAAGGCCTGACTATGTTCTTACCGGCAGAGTGCTGGCCCTTGATGAAGTTCAGAGCGGAGAGAAGACATATGCAAGGGTCTCGATCGTTTTTGAGCTTAAGGATTATAAGACCGACCGTTCAATAATATCCCATTCCTTTGAAGAAAGAAAAGAGGTTGCAAAAAGAGAGACAGTCCAGGTTGTAAGGGCAATGGGTGAAATAATTGAAAAAGAGACGGACATTTTTTTCAACAAAGTATATGAAGCACTGAACATTGATTAAAAAAGCTCTTGCAGCCTCAATCTTTTTTTTTTCATTTGCCGTCTACTCCCAGTCTGTTGACATCCGCGAAGTCACAGATAGAAAGATACTTGATCAGATAGAGCAGGACACGACTCTGACACCGATGGAGAAAGGTGTGCTTTTTGTTCCGGCACTTGTCGATCCGGATCTCGAACCGCACTATACGATCTTTAAAGAAGATGAATATGTCATGGATGCAAAACCGGGAAAGAGGATTCCTCTTGATCCCGGGGAATATTACATTTATGTGGGATCGGGACCTCTTGATGTACAGATGAAACTGTCCGTCCACATTGAGAACGAAAGGCTTTCTGTGGTTCTGCCGGTATGGTCCGCTCTGATAATAAAAACGATAGACCAGAACAACAACGACATCAAGGAGTCGTATTCGATAGTTGATGAAAAGGACAAGGTCCAGATAGGAGCAGGCACAGGCGCGGACATCCTGAGAGGTGAAAAAGAGCAGATATGGATACTCAAGCCGGCCCTTTATAGAATTTTGAAAAGAGGAGAGTCCCCGTATTCATTCCAGAATTTTGTAACGGTAAGGACTGTGGCAGGCGATTCAAGCACCGTTCAGATGATATTTGAAGAAAAGACAAGAGCTGTAATGGGCGGCGGCGAGGTTATAAGCGATTACGAAGATAGAAAATATACAGGCAACTGGTCGTTCAAAGGCAGCATTTCCGCTAATTTCTCAATGGTAAACTCAGGTTATGTCAAGGGGGGGACCGGTTCAACGAACGATTTCACCCTCGGGTCGAGCATCAACACAAGTATAGTTTACGACAAGGAAGACATCCTTTTCATCAACAGGCTTGAGATAAATGAGCAGTTCCAGAAGCCGGACGGCGAAAAGCTTAAATTTATCAAAGACTTGATGAAATTTGATTCATCTTTCATTTACAGAATAAATCAATATGTCGGACCATATGTTTCAGTTAGAGTGAGAGCCCCTTTCTTCTACAAATATTTTAAAAACGGTGAAACCGAGGTGACAGTCAGGGAAAGAGACGGCACGGAAAACACGATAGAGCCGGGCGAGAATTTCACATACTCAAAATCTTTTTCAACCACGATACTTCAGGAAGGCACTGGTCTGAACGCTGATTACAGTTACGGAAACATTTTCAAGATAAACGGAAGGATAGGTTGGGGTGTCAGGCAGGATTTCAATCCTTATTCCTACGATATTTCAAAGCTGGAGGATGAGCAGCTGTTGACAAGAGTTCCTTATTTCAACAATATGACAGGTCCTGAATTTTATCTTTATATGTCCCTGTTTCCGTTGAGCTTCCTTGAAATAAAAGAAGAGTTTGATTCACTGCTACCTGTCAACGATGTTAAAAATTTCAGCTTTACATCAAAATCATCGGCATTCATCTGGATCTCAAGGTTTGCAGCCATTCAGTATGAGTTTCTTGTTGAAAAATCCCCGAGCACAAATTCCATAGACACAATAACGAGCGAGCACACTCTCACGGTCCAGGTTTATTATAACTTTCCCTGATGGAGGAAAGAGTGAACAATAAATTGTTCCTTACATGGCTCGGGATCTCTGTACCGTTGATCCTTTCACCTTTTCTTCTCGGAGGAGTCTATTCCCACCTTGAAACCGGTTTTGTGATAGTTTTTGCCGTTGCCGCCGCCTCTTTTTTTTATACCGGCTATCTTCTTGTGCTTAAAAAACCTGTTGCTGTCTCCGCTCTTCTTATTCCTTTCGGAGCACTGCTTGTTTACTCGCTCATGCAGCTTATACCGGTCCCGCTTTTTCTTTTAAAGTTCCTGAGCCCGAAAGGGTATTATTTTCACATGATCGAATCAACAGGCGCAAGACCGCTTACGATGTCTATTCCTGACACTTTCTACAGTTCGGTCAGGATAATCGCATTAATGCTTTTCACTTTTATGATGTCCAGAGCGGTTCATTGCGGGAGCCATAAGATCAGGCAGATGGTCCTTGACACCATACTTTACATAAGTTCCGCTGTAATTCTTGTGTCCGCCGCTTTTGAACTGCTGCAGATCGAGAAATGGCTTTACGGAACGCTTAGAAGTTCAGGATTTCTTATTGAACCCATCATCGTCAATCCCAATCATGCCGCCGCATATTTCGGTATTTCAGGAATAATTGCTCTGGTGCTGGCCCTTAAAAACGATTTCAGAAGGATCCGGATCCTCTACGGGGCGATATTCTTCATTCACACCATAGCGGTGATATCAACTGTCTCCAAGGGAGGCATCCTTGCATATCTGATGTCGGTGATCTTTCTTTTGTCGGTTCAAAGAAAGAAAGAAAAAGGGAAAAGCTCCGGAAAAACAGGACGGGCCCTTTTGATGGTTACAGTTCTGTTTGCTCTTACAACAGCATTTTATTCGGGTTATACCCTGCTGGAAAGGGAGTTTCTGGACTCAGGCAGTGACAGGTATCTTGAAAAGGCGCAGAACTTGAAATCTGTCAGAGGTTATTTTTCAGATTTCTATCTGACCGGTTCAGGAACAGGAAGCTTTTCAAAAGTTTATCCGTATTATCAGTCAAATCCCGAAAGACATTTTGATCAGCTCGAGAACGAGCCGGTACAGCTGGCTCTGGAAACTGGCGCATTTTTCACGATTCTGCTTTTATTCCTTTTTATCTGGGCTTTGAAAGGGGGAGGCGAAAAGTCCGCTCCGGGCCTTTCAGCTGTGATCTTTTTTGTCCTGCTTCATAATACAGTGGATTTCAATCTTCATAATTTTTCAACTCTTTTTCCTGTGACGGCGGTTCTGGTTCTGGTTGCAAGACCTGTTTCCATAAGCGGCTGGAAAAAGAAAGCAGTGCTTTTATCAGCGGTTACGGCGGCTTTTCTGACAATGCTGACCGTTTCGACTGAAACAGGCAGAAAATGGTGCGGGTATGCTCTTGATCACAATTACGCAGACCTCGTTCATCTTTATCCTGCAGACTATTCCCTGCCGATGAAGGAGGCGGTGCTGAGCATGAACAGCGGCGACAGTGCCGTGTCGGCATCATCAGGACAGTTCATATCAGCTGCAGTAATGAAAGCCCCGGATTACTATTTTGTATATTATCTTGCAGGAAAGTACATGACGAGGATAGGTGCATCGCAGGGGTTTGAATTTTACAGAAAAAGTGTCGCCGTTAGTGATCCTTTGACAATAGACCTTCTGAACCGCATATACCGGGACCTTAAATATCTTCACAGGGAAAATGAAATGGCGGACATGTTAAGGTCGGCTCGGGCCGGTTCAGAGCCTGTTGTTGAAAAATTCTTAAGGGAAACTTCAGCAAAAAATAACGATATTACAAAGTATGTGCTTGAAAACAGGGAAATATTTTATATTCCCGCTCTTAATATCTATATAAAGAAAGGAGAATATTCTGAAGCTGAAAAGTTCATTACCTTAATTGAAAACAGCGGAAAGGAGCTTTCTCCTGAACACAAAGGAAGGCTTCATATGTACAAAGGTCTTCTTTGTGAAAAGAAAGGAGCTTATCAGGAAGCTTTCAACGAATATCTTGCAGGATCGTCTTTAACAGGGTCTTTCTATGACCGCCTTGTCCTTGCATACAGTTCATTAAAGCTCGGGAAAAAGGAAATAGAGATCGCCGATTCAAAGCTCAAAGGTTCTGAAATGCATTCGGCAGGAAAAATGGCGCAGTATTACAAGTGGCTTTCTAAAAAGGAATTTCTTGACAATAATTTCGCAAAAGGGATGAAAACTCTGGAAAGATCTGCCGATATCTCAAAGGACCCCGCTACAATATTTGAGATCGCAAAGATCTACAGCAGGAACAAAATGCCTGTGAAGTCGCTTGAAAATCTGTCAAAGCTTAAAAAACATCATCCTGATTTCAGAAAAAATGAGGTGGAGACCTTTTTTAAGGAGGAACACGGCAGACTTTCTGAAAGAGATGCTGAAATTTTCAAGGAATTACTGATGAAACAGGATCACTGAAATATTTTACGGAACCTTCTTACTGAAACACATTTCTTTTTTGCAGTATCAATGTCAGCAACGATCCCTTCGATTGAAGGATCGTTCTTTGCGGGGACATAGCTTTGAGGAATCGATGTGATCATGTTCCTTATGCTGTCTGCAGGGTCGAACCCGATGACTGAATGGAAAGATCCGCACCTTCCAAGGTCTGTTATGTATCCCATCCTGCCGTTCACGATCTTTTCATCACTTGTCTGGACATGGGTGTGCGTGCCGGCGAAAAGTTCAATTTTATCAGATAGATATATCCCGAGAGCTTCTTTCTCGGCTGTCGCTTCCGCATGGAAATCAACGACAATTACATCCGCTCCCAGCCCCCGCAATTTTTCAATTTCTCTGATCGCCGCCGTTAATGGCGAATCGATCGGTGACATGAAGACCCTCCCCATCAGGTTTATGATCCCTGTTTTCACCTTTTTCTCAGGGTGTTCGAACAACACTGTCCCTTTTCCGGGAAGAGTTTCCGGATAGTTTGCCGGTCTTACGATGTTTGGATAGTTATCCAGAAAGGAATTGATCTCCTTTTTATTCCATATGTGATTTCCTGAAGTAATGACATCTATTCCGGACTCGAAAAGGTCCTTTGCTGCCGATTCTATGAGCCCCGATCCGCCTGAAGCGTTCTCTCCGTTGGCGATAACGAGGTCTATGCGGTCGTCAGAGATCATTTTTTTCAGATTTTCCCTGATCACCTTTCTTCCGGGGCGTCCGATGAGGTCCCCGAGCATGAGTATTCTGAAATTCATCAATATCCTACTGCGCTGTACTTACAACCCTTGTTTCTCTGATGACGACAACTTTTATCTGTCCGGGATATGTGAGCTCTTCCTCGATCTTCTTTGAAATGTCGTTTGCGAGGATGTATGCGCTCTCATCGTTGATCTTTGTCGTGTCTACAATAACCCTGAGCTCTCTTCCGGCCTGAATGGCAAAGGATTTATCAACACCTTCGAAGGAAGTGGCGATATTTTCAAGCTCGGTAAGTCTCTGGATGTATGCTTCGGTCATTTCTCTTCTTGCGCCCGGTCTTGCTCCGCTCAGAGCATCAGCTGCGGAAACTATGACATCAAGCACCGATTCAGGTTTAACTTCACCATGATGCGATGCGATAGCTGTCACGATCCTTTTTGCCTCGCCGTATTTTTCAGCGAGTTTTGCACCGATGGAAGCGTGGCTTCCCTCTATCTCATGGTCGACAGCTTTGCCGATGTCATGAAGAAGCCCGGCTCTTCTTGCGTTCTTCACGCTGTAATTGAGCTCGGCCGCCATAATTCCTGCAAGGAAACCGCATTCTATCGAGTGTTTCCACACATTCTGGCTGTAACTGGTCCTGTATCTCAATCTTCCGATCAGGAGTATGAGGTCGGGATGCATTTTATGAATGCCGAGATCGAAAAGAGCCTGATCTCCGGCTTCCTTTATCGCTTTCCACACATCTTTTGACGCCGCCTCAAAGACCTCCTCTATTCTTCCGGGATGTATCCTTCCGTCAGAAATGAGCTTCTGCAGAGTGAGGGATGCGATCTGTCTTCTTACAGGATTGAAATCGCTTATTACAACGGCTTCAGGAGTATCGTCAATTATCAGGTCAACACCGGTAACGGCCTCTATGGCACGGATGTTCCTTCCTTCCCTTCCGATTATTCGCCCCTTCATTTCATCGTTGGGCAGAGCAACGGTTGTCACAGTGTTTTCAACGACATATTCACCTGAATATCTCTGTATTGCGGTGGAAATGATCTCTTTCGAGAGTTTTTCCGCATCTTCCGCAAGAGCTTCCTCTATCGCTTTAATTTTCTTTGCGGCGATGTGTTTTGCCTCATCCTCTATCTTCTGGACAAGTTTTTCCTTCGCCTCTTCCTGTGACATGCCGGCTATTTTTTCAAGTTCTCCCTTCACCTTCTGAGATTCAGCTTCCACTGCAGCTTTCTGCATTTCGATCGACGCTTCAACTTCTTTCTGGGTTTTTTCTATCTGTTTGAACTCTTTTTCCTTTGAAAGGTTGAGCTCGTCACGCAGAGCAAGCTGTTCCTCTCTTTTGTTAAGCCTTTTTTCTCTTTCTTTGAACTCTCTCAGAAGATCGTTCTTCTGGTCTTCAGTCGTTTTTCTGCCTTCAAGGATCGTCTCCTGAGCTTTGAGCTGAGCTTCCTTAATTATCTTTTCGGCTTCTTTTTTAGCGCTTTCAAGGTCTTTATTTGCTCTTTCAACCTTTTCCTTGTAGGCGATAGTTTTAAACATATGCCATATCAAAGCTCCGAGAACAAGCCCTATGACAAGCATGATAATTGCTGTTAAATTCATTTTTTCTCCTTTTATGTTAAATGGTTGCTGACATAAACATCATTTTCGGTAACCACCATGTCCATCTTTATGTCGTGATCGTCTGAAAAACCGCTCTCCACGATCTGTTCCTCAAAAGCCACTCCTGTCTTGAAAGCTTCCGGAGACGAATTTTTAAGTGTAGCATCATAATATCCGCCGCCGTATCCCAGTCTTTCACCTTTTTTCGAAAAAGCCACGCCCGGAACCAGAAAAAGATCTATGTTCCTGATTTCCATCTTTTCTGCAGAAGGCTGGGGCTCAAAAATTCCGTAAGTACCCGGTCTGAGCTCGCGGACATTCCGGACCATATAGAAATCAAGCACTCTGGACCCTTCTGTAACTTTCGGAAAAAGAAAGGTCTTTCCGGTTGACATCAGAGCTGTTATGTCAGCTTCATTGCGGAAAGGCGAATAAATTGCAACGAAAGATGACCTTTTGAATATTTCAAGTGAAGTTATTGCTGAAACAATACGGGAACTTAGAAGAACAACTTCTTTTTCCGGGATACGCGACCTGCGCTCCAGGACCTCCCTGCGGATGCTCCTTTTGTTCAAAGATATCTAAAGCCCTAAGGCTTCCCCCGGCAGTTTACATATATATTTCAAAACACCCTGCCTCAATTAAGAGTTAGAGGTGCAGATTCTGGAAGGATACGGATTTTTGGATTAAAAGTCAAATTTAAGGAGATTTTTTGATATCATAACTGATAAAATCCGTTTAAAAATATATACCGGGTGAATCTAATTCTTTCCTTATTTGATTTTGTGACTATATTCTTAATCTGTTATTTTACTGTTTCGGTGGTCTTTATGTACATGTATCTTTTTGCTGTAGTTCTTCTCGGTGTCGTCATTTTCATCCATGAGCTCGGGCATTTCATTTTTGCAAGGCTTTTCGGAGTAAAAGTGCTTGCTTTTTCGCTCGGTTTCGGCAAAGCGGTCATAAAATGGAAGAGAGGAGATACTGAATACAGGATTTCCATAATTCCTCTGGGCGGTTATGTCAAAATGCTCGGAGAATCGCCGGAAGATGAAAAGGCGCTCGAGGACAACGAGTATGCTTATTCCTATTCGCATAAAAAATGGTGGCAGAAGGTCACGATCGCGTTCGCCGGTCCTTTTTTCAATATTCTGCTTGCTGTTTTCGTGTTTGTTATAGTTTCTTTCTATGAATATTCAGCTCCCGCGGCTGTTGTTGAGTTCATAGACCCTTTCGGTGCGGCGGCGCTGGCGGGAATTTCCGAAGGAGACACGATACTTGAGATCGATGGAAAAAAGGTCTCCGTGTGGGAGGACATACAGGTCTCAATGTCAGGGGTTGAGCGCAAGGATGCTGTTTGCGGCGAAATAACCGTTGTTGTGAAAAAAGCCTTTTCAGGGGAAGAGATTTCTTACAAAGTTAACCCCCGCAAAGGAGATTATACCGATATTTTCAATGAAAAAGTCGAGCGCTGTGAACTTGGGATCGCCCGTCTCCCGAAAGATACATCTGTAGCATTGGTAAGTAATTTCATAGGGTTGCAGACAGGCGACAGAGTTGAGGCTGTTGACGGAGTAAAGGTCGGCAGGTTCTATGAGCTTGTGGAGCTCACTAAAAAACCGTTCAGAAAACTTACGGTGACAAGGAACGGAACTGCTGTGGATATTGATGTAAGCCCTGATTATTTTTACACTTTTGGAACTTCCATTGTTCACGGCGGACTGGTGATATCAAAAGTGGAGCAGGGTTCCATATCAGAAAAAGTGGGAATAAAGGAAGGTGACATAATAGTGTCTATAAACGGCCGTGATATTTCCGTTCCCTATCAGTTCATTTCCACTCTTCAGGAAATGAAACAGGGTGACGGAGTTGCTATAAAACTTGTGAGAGATAAAGTTTTTCAAACTGTTGAGTTCAAAGTGGATGTCGAGGAAAAAGACAATGAATTCACAGGGATGAAAGATAGAAATGTAAAATGGGGCGCTCAGTTCGCATTCAATTATGATGTGCCTGAAGTCTATGCAAAGAGAGCGGACCCTCTGCTTTTTTCGATCAGATATTCCTTTGAGCAGACTGGAAACATAATAGGGATGACTCTTAAGGGATTCTGGTATCTTATCACAGGAAAGATGTCTTCCAAAAGTCTCGGCGGACCCATAATGATCTTCGACATCTCAAAGAAGGCGGCGGAGGCGGGTTTGAGGCACTTCCTCTATATTCTTGCCGTTATCAGCATAAATCTGGGAATTATAAATCTTTTCCCTGTTCCCGTGCTTGACGGTGGCTATATTGTCATGTATACTCTTGAAGGTGCGTTTAGAAGGACGATCCCTGTTTCTGTAAAGGAGAAAATGCTGATGGTCGGCATGGCCCTTCTTCTGCTTCTGATGGTTTATGCCATTTTCAATGATGTCACGAGGTATCTTTCAATCTTTTTTGGTGGTTAGTTGAAAAATATACTTGTTTTTGACTCATCTTCATCAAATCTCTTCATCTCAGGAGAGGTGAACGGTGCAAAAATTGAGTTTTGCAGGAATTATGAAAAGTCGAAAATGAGTGTGGAGATGCCGGGAGACATGATGTGGCTGAGAGATGTTCTCGCCGGTTCAGAGAATATAAGAGTCGTCGCCGGTGCCGGCCCGGGGTCGTTCACCGGAATAAAATCGGGACTTTCCTTTTTTCTTGCGCTTGTCTATTCGCTCGGGATCAAAAAAGTTGAAACGGTGTCATCATCAAGGCTGTTCGCCGTTTTCAGCAAAGCTCCTTCCGGTGTTTCGAAAATTGTAGCGATACCTTTCAACAAAGGGGAGTATTTCATTTCGGTCTATGACAGAGAACAAAATCCGCTGATGGAAGATGTGTTCATGAGGTTCCCTTTTGAAGGATTTGCTGATAAAGCCAATGTTCTCAATAACTTGGAAGCAGTCATTGTTTCTCCTGTAGATGTCTGCGAAGAACTTGTTTCGGAACTTGGCAGGTTTTTTAAAATAAAGGGAATTTATGCAGGGTCGCTGGTGTTTGAACAGGAGAAGATGCCGGCCCCCGGACAGTTAAAAACGGTTGATATCCCGAGTGAACCCATGATCCTTAATTATGTTACGCATCCTGCAAATATTGATGGAAACTGCGATATATATGTTAAAAACTGATCAAAGGGGTAAAAGATGAAAGCAGAAAATCTTTCAGTTGAAGCGATCAATCAGAAATTGAAGGAACTTAAAGAGGAACATGCCCGTTTTGACGAGATGTCAAACAAACTTTCCTCAAAAAAGGTGTTCACTCCCGCTGACGAAATGGAACTTAACACCCTCAGAAAGAAAAAGCTCCAGAAAAAGGATATGATCGCTTATTACGAAGATATGCTCAAAAAATCCAAGTAACTGATCTTACTGATTAAATTTCAAAGACATCCTCACTTCACCTCAACTCTTATCCCTTCGGAATGGGCAGAGAATATAAAACAAAATTTTCTATAAAAAAAGTTGAAAAAAGTTCCGGTTTAGATACCTTTCAAATGCAAAATCTTTGAATTAATTGGAGAATTGAGTGGCAAAAATTTTTCCCATTTTAAATCCTTTCGAGATAAAAAACGATGGAGAGAAAGTAGTTTATGAATCATTAAGAAAACAACTTCCGGACCATTGGATTGTCAGATATAGTTTGAATTTCTGTCTTGAGCTGGAAAACTATTTAAATGATGGCGAGATTGATTTTATTGTAATGGCTCCGGAATATGGGCTGATGTTTATTGAAGTTAAGGAGTTTAATGAGTTTAACGAATTAAATGGAATCTGGTATTGTGTAGATCAGAACGGTAAAAAAATAAAAAAAGATCCTTTTAGGCAAGTCGTGAAGGGGAAGCATGTTGTTATAAATCATTTTTGCAAGCTTTTAAAAATATCAAAACAGAATTTTCCCGGAGTTTATGGACATTTAGTGATATTTCCAAATTCAGAAAGCAAAGGTCCAAACCCTTCAACTTATGATCCGAACATATTTATAAACAGAAACGGCATGAATAAGCTTGAAAAATTAATTTTGAACGCTTTTGAAGCTTGGAACAGGGAAGATCTTTCAAGCAAATTCAGTTGTTATTTTAATAAAATAGAAGATTTTCTTATTAAAGATCCTGATTTTGTTCCAGTAGGAGCAATGGCAAGCGATGCGGAAAAAACAAGTATCGAAGAACTGACAAAAATGCAGTACGAATCTTTTAGAGCCATTCTTTCAAACAAGAGAGTACATGTGAAAGGGCCGGCAGGTACAGGCAAAACGATACTTGCAATGTGGGCCGCAACCACCTTGGCAAATAGAAAAAACAAGGTTTTATATATTTGTTATAATAATTTACTTGCATCATGGATAAAAACACAGAACGAAAATAGAATCTTTGATATATTCAGTTTTTTTGATTTGTGTAAAATTAAAGTCAGAAAATATGAATGCGGCATTTTTAAAGCAGAAAAGAATGAAACAGATTTTTTTGAGAACAGAGCTGTTAAAATGATGATTGAAGCAGCTGGAAAAATGACTGGTGAAGAAAAATATGATGCTGTTTTTGTTGATGAAGCGCAGGATTTTGATAATAGTTGGTGGGAAGTGATTTTTGCGCTTATGAAAAATAAGGAAAATGGCGCCTTGTATCTTTTTTATGATCCTGAACAGAAGCTTTTCAGAAACGGACAAAATAATTTTCCGGACGGAATGTTGTGTGAACTTGATAAAAATTGTAGAAATACTAGGAAAATCAGTGATTTTTGTGGAAAAGCAATACAAAAGGATTTTGGTGTATTTCAGTTTTCACCTGAGGGAATTTTTCCCGATATAATTCCAGCAATACAAAAACCCGCAGATCGCGCACGGAAAATCATAGAAACAGTTTCAAAATGGCTCGCCGATGGTTATCTTGCATCACAGATTGCTGTCATCTCGCCTTGGGCATCAAAAAATGAAAAGAATTCTTTTAAATATCTTGATAAAATAAGTGGTGTGCGGCTTGAAAGCGGAGATGATAAAATAGATGATTGGATAAAAGGGGAAGCAATTCTTACAAAAACAATTAAATCTTTTAAAGGCCTTGAGGTCGATTGTCTTGTAATTACAGATATTCCAAAAATCGGAGTAATTGGTTTCAGTGAACAGGATTTGTATGTAGCGGCTTCAAGGGCAAAAAGCCGCCTTGTAATTATTCCTGTGTCACAGGATGCAGAAGAATATTTGAAAAACAACATGAAGAATAGGCAGGGGAGATGAAAATGAACAAAAATACAGAAATTTTCAGTGAAAAAGTTCAAGCTGGAAGCAGAAATTATTTTTTTGATGTAAGAGTTTCTTCAGAAGGGGTGAAATATCTAACAATTTCAGAGTCAAAAAGAAAAGAGGGTGAAAATTTCGATCACAAAAGAATCATGATATTTGAAGAACACATTGAAACTTTTCGGGACGGATTGAGCAAAGCATTTGATTTTATTTTGAATTCAGAAAAATAGAAAACAAAAATCGGCTCACTTCACTTCAACCCCTATTCCTTCGGAATGAGCAGAGGATTTTCTTGACAAATATTCACCTTGATGATAGGTTATAACACCTTTTGAGGAGGTGACAAATGATAGGTAAGCTTTTTGGTGGAAAGTCGGCAGAGGCGGTTTTGCTTTTTATTTATGCTTTTGATGAAGGGTATGCAAGCCAAATATCCGCTTTTTCAGGTATTGCTCTGAATGTAATCCAGAAACAGCTTCTGAAATTTGAGGATGCGGGACTTTTTGTTTCTCAGAACAAAGGGAAGACAAGAATGTTCATGTGGAATCCGAGGTATTATTTTCTCAATGAATTCAAAGAGTTTTTAAAAAAAGTTTTCATGGCGCTACCTGAAAATGAAATGAAAAAATATTATGAATTGAGACAAAGACCAAGAAAAGGAGATAAGACCCTATGAGTAAAATAAATTCTAAAACAACACTTAAAGAGCTTGCTTTTATTGTGGGAAAAGTATTAAAAGACTGTTCCATTGATGCGGTTCTTGTGGGCGGAGCTGTAGTTTCGATATATTCAGACAACAAATATGAGTCAAGTGATCTTGATTTTATTTCTTCTGATTCAGTTAAATCAATTGAAGATGCTTTGGCAAAGATCGGATTTAAAAAGAAAGGTCGTTATTTTCAACACGATGATACTGAATTTTTTGTTGAATTTCCTCCTTCCCCTGTTTCAATCGGAAATCAGATCGTTAGAGAATTCAGCACCTTGGAAAACGAACATGGATATTTAAGGCTTCTTTTGCCGACTTATTCTGTTATGGACCGGCTTGCAAGTTTTTATTTCTGGAACGACTGGCAGTCACTTGATCAGGCGGTTCTCATTTCAAAACAGCAGAAAATTGATTTTTCCAAAATAAAGCAATGGTCTCAGGAAGAAGGTGAACTTGAGAAATATGAGATCTTTTTTCAAAAATTGAAAAAAAACTAATCACTTCACTTCAACCCTTATCCCTTCAGAATGGGCAGAGAATTCAGGGGCATACATGCACTGTATGGTTGTGATTCCGGCGGAGAAATTTCCTTTGAGGTTGACTCTCAGCGGATATTCAAAGACATAGGTTCCTTTGTTGAGCCGTTCGATGAAGAAGTCGGTCGAAACATCTCTGGTCGATTCGTAATACCAGAGTCCATCCTGGTATTTGTGTCTTGAAATGACATTCTCAGGCTCTGTTCCTGCGGCCCTCATGTCTTTCATGTGGATGTATTCCATGTCGCGGTCCGTTCTCAGAACTATCCTCACTTTAAGCCTGTCTCCCGGTTTGAGCTGTGAATTGTTCAGCACCGGCTCGAGTGTGGCGCCGCTATCTGTTTGAATTTCCTTGAATATTTTCTTTTCAAGTTTAAGCGGAGTTTCGGCGGGAGTGATCTTGTCAAGCTGTTCAAAGTACTGCCAGTACACAGCTCCCCATGCCGGATTTGAGTTGGGATTTACAACTGTCACTTTCCCCATTTCGGGTTTGATATCGCTACCGTTCCACGCAACCTTGAAATGACCGGTCCCGGCTTCGGTCTTTGCTCCCATTTTTACAGGATCGACCTTGATATTTCCAAGAGTTATCTCGGCATTTTTGTTATTTTTGAGCCAGTCGCTTCCACCCATGAGAAGGGCATATATCGCATCAACTGTAGCTTTTGTGGTTTTCCAGTCCTGGACCTGCTTCATTTTCAACAGCCATGTCTTCAGGTCGTCAACAGTTTTAATGTCTTTTGTAACTTCCTGGAATGCTTCAATAATTACTGCCTGTGTCTCGATCGGGAACTGATACCAGTAATATCCGCCCATGTTCTCCTTGAAGTACATTCCGAGCTCATCATTGTAGATCGCCCGTTCCTTTAAAGAATCGATGATCTTTTGAGGAATTTCTTTTTCACCGAGCCTCCAGAGCGCCGACGCTTCCATCGCATTCATATAAGGAGTTTCACCGAGCCAGTACTTTTTCGCCTGTGATATCCAATAATTGTAAGCTTCGAGGTTCTGTTTGTGAACCGGGATGTCGGTGAAGAAGCTTCTGGTGTAAAGATAGTGGATCTCCATGTATCCGATATGTTTAAGGTTCATATCAACACCGTTCTTTTTCATCCAGTCGTAGCTTTTCCTCATTTCGTTATCAATAAAAAGGATCCCTTTCCCTGCAAGTTCCATGGCCGGTCCGGCTTCTTTGACCTTCAGATTTCTCAGTTTTCCAAGTCCTGAAACGATATGCTGGGTGATATACCAGCTTTCAGGAAGCCCCTCGAACCATGGCCATCCGCCATTATAACCCTGTATTTTCTTTAATTTTTTCAAAGCACTGTCAAGTTCGTTGCCCATTCTGTTAAGGTCGAAGAGAAGGGCCACCCTCTTTTTATTCTGCTCTTCGTTCTGTGCGTCAAGGACCCACGGTGTCTCAGCAAGAAGAACGCTTTTAAGTTCCTCGTTTTTCTGAAGATTTGATAACAGTGCATCTGTGTTCTTCCACTGGTCGAAGACTTTTTTGATGTTCGGGCTTGAGTTGGCGATGTGAGACGCAAGCGAATTTGCATAGAACCTTGAGAAGATCTGCTCTGCGCATTCGTAAGGATATTCCATCAGGTAAGGAAGCGCCTGAACAGCGTACCAGACCGGATTACTTGTGAACTCAAGAGTGAGCCTGTGATTGACCAGAGTGTCAGAACTCTTTGAATCTATTAGTTTTTTAAATACAAATTCTTTCTTTTCATTGCCTTTAACGGGCAGAGGCATGGATTCTGTAACGAGCATTCTGTTAGAGAGCACAGGGATCGTCGCCTCTTCACCGTCACCCTGATCTCCGGCGGTTGCAATTATGCGCCATGTGACGGCACTGACCCCGAGCGGTATTTTTACCGGCCAGTTAACTACAGTATTTCCCTTTTCCTTTATTTCAAAATTCTGGAAAGGGGTGTTGTTTGAAAGTATTTTATCGACCGGTTTCATTGTCATTGCATCAAAGAGCTTCAGCTCGGCTTTGCCGCTGAGCACTTTATCCACCATGCTTGAGATCTTTGCACTTATGACCACGGAATCTCCTTCACGGAGGAATCTCGGCATGTTGGGCATGACCATGAGATCTTTCTGTGTAACGGTCTCTTTCGTTATCATGCCGGTCTTGAGATCTTTAGTGTGTGCAAGCCCCATGAACTTCCATTTTGTGAGAGCCTCGGGAACAGTAAAAGATATTACAACCTCCCCTTTTTCATCGGTTTTGAGAACGGGATAGAAAAATGCGGTCTCAGCCATATTCTTTCTTATTTGCACATCCGGTGCCTGATTGCGGTTTTCCTGAGCGGTCTCACCAGATAAAGCATCTTTGTTTTTATCGAGACTTCTTGTCGCTGAAGCTCCGGTCACAAGCCCGCCGAAGCCGGCAGATTCCTCTTTTGCAGGAGCCGCCGCTTTCATTTTTTTAGATACGGTCTTCTCTTCAGCTTCATCTGCCGCCACAGCAGTTTCAGCAACCGATGCGAACATGACATCGCCGTCATAGTCCATGGACCTGTATCTTCCGCCTCCGCCTCTGCCATAGCCGTAACCGTAGTAGCCTCCAAAATAATTCCCGAACCAGTCAATACTGTCATAGTTCAGATATGCGCCGCTGACATACTGGTTCCATTCTGTCTGGTATGTCATGGACGAGACGGCCATGTGTGACTGGTTTTCCAGCCACTGATTGTAGAAATAATATCCCGGATGAAGCCACAGGCTCCAGTAGTTCGGTCTGAAACTGTCAAGCGACTGATCATATAGCGCCGCGACCATTTCAGCTGATTCGAGTTCAGCTTTCGGTCCGGTTATTTTTATTCTCCATTCCTCTTTCTGTCCGGGATAGAGCTTGTCACGGAAGCTCAGGAACTCGGTCTTGAGCTGTTTGTTGCTCCACGGGACGATTATTACTCCTGCCTGGTGATAAACCCTGCCGTTTTTCTGGAACATTAGCGAATATCCGATGTTTCCGCGGTCAGATTCTGTTACAGGGACGGAGATGATCTTTTTTTCTCCGTTGATCCTGTAGAAAAAAGTTTCTGTTTTTTTATTCTTTCTTTCAATTTCAAAGACGATGTTCACATCCTCCGCTTTTGATCCGGCAAGTATCTTAGCGCTGCCGCCCGGTTCGACCGACGGAGTGATAATGACGAATTTTGAAAAAGCGTTCTGCTGAAAAGGTCCGTCAACCGGTTTATAGACTCTAAATTGTTTTTTATATTTCACAGCGGTCCCGTATCTGTCAGCAGAGTCGATCTCTATGACATAACTGCCGTCAGACCACTGGGAAACCTCGTTCAGATCGAGGTTTTTGTTCTTAGATGTGTCAAATGATGCCGAAAATACCGGAGATCCAGGTTTCCATGTTCCGGGATCGTCCTCGTTTTTATATATATCGCTGGGGAAGGACCCGATATATTCCTTTTCTGTCATAAGAAACCTGTCAGGAGCGGTCCACAGTCTTTTTCTCAGAAGCCTTGACGGTTCAGTGAGCCTGTATATTTTAACAGATCCTTTTGCTGCTTCGAACTCACCGTTGAGATTTGCGGTGATGATGCTGAGCTTTTTCCATTCTGAAGAATTGACCTCTTCCGGAATGTCGGTCGAAAGGGAAAGTGCCGTATATCCGACGCTGACATAGGTCGAAGTGCTGTGAGTCTCTCCGTTAATGTCTGTTACATCGGCATAGACAGTATACGTGAAAGCCGGAAGAAGCTTTTTCGGAATGCTGAGATCGGGAAGAGCTTTAAACTCTATTTCGTAATTTCCCGATGCATCGGTGCTTCCCTTCCCTTTGCCCATCACGGTCTGTTTTCCTGAGTAGTAACCGTAGTTGTATCCCCAGTACCAGTAAGGGAAATATGTGGATCTGACAACTCTCCACGATACAGATGCCTCTGTGAGCGGAGCTCCGGAATAAGACGCCGCTGTTCCTTTGATCTTAACACTGTCATCAAGCCGGAAACTCTCTTTTACCGGCAGGAACTTTGTTTCGAATTTAGGTCTCTTGTACTCTTCGACGCTTACATATACCGCTCCGGACTGGTTCCTTATGGTCATGTTGCCGTTAAGGACATTTGACGGGGCCGTGAAAGATCCATGGAAAGATCCGAATTCATTGGTTTTAAGGCTGAGGCTCGAAATTTTCTGCCAGTTGACATCGTAGAATTCGACAGTCGTCCCTTTTTTTGTAAGAAGTTCAGGTTTCTGGTCTTTGTCTATCTCGAGCATTATCCCTTTGAAATATATTGTCTGTCCGGGTCTGTATATTGCTCTGTCGGTAAAAAATACTGTTCTTTCATACGGTCTGGGTTTCTGCTCATAACCGCTGTGGAAGTTGACAGCAAGTGAACTGCCGTCCTTTTTCACGACTGCCGTGAGATTTTCATAGTAATCGTTGTCAAACCATCCTTTTTTATATACCGCCATGCCGGACTTGTCCGTTTTCATGTCATCGACTTTCTTCTCTTCATAGCGGCTCGTACTGTAATTGTACTTTGTCTTGTATACGGTTATCTCAGCATTTTCGACAGGCTTTCCGCTCTCTCTTTCGGAGACATAGAACTTTGTGGCGGCATTATCATTCTTTGAAATGAGCGAAATGTGGGAAATGTCTGTGAATGTGAAGAAAACAGCTTCTTTTCCTATCGAGAAATCCTTCGCCGTGCCTGCAATTATGCCGTAGATCCCTTTTTCAAGCGCCGGGATCTTGATCTCGACCGAGTGGTCCCGCAGGTCGCCGTCATCGGGAAGCTCCACGCTCCATTCTTTCACAGCCGGTTTTTTTGCAATGATATTAGCCCCTTTTTCCATGTCAAGCGAGTAGTTCATGAAGCTTTTTCTTTCTTCAGGAGTGAATGATGAGATCTTAAAATAGAGCTTTTTCACATTTCTATAGCTTACGAGAACCCTGAACGGAGCTCCCGGAGTGTTGGATGATTCAGCGGTTAGATGGAGGTTTTTCTGTGTGAGACCTGATATAAGCTCCCTGCAGAGGCTTGCAACTTCACCTTTTCCGTTTCCTGACAGCACTTTTTCGCAAAGCGCCTTTGATGTTTTCAGATTCCATTTTGCAGGGTCTTTGTCAATGCTTTCGCCTGTCTGTGATGAATATGCCGTGTCCCTGTACCAGAGCGCTTTTTTATAAGTCACCAGCGACACCATCGGGCTTGATGAAAATGTTTTTTCGAGTTCTTCAAGTGCCATCAGATAAAGTTTTTCAGTATTTTCAAGCACAGATCTGCTGCGGATGAAATCAAGCCTTTTCAGCTCAAGGTCTATAAGCGCATCGGGAGATTTGTCTGAAATATGCGTTGCTGTTAGCTCTTTTATCAGTTTGAAAGCTGTGAGTGATGCCGATTCAGATCTCTCTTTGCCCGGTTCCAGTTTAATGAACTCAGAAGCCGGTTTGAAATAATCTGCGGAATCTATTTCAAATGCATTGGCGGCTTCTATCAACTGCGTGTCATTGTTGGAGAAATGGTCAAAAGCTCTGTTGGCCAGAAGATCATAAAGGTCAGGTCTGAGAATGCGCGGTTTGGTCCCTTTGACAAGTATTTCATCAAAAAGCTCTATTTTTATCTTTTTCAGGTCATCTTTTCTCGAAAGGGCTTCAAGATGAAGTTTCGATATCTTGTCTGAAATAGTCTTGAGGCTCCATGTTGCGATGTCCTCTGTTTCGGCTCCGGCGGCCGCAGTTCTCTGATAGAAACGGTAACGGTTCCGGTTGAAATAATTGAAGTAGATCTCGGCAAGCATAGATCTCATCACTGCGTCAGCGGGGAATTGCGCTTTCATGGTTTCATCTTCGAAGTCTTTGATAACTTTAGGAAGATCCTTTTCGCCGATGGCAAGGACATATTTTGTTTTATATACAATGGCTTTTATCAGCTGGGGAGCATTTTTATCTTTTTGAGCCTTTTCGTAGATCTTTTCCACTATTTCAAGAGCCGATCTGGGCTTTCCTTCACTTTCAAACTTTGGAACTTTTTCCCAATCGCTTTTGAAGTCGTCGTAACTGTCAGGCGGATTGAAAGTAACAACCCTTTTTTCTTCTCCGTTTTCCGTTGCTTTGATATCGTGCTGGTTGCCACAGCAGAAAAGCATCACTACGACAGTTGATAAAACTAAAAAAGATAACTTACTCATGATTATTTCTCCCGATTTGATCCTTGAACTTGTGGAATGATATTAAAATAGCCGGTTTTTGGCAAGAATAAGGGTTTGGACTATTTCAAGTGAATATGTTTACTACCAACCATCTTCTTCACAATTTGCTTCATCGTATCCATTGCAACTTGAATTACAAACCGCTGTTCCGCTAACATAATCTGAACTGAGAGTTGTACATTCAACTGAATTGCCGTCACAGATTTCACCTGTTTCTGTTGTTCCGTTGCCACAAACGGCTGAAACCATTTCTTCCATTGTGCTGACTCTGAGATTGCTCCCATTAGGAAAATATGTGAGATAGCCGGTTGAATAATTGTTTCTTAAATCAACTTTGTCTCCGATCAGATTTGCTGTAACCACAGCGTTTGAGTTAAAAGTCAGTTTAACGATGGTTCCGTTTTTTGAAGCATAAAGATTCCCGTTGTAAGCTTTAAGTTCCGGATTGCTGATGCTATAGCTGTTTGTTGTTATTGCCGCAAGAGTCTCTTGATTAAATCTCTTCAGTCCAGACCATTCAACTGTGTAAATGACTCCGTTCATGATTTCAAGCTTTTTCACACTTCCTGATGTGTTCTTTGTCTGAAGCACCGCTAAAGTGTCGGGATTCAAGACCTTAATGCCTTGACCGTCACCGGCATAGAGCTTGCCGTTATATATTCTCAAAGCTTTTGTAGATCCATAAGTTGACTTGTGATAATAAGCATAAGTGTTTAAATCTATTGTATCGATTCCGTTTTCTACTGCGACAATCAATTTGTTTCCGTAAATAAGCATGTCGCTTGCAGGTCCGTAAATTCCTTTGGTGTAAAGAAGAGTTGGACTTAACGGGTTTGTAATATCATATATTTTAACTTGGTTCCCTGTTCCTATCGCAAGTTTACTGCCTAATCCGGCAAGAGTGTTAACCGTTGTGCCCATTGGAATGGAGTTGAACTCTTTTTCTGTGAAAGGAGTGCACTCTCAGTATGTGCTAATAAAGATGTCGCCTCAAACTTAGGAGGAAGGCATGCCGTATTCGAGTTCGATCAAACGAGGAATTCTAAAAAGGATTTTACCGCCTGAAAGTAAAAGCATCCGGAGCACGAGCAAAGAGACCGGAATATGTGAACAGACGATAAGAAACTGGATAAAAGACAGTAAATCTGGTAGTTTAGATGACAGTGGTGGTGAGAAGAGTCCCCGTTGTCTGAGCAACCGTGAGAAGTATCATCTTCTGATGGAGTCGGCGAGAATACCGTCAGAAGAGCTTGGCGAGTTTTTAAGGGAACGGGGTCTCCACAGTGAACATTTAACCTTGTGGGATCAGGAGTTTCGAGAGATGGCAGAGAAATCCGAAAACAGAAAAGACCGTAAAATGAAAGAACTTGAGAAGAGGGTCAGAGAGCTTGAAAAGGAGCTTAACCGTAAAGAGAAAGCACTTGCGGAAGCGGCAGCACTGCTGATCTTAAAAAAAAAGCTCGATGCTCTTATGGAGGATCGCGAGGACGGCTGATCCTTGAGGAACACAAAGTTGAAATTGTTGTTCTGATAGAAGA
>JAKLDO010000010.1 GCA_022703485.1 bacterium
AACAACATTGCCAAAAAGAATGGTTGAAACTATATTGGTCTGAACTGAAAGGAGGTGTCTGTTGAAAAATCTATCTGTTAACCGTGCCGTCTGGGTGTTTACAACCTATTTTGCGGAAGGTCTCCCTTTTTCGCTTGTAGCCATACTGCCTTCCATAATGTTCAGGGATACCGGTGCAGACCTTGCCACCATCGGATTTCTATCGCTCCTTAACATTCCGTGGGTAGTCAAATTCCTGTGGGCGCCGTATGTCGATTCCCATTCCACGCTTAGAAAATGGATATGCTCGACAGAGCTTGCCATAACTGCCGCAATGGCTATGGTCACCTTATCAGTTCTTGCAGACAACCGCAGTCCTGTACTGCTTTTCCTCGCTCTCGGAGCCCTTTTTTCCGCCACGCACGACATTGCGGTTGACGGTTTCTACATGGATGCCCTTGATGCAGAATCACAAAAGAAGCAGATAGGTTTCAGAGTGCTTGCTTACAGGCTGGCTCTTGCAGCAGGTTCCGGAATAATAGTTACGATCGGAACTGTCTATTCATGGCGCTGCGCCTATGCAACTGCGACATTTTTCATGCTCGCCATCTATATTTTCCACAGATTTGCGCTTCCTCATCCGGTAAGAGAGAAAAAAGAGGCAGGATCACCTGTCATACCGTTCAGGGACGCTTTTGTCGCATATCTGAAAAAAAGGAATCTCGTGCATGTCCTGATATTTGTAATTTTCATGCGGGCAGGAGAGTATCTTCTCGGTCTCATGAAAGGGCCCATGCTTGTTGACATGGGTATAAAAGTGCATATCGGATGGCTTTCGGCGGGAGTTTCTATACCGGCTTCTATTCTCGGAGCGATGGCAGGCGGGTTTGTGATCTCGAAATACACTATCGAAAGGTCGGGAGTGCCTGTCATAATATTTCAGAACCTGACAAACCTTCTTTATGCATGGCTTGCTTTCAACTATGCCGCAGGCGGTCCGGCACATATCGTTCTGCCCGCAACTGCCGCTGTGATTGGTGTCGAAAGTTTCTCAAGCGGAATGGGGACCGCACTGCTCATGATAGTCCTGATGAAGCTTTGCGACAAGGAATTCAAGTCATCCCATTATGCGATAGGTTCGGGTCTCATGGCGTTAAGCGGAGCGATATTCAACACTTTCGGCGGAGTTGTCGCCCAGAACATCGGCTATACATGGTTCTATGTCATATCTTTCGCCATCGCGATGCCTGCCGCATTCGTTTTCAGAAAAACGATAGATCAGCCGGTAAAATCTTGAGTAACTTAATCTAAAGTAATATGATACCGACTGCGCGTTAAAATGTTTTGAGATGAGGTAAAAATGAAAAAGATCAGTTTAGTAAGTTTCCTGTTCGCTCTGTTTTTTATGTTGCCGGTCACGGTTTCGGCACAAACGACCCTCGATCAAGGGGATGTTGCGTTTGTCGGTCTATATATGGATGGATTATCAACTGCCGGAGACGGGTTCACTTTTATCCTGTTGAAAAATGTTGATGCCGGCACCGTAATTTATTTTACCGATGAAGGATGGGATGCTTCTAATTCCACCTGGTATGGTAACAGCAATGATGCCCATTTTACCTGGACGGCTCCAACTGGTGGATCGTCGATAGGAACAATTGTTCATATTGAAAATATTACAGCAACTACTTATTCTACATCATCAGGGACTGTTTCGGCAACTCTTAATGGTGTCTGGAATTTATCAAGTTCAGGTGATCAGATGCTTGCTTATCAAAGCGGTTCCGGTGTTCGGCCAGCTTTGCCTGTTTTTCTCACAGCTATTGATGCAGATTATTATATCGACAGCATTTATGATGGACCTAGTGGATGGGGCTCGTCTTATTACAACCAGAATTATTGTAGCGACCTTCCGCCCGGCTTGACAAATGGTGTTGATTGTGTAGCAATGGTTAATATTTCACAGCCTACGGAATATGATAATTACAAATACAATGGCACTCTTACAGGAACTGCGTCTGCTATTAGAGCGGCAATCAATAATTATTCTAATTGGACTAGAAATGACGATGGCTCACTTGATATTAGTGTTGCGGCTTATGCAACACCAAATATAACGGATGATTCAAATCCTGAGATCAACATACAGGGTAACGGAAATTCGATAGCTGACGGCGATGCGGCACCTTCAGCGACCGATCATACTGATTTCGGTACGACGCCGGTTTGCAACACGACCATAGTAAGAACCTTTACGATCCAGAACACAGGCACAGAAGTTCTGAACATATCATCTGTGAATATCAGCGGAACTAATGCCCCGGATTTTTCTGTTACGGCATCTCCGGCTGCAAGTGTATCCGCAGCAGGGTCAACCACATTTCAGGTTACATTCAATCCTTCTGCATCCGGTGCAAGAAATGCGGTAATAACGGTTAACAGTGATGACAGTGACGAAAGCGCGTATGATTTTGCAATCACAGGAACCGGAACGAATATGACGATCACTCCTTTATCGCAGACAAATGTGGCATGCAACGGAGGTGCGAACGGTGCGGCAGCAGCAAATGCGGCGACAGGAGGAACAGGTCCCTACACTTACAACTGGACACCGGGGAATCCTACAGGTGACGGAACAACAAGTGTAACAGGACTTATCGCCGGAACATGGACTATAACTGCAACTGATGCCAACGGTTGTACGGCAACAACTTCTTTTACAGTTACACAGCCGACTGCCTTGGACATGACACTTGCTTCCAAAACGGATGTCAGTGTTTACGGAGGGTCGAACGGTGCCGCAAGCTTTAACGCTGCAACAGGCGGAGCCGGCGGATACACATATAACTGGACACCGGGCAATCCCTCTGGTGACGGAACGCTTAGTGTCACAGGACTTACAGCCGGAACATGGGGTTGTACAGTGACTGATGCAAATTTATGTGCCATGTATAAGGAAGTCACAATAATTCAACCGCCGGCAGTCACATCATCAGATGCATCATCGGTAACGGCAGATTCAGCTGTGATAGGTGGAAATGCCAGTATTGACGGCGGATCTGCTGTAACTGAAAGAGGAGTTGTATATTCAGATGCTGATGCAACTCCGTCGATCGGCGAACCGGGAGTGATTCAGGATGCAAACGGTTCAGGTACTGGTGCTTTCAGTAAAACGATTTCAGGCCTTGATCCGAATACAACCTATTATTATCAGGTGTATGCTGTCAATGCCGCAGGAACCACATACGGCGGAGTAAAAAACTTCACAACACTCAAAGGAACTCCTGAAGTAACTCAGTGGCCGACAGCATCAATGATAACTTACGGTGATGCACTTTCAGCTTCGACCCTTGACGGCGGATCGGCATCGGTTCCGGGAACATTCAGTTTCAAAGCGCCTGAGACAGTTCTCAATGCAGGTATTATGCAGACTGTCGCAGTCATATTCACTCCTGATAGCGGAGATTACAACACGGTTGAAGGAACTGTAACGATAAATGTGGATACAGCGGAACTCACAGCGACAGCTGATGACAAAAGCCGCAATTTCGGTGATGTCAATCCGTCTTTCACTGTCACATATTCGGGATTCGTGAACGGAGATGATGCAAGTGACATTAACGCTGTGCCTGCCGCTTCGACGGATGCGACAGCAGATTCACCTGCCGGAGAATACGAAATAAAGGTTTCTGGCGGAAGCGACGACAATTATACATTTTTCTATGTCAGTGGAACATTAACGGTAAATGCTGTGATGCCGTCAGTCACGACGGCGGCGATTGTAAATATAACATCTGGTTCCTCAAGGACAGGCGGAATAGTGACATATGACGGCGGCGGTGTTACTGCAAAAGGTGTGTGTTACGGAGAATCTGAAAATCCTGATCTTACGGACAATTGCGTAAAGGCAGGTTCGTTGTCAGATACATTCAAGTCCGCACTTACGGAACTTCAACCGCTTACAAAATATTACCTTAGAGCTTACGCAACAAATGCGGCGGGAACGGCATACGGTGAACAGCTTGATTTCACAACTCTTGATGCTGAGGAAATGATCCCTGCTTATGAACTTCCGGTGGGAGCTGTAGTTTACGACGATACATGGGAATTTGACGGAGCGCCGCTTGAATGGCGTGTAGTTAATGCTGAAGATACAGGAACTGTTACACTCTCATCAACGGCCGGAGCCGGTGCTATGGCTTATATTGCCGGCGGCTGGAACAATAAGTGGCCCGATTCGACCATGAAAGCATGGCTGAATACAGATTTCTACGGTGATTTCTCACCTGCATTTGAAGACAAAGTTCTTGACACTGAGGTTCCGTGGGTTAACACAACAACCGGCGGCACTTTGACAGATAAAGTTTTCATAGCTTCAAAAACCGAGCTCGGAGGAGATGAGCGTAACGGAGACGGAACAGTTTTTGACTGGTTCTCCGACCTGTTTACAGCAGCACAGCGCCGCGGCGAAGTCGTTAGCGATACAGGGATATACTGGACCAGAACAGGAGAGTTGGGAACATGGAATTCACAATGGTATGAAATGTCGGCGGATTATGTTTTTGTCCCTGCCGGTAATTTCGTTTCTGGTGCATGGTCAAGCGACGCTTTTGATACAGTTCCG
This sequence comes from bacterium, assembly GCA_022703485.1. GTDB lineage: Bacteria > UBP6 > UBA1177 > UBA1177 > UBA1177 > JAKLDO01. Next base: position 4,604 of record JAKLDO010000010.1, read on the forward strand.
GTATTGAACATATCAAATGACACGATGTTTGAATTTATTGAAGGCAGATACCGTCTGTTCATAGCCGAGCCTGTTGTGGTATTCAGCGCATCGGAAATAGTTTACGGGCAGAAGACAGGGAAATCATCTCTGTCGGCAAGTACTGCTGAATACGAAGGTTCGCCGGTGGCGGGAGCATTCTCATTTGATGAACCTGACAGTGTATTTGATGCAGGCTCATACAGCGTTCCGGTAACTTTCACGCCTGATGACCTCGTTAATTACAGAATCGTGAAAGGATCCGTTGCACTCAATGTTAAAAAAGCAGTGCCTGTTATTACCTGGGCAGATCCTGAGGACATAGTTTACGGCATGGCGCTTGACAGCACACAGCTTAACGCGACGGCGAATGTTCCGGGAACATTTGTTTATTCACCGGATTCAGGAAATGTAATGAATGCAGGATATTCTCAGACTCTCAGAGCTGATTTCACTCCTGATGACACAGACAACTATGAAACAGCATCGAAAGAGGTCTCAATAAATGTAGATACTGTTGAACTTACTGTGACAGCGGATAATAAGTCACGCAATTACGGCGAGGATAATCCCGTACTTACTTTTGTAATTTCAGGATTTGTCAACGGTGACGGTGAAGAGGACATTGATACTCTTCCAACAGCATCTACGACAGCTGAAACAAGCAGTCAGGCTGGTGATTATCCGATCACGGTTTCAGGCGGAACTGACGGTAACTATACATTCAGTTATGTCGATGGAACACTGACCGTCAATGCGATCCTTCCGCTGGTAAAAACCCTTGCCGCTGAAAGTATCACGACATCTTCAGCCATAACAAAAGGAACCGTAACGAATAACGGCGGATCACCGCTTACTGCAAAAGGAATATGTCTTGGAGAGAATGAGGATCCTTCGACCTGCTATCCTGTTCCTGTAGAAGGTTCAGGCATATCACTTGAATTCAACGGACTTGTGGAAGGAACTACCTATCATTTCAGGGCTTATGCAACCAATTCAACAGGAACTGCATACGGCAGTGACATGACATTTACGGTTTTTGAGGACCATATTCTGTCCTACTCCGCAGGAGCTAACGGTTCTCTCACTGGAACTCTGATGCAGACGGTATATCACGGCGGAAACGGCACTCCTGTCACAGCTGTAGCTGACGAAGGATATCATTTCCTTGAATGGAGCGACGGTGATACAACAAATCCGAGAACGGATTCAAATGTCATTGGAGATATCAGCGTTACAGCAATTTTTGAAAAAGATCCTGAAGGTGTTTGCGGAAAACCTGAAGAGATCACGGAACTTCCGTACAGCCACAGTGCAACGACGGCAGGCAGAGAATCAGAGATCACCGGATACGGCATGGACTGCGGAGCGCAGGAATACGCATCAGCGGACTATGTCTACTCGCTTGAACTTTCTGCCGGAGATAAAGTTGAGATAACGCTGACACCTGCTGAAGGATTTGACGGACTGTTTGCAATAACCGGCAGCTGTGCAGAGGATGAGGCATGTCTGGGTTATGTTAACAACGGTACGGCAGGAATTGCAGAGACCACAGTTTACGAAGCACTTGAAGACAGGACTATATTTATCGTTGTTGAAGGATTTGACGGATCGGCAGGGGACTATACACTTGAAGTTAAAGAGTGGATAGAAGAGACCGATGATGATGTCACGGTAGATGAAGATGTGGACTCAGTGGACGATGTGGACGATATGGACTTGGTGGATGATGTGGACTTGGTGGACGATGTGGACGATGATGATACCGGTGATACTTCAACAGATGAAGACACGGGTGACACCGGCAACACAGGTGATACTGGAACCGATGAAGATTCAGGCAACACAGGTGATACAGGAAACACAGGGACCGATGAGGATTCAGGAAATACAGGTGCTGCTGATGAAGATGCAACTGATTCAGACTCTGATATAACGGACGATGACAGCAGTGACGATGAGGAACTTCCAGTAAGTGCTGGAGGTTCAGGCTGCAGCTGTAATATTTTGATGCCTTAACCCGCGGGATTTTTTCTGAACCCTTTATACATTAAATATTTGACCGGGCAACAAGTTTCGTTATAATCGCTCGACTGTTTTTTTCTGTTTTTTTTAAACTGTACTGCGGGTAATAACATGACGGTCGTAGGGGGAAGGTATCTCGGTCTTGAAGAGTTCGCCGGTATTGTGATAAAAAATGAGCATGTGGAGCTTTCTGCAGAGGCTCTTGCTGAAGTTGATAAAAGCTTTGAATTTCTTAAGGATTTTGCAAGGAACAGAACTATTTACGGTGTCAACACCGGTTTCGGTCCGATGGCAAGATACAAAATAGATGATTCCGATGTTGAACAGCTTCAGCTGAATCTCATAAGAAGCCACTGCGCAGGTTCAGGAAAGATACTTCCGGAGATATATGCGAGAGCGGCAGTCCTTGCAAGACTGAATTCTCTTATGCTTGCCCGTTCAGGAGTCCACAGTGACACAGTTAAACTTCTGCGGGATTTTCTCAACAACGGCGTATCTCCTGTGATATATGAACACGGCGGAGTGGGGGCCAGCGGCGACCTTGTTCAGCTTGCGCATCTCGCTCTGAACCTTATCGGAGAAGGTGAAGTCTATCACCGCGGTCACATTGTGCCTGCTTCACAGGTTTTTTCAAAGCTCGGCTTGAAGCCTCTGAGAATGCATCTGAGGGAAGGACTTGCACTGATAAACGGAACATCGGTCATGACAGGTATCGGTATTATGAACCTCATAATGTCGGAAAGGGTTTTCAACTGGATGCTTGCAGGTTCTTCTATCATCATGGAAGTTGTCGGATGTTATGATGATCACTATTCTGTTTCGACTAACAGCGTAAAACTTCACAAGGCGCAGAACACTGTTTCTGTAAAGCTTTCAAAGCTTCTTAACGGCAGTTCACTTGTAAAAAGCAGAAAAATAAATATGTACGAAAAAGAGCTTAAAAGCGGCTATATAGATGAGAAAGTTCAGGAATTCTACTCGATAAGATGCGTTCCACAGGTACTCGGACCCGTCCTTGACACGCTTGATTTCTCGGAAAAGGTCCTTCTTGATGAATTGAACTCGGTCAATGACAACCCGGTGATAGACCACAATGCGAAGTTCGTTTTCCACGGCGGAAATTTCCATGGTGATTATGTTTCATTCGAAATGGACAAAATGAAGACGGCTGTTGCAAAACTTACAATGCTCTCTGAAAGGCAGATCAACTACCTTATGAACCCGAAGCTCAATGAAAAACTTCCCCCTTTTGTGAATCTCGGAAGGATAGGCTTCAATTACGGTATGCAGGCAATGCAGTTCACAGCCGTTTCAACGACTGCGGAAAGCCAGACCCTCTGTTTTCCGAACTATGTTCACAGTATTCCGAACAATAATGACAATCAGGACATCGTGAGCATGGGAACCAACTCGGCAAACATTGCAAGAACTGTGATAGATAATGCGTTTGAAGTCGTCGCGATAGAGCTTATAGCGCTTATTCAGGCAGTGGACTGTCTTGAATGTTCAGGCGGCATGTCGGATAACACAAGGTCTATATACAGCGAACTCAGGCGGATAGTTCCGGCATTTAGAGAAGATTCACCGAGGAACGGTGCGGTTGCGGCCATGAGAGAGCACATTTATTTCAACGATCTTAAAATATGAGGTGATATGAAGACAGCTCTTGTTACAGGCGGATCGAGAGGTATCGGAAGAGCGGTATCGCTTAAACTGGCTAAGGACGGTTTTTTTGTGCTGATAAACTACCTGAGTAACGAAACTCAGGCACAGAAAACGCTGGAAATCATTAAAGAACAGGGCGGGCAAGGCGAGCTTCTGAAGTTCAATGTCGCGGATAGAACAGAGGTGAGGAAGGCTATCGAAAGCTGGAAGACTGCTAATCCGGGGAAATTCATAGAAGTGCTTGTCAACAATGCCGGTATAAGAAAAGACAACCTGCTTATGTCTATGGATGACAGTGAGTGGGATTGCGTCATTGATACCAACCTCAATTCACTTTATTCGGTGACATCGGCTGTGATAAGGGACATGATGTACAATAAGTCCGGTCGTATTGTGAACATCACAAGTCTTTCAGGAATATCGGGGCTTCCGGGACAGATGAACTATTCTGCAGCTAAGGCGGGAATGATAGGTGCTACAAAATCTCTCGCACAGGAGGTCGGCAGAAGGAACATAACTGTGAATGCCGTCGCTCCGGGATTCATCCACACAGAGATGATAGAAGGGATAGATGAAAAGGAGTTCCGCAAATTGATACCTCTTGGAAGGTTCGGAAATGCGGATGAAGTTGCAGGTGTGGTGTCATTCCTTGTTTCGGATGCGGCATCATACATAACAGGTGAAGTTATTTCAGTTAACGGCGGATTACACACTTAAAATATCCGGGGAGAGGTATGAAAAGAGTAGTCGTTACCGGTATCGGTATCCATTCATGTATCGGAAATTCCATTGACAAAGTGAGAAATTCACTTTTTAACGGAAAGAGCGGCATCGTTTTTGATAAGGTGAGAAAAGAGATGGGTTTCAGGAGCGCTCTCACTGGAAAAGTGGATATGCCGGATCTCAAAGGAAAGATCTCAAGAAGAGAACGGGTAGGCATGGCGGAGGAGGGTTTCTATTCATATGCCGCGACAGAACAGGCTTTCAGTCAGGCTAAGATAGATCTCGATTTCCTTGAAAAGAACGAAGTAGGCATACTTTACGGAAATGACAGTTCTGCAAAGGCTGTCGTTGAATCCGCAGAGATAATGAGAGAAAAAAAGGACACCATGCTTCTTGGCAGCGGTGCGATATTCCAGGGAATGAACTCAACTGTCACGATGAACCTTGCAACCATATTCAAGCTCAGAGGCATAAATTTCACGGTCAGCGGTGCCTGTGCAAGCGGTTCCCATGCGATAGGTATCGGTTATTTCATGATAAAGCACGGATTCCAGGATATAGTTCTCTGCGGCGGTGCTCAGGAGGTAAATCCTGAATCCATGGCGAGTTTTGACGGTTTGAGCGCGTTTTCCACAAGGGAGAACGAGCCTGAAAAAGCGTCAAGACCCTTTGATATCCACAGAGACGGTCTTGTGCCGAGCGGCGGAGCGGCTTCACTGATCCTTGAAAGCTATGAAAGCGCTGTAAAAAGAGGAGCTCCGATACTTGCTGAAGTTGCAGGTTACGGTTTTTCATCTAACGGAAGTCATATTTCAGTACCGAATGTTGACGGGCCTCTGAGATCGCTGAACATGGCGGTCGAGCAGTCCGGTCTGAAGATAACAGAGATAGATTATGTGAATGCCCATGCGACAGCTACTCCTGTCGGCGACATGAACGAAGCCAAGGCGATAGACATGGCTTTCGGAGAACACAAACCCTATATCAGCAGTACAAAATCAATGACAGGGCATGAATGCTGGATGGCAGGGGCCAGCGAAGCGGTATATTCGATAATCATGATGAATAACGGTTTTGTAGCTCCGAACATCAACCTTACTGAACCGGGTGAAGAGGCCAGACCTCTGAGAATAACACCCGTTACGGTTGAAACGAAGGTTGACACCGTTCTTAGTAATTCGTTCGGTTTCGGCGGCACCAATTCAACGATAATATTGAAGAAATTCGTTAAATAACTTTTTTGAGGGGAATTATGAAAAGAGAAGAGATCATTGCAAAGATCATCAGTTTTATGAGCGAAGAGTTCGAAGTTGACGCTTCTGCGATCCAGCCTGATGCAAACCTTATGCAGACACTTGACCTTGACAGCCTTGATCTCGTCGATCTGCTTGTCATCATTGAGAAGAACTTCGGTTTCAAGGTGGAGGCGAAGGATTTCGTCAATATCAAGACATTCAACGATTTCTATGATTATGTCTGCAGCAAACTTGAAAAACCTGCAGAATAATAAGGTCCGGGTGCTCTGCTGATGTCAAAATGGACAGGAAAGAGCAGAGGTGGTTCCATCGGATACAGGTTCTTTGATCTGTTCCTTAAATGCGGAGGTCTTCCGCTTGCTTATTTTATCCTCAGGTTCGTGGCTCTGTACTTCGTAGTCTCAGCGCCTGCTTCTGTAAGAGCAATGTATTTCTATTTCAGGAAAGGGCACGGTTACGGCAGAATAAAGAGCGCATGGAGCATTTATCTCAATTTCATAGCACTCGGAGAGACAATAATTGACAGAATGGCGGTACTGCTCGGCATGTCAGACCGTTTCTCGTTCAACTTCGAGGATGAACCGGTTCTCCGGAAAAGTGTTGAAAGCACTGACGGCTGTATGATGGTGAGCGCTCATATCGGAAACTGGCAGGTGGCGCAGGCTTTTCTGAACAGGTTCAATAAAAACAGGGTGAATATCGTCATGCTTGATGTGGAGAACGAGAGGATCAAACAGTTCATAAAGAATTCAGCAGGCGGTGAAAATGTAAACATACTGCTTATGAACAAAGGGATGGACTATCTGCTTGATCTGGTGAAAGCCTTTAAAAATAAAGAGGTCGTGTGTCTTCACGGTGACAGATTCCTTGAGGGTTCAAGGACAGCCGAAGTTGATTTCTTTTCAATGAAAGCTGACATGCCGCTGGGACCTTTCGCCCTTGCAGTAAAATTCAAAGTACCTGCATCGTTCACATTCGTAATGAAGACCGGAAGAAGGAATTACAGTTTCTATGCGACTGAGGCGAAAGTATATGACAGCGAGACCGCTATGCTTTCAGACTATGTTTCGGCGCTTGAGAAAATTGTAAGGAAATATCCGCTCCAGTGGTATAATTATTATCAGTTCTGGAAGGTTTAGTGATGAAATTCCTCCTGATATCTGCAAATACCTGTGCTGAGCCGTATCCGGTGTATCCTCTCGCCCTTAACTATCTTTCGACTGCTTTGCGCAATGAGTTCAAGGATATGGAAATTGCAATATACGATGTGAACATTCAGGGTGCTGACGGTCTTGAGAATTTTGTTACAGAATTCAGGCCGGATCTTACCGGTATAAGTCTCAGGAATATAGATAATGTGAATCTTTACAACGGAAAGAACTACATTGATGATTACCGTGAACTGGTGAAGGTTGTCAAAAAAGTTTCTTCAAGGCCTGTTATTGCAGGCGGTGCCGGGTTCTCCATCTATCCTGAAAAGCTTTTTGCCTATCTCGGATGTGATTTCGGTGTGTGCGGAGAAGGGGAAAGCACTCTTGTCGAGCTCGTAAAGGCGCTTAGTGCCGGAGAAGATGTTTCAAAGATAGAAGGACTTGTCCATTTGCATGACGGCAGAGTAGTTGTTAATAAAAGGACGAATTATTTCAACGGAATAGCTTTTGAACTGAATGAAACTCTGACAGATTTCTACTGGAAAAGCAGCGGCATGATGAATATCCAGACAAAAAGAGGCTGTCCATACCGTTGTGTCTACTGTTCATACCCCGTGATCGAAGGCCGCAAGGTCAGGATGCTCGATCCCGTATCGGTAGTTGAGACCATGAAAAGGTCCGCGGAGAAAGGGTTTGACTATTTCTTTTTCACAGATTCGGTCTTTAACATGAACCCTGATTACAACCGGGATCTCGCCGAACTGATAATAAAAAGCGATGTAAATGTAAAATGGGGAGCATATTTCAGGCCGGCAGGAACCACTTTTGAAGACCTTGAACTTTATAAAAGGAGCGGACTCACTCATATCGAGTTCGGAACGGAGTCTTTCAGTGATAATGTGCTCAGAAGTTACGGCAAGGAGTTCAGTTTCAATGATATAAAGAATTACACTGAAATGTGCCGTGAGCTTAAAATATATAATGCTCACTTCCTGATACTTGGTGGATACGGCGAGACTGAAGAGACGCTTAAAGAGACTTTTGAACTCTCGAAAGAACTTCCGTGGACAGTGTTCTTTCCGTTTATCGGCATGAGGATCTATCCGCACACGCCTCTTTATCAGATATGTCTGGACGAAGGTGTCATCTCACCGGATGATGACCTCATGGCATCAAAATACTACCTTGCAAAAGATGTCGATCTTTCGAGTGAAAAACTGAAAGCCTCCGCACTTGCCACCGGCAGAAGATGGGTCTTCCCCGATGAAGACCATTCCGCTGTCCTCAAAAGAATGAAAAGCCGCGGCAGGAGAGGCCCTCTCTGGGAATTCCTGATAAGCTGAGATCATTAGATCCAAATATTTGAAAAATACCGGGGTAATGTTACAATCCTGTGGTTGTAAATCTGTTGTATTGCATGGAGAGTTTTTATTGAACAGGTTTTTCATAATTGCGCTGGTTGTTTTTATTGCTGTTTCATGTGATTCAGGGACAACAACATACAAAGTCGGCGATACTGGCGATACAGGTGATACTGCAAATACAGGAGACACGGGAAATACCGGCGATACCGGGAATTCCGGGAATACAGCAGATACAGGAAATACAGATGTCACAGATGATACCGGAGATACCGTGACAGGTGATGGCGGTGACACCGGTACTGATAATGCAGATCCCGGTGAGGATGCTGACACAGGGAACACAGAGCCGGATGAAGATAACACTGACCCGGGTGACTGTGCAACCCAGAATCTGGGAAAGTCATGTGATGTTGATCCTGATTGCGGAAAATGCATGATCTGTACAAAAGGGGGAAAATGTACAAAAGGGTGCATTTCAAACGATGACTGTACTATGGCCACAGGACTCAGATGCAATAAAAAACTGGCAAGATGTACAAATGTCTATGCATCGCTTCAGGCATGCGGAGAAACGAAATGTCCTGAAGGCTGCTGTTATGGTGAAAAAGGTCTTACTGCTGTCAAGTGTCAAGCTGTTCCCGAAGCATCCAAATGCGGAAACTGTGCGCAAAGTGAAATATATATACCATCGGAATCGAAATGTGTTCAGGCGGTCTGTTCGACTGTGACTGATAACTGTGCGACCCTCAATGCGGCATCAACGGACCCGAAACCTGCCTGTTTCAAATGCAGGACCGGTGAATTCATCTGCAAAGCTGATGCGGGAACAAGCGGGTGTTCATCCGCCGGACTTCCTGTGAATGTAACTTCCTGCACACCGGCGGGTCAGGAGTGTGTAGGCGGTGTAAGTGAATGCTGTTCCGGCATGCCTTGCATTCAAGGATACTGCTATTAATGTTCTGATATAACGGAGACAAAGATGACTAAACCTGAGATCAAGGACGGATCGATCTTCTTCACTGATTCCATCACCGAATCATCCACAAATCTGGAAAAGGACTTTTTCAGGTCTCTTGAGTACTGGCAGGTCAAGGATAAGACCACGGTCAAGGAAAGGGATGCTTATTTTGCGATATCGACTGCGATAAGGCACAAACTTATCAAGAACTGGCTGAGGACGCAGAGCGAGTACAGACGCAACAAGGCAAAAAGGGTGTACTATCTTTCGATGGAATTCCTCATGGGAAGGGTTCTTGGCAACACCTTGATCAACCTTGGAAGTTATAATGAAGCATCCGATATCATTGAAAGGCTCGGATATAAACTTGAAGAACTGAGAGACCTTGAGCCGGACATGGGACTTGGTAACGGCGGCCTCGGAAGGCTTGCGGCCTGTTTTCTTGATTCAATGGCGACGATAGGAATTCCCGCCTATGGTTACGGTATCAGATATGAATACGGAATTTTCAAGCAGGGGATACAGAACGGTTATCAGGTCGAAGTTCCCGATAACTGGCTGAAATACGGCTGTCCGTGGGAAATATGCAGACCTGAGCTTGAATACAGAGTGAAATTCGGCGGCAAAGTAATTACGGAAAAAAGAGAGGACGGTACAGACAGATACAAATGGGTTGATACGGAAGATGTTATTGCACTCGCCTATGATGTTCCGATACCGGGATACAAGAACAGCACTGTCAACAACCTCAGGTTATGGCAGGCAAGAAGCACGAATGAGTTCGATTTCCATTATTTCAACAGCGGAGACTACATGGCCGCAGTGAATGACAAGAACGTGAGCGAGAACATATCTAAAGTGCTGTATCCGAACGATAACATGCATGAAGGCAAGATACTGCGTCTCAAACAGCAGTATTTCTTCGTTTCAGCGACATTGCAGGACATTATAAAGCATTATAAGAAAAATCACGGAAAGACATTTGACGATTTTGCCGACAAAGTGGCGATACAGCTCAATGACACACACCCGAGCATTGCGATACCTGAGCTCATGAGAATCCTAATTGATGACGAGGGCATAGAATGGAACACTGCATGGGAGATAACAAAGAAGACCTTTGCGTACACGAATCACACTGTTCTGCCTGAGGCTGTCGAGAAATGGGATGTTGAGATAATGGGTCCGCTTCTGCCGAGACAGCTGCAGATAATTTACGAAATCAACAGAAGATTCGTCAATGAAGCAAGGGACTTCAAAGGTTTTGATATGAGAAGGATCAAAGATGTGTCTATATTCGAGGAAAGCGGGCACAAGTTTGTGAGGATGGCCAACCTTGCGATAATCGGAAGCCATTCGGTCAACGGTGTAAGCGCACTCCATACGGAAATACTCAAGAATGACATTTTCAGGGATTTCCATGAGCTTTTCCCCGGCAAGATAAACAACAAGACAAACGGTATAACTCCCAGAAGATGGCTGAAAAAGGCGAATCCTTTCCTTGCCGGCATCATAACAGCAAAGATCGGTGACGCATGGGTCAAAGACCTGTATGAGCTGAAGAAGCTTGAACCGCTGGCTAACGATCCGGCTTTTCACAAAATATGGAACGATGCCAAATCATGTGCAAAAGAACAGCTCAAGGTGTATGTGAAAAAAGAGATGGGGTTTGACATCAATGTAGATATGATGTTCGATGTGCAGGTCAAGAGAATGCATGAATACAAAAGGCAGCTTCTTAATGTACTTCATGCGATCACGCTTTACAACAGGATAAAAAAGAACCCGTCAGGTGATTTTGTCCCACGCACAAAGATATTCGGCGGAAAGGCGGCGCCGGGATACTATGTTTCAAAACAGATCATCAAGCTGATAAATTCAGTTTCTAAAATTGTAAATAACGACCCTGAGGTCAATAAGCTCCTCAATGTCTTTTTCTTTCCTAATTATTCGGTATCAATGGCTGAAAAGGTCATTCCGGCAAGCGAGCTTTCAGAGCAGATATCAACGGCCGGTTTCGAGGCTAGCGGTACCGGCAACATGAAGTTCATGCTTAACGGAGCGCTTACTGTAGGAACTCTGGATGGCGCCAATGTGGAGATGCTTGAAGAGGTAGGTAATGACAACATATTCATTTTCGGATTGAAAGCTGCTGAAGTTAAAGATATGAAGCTTTCCGGCTACAATCCGAGGGCGATATATGAATCTGATGCAGAACTTAAAGAGGTTCTCGATCTTATCAGAACGGACCATTTCAATAAGGATGAACCCGGTATATTCTCACATCTGTTCAATGATCTCGTCACTTACGGTGACAACTATATGCTGCTTGCCGATTACAGGTCTTATGTCAATACACAGGATAAAGTTGATGAGGTATATAGGAAGAGATCGGAATGGACAAGGATGTCAATACTCAATACTGCAAGGAGCGGAAAGTTCTCTTCAGACCGCACTATAAGGGAATATGTCGAGGATATATGGGGTGTAAAGCCTGTAAATGTAAATTTTGAATGATAAGAGGTCCGATGAAAGTTCTTTTCTTTGCAGCGGTTATCATTTTTCTTGCAGGATGTTCTGAAAAGCCGGTCAGTAATGCGGATGTGCCGGATGCTCAAACGCCTGAAAAGAAGATGGAGACAGGTCCCGCTCCTGTCGAGAAAGCTCCTTCTGCTGAAGAGGAGTCCCCTGACATTTCCGATGACCTTAAAAAGCTTAGAAAAGTTCCTGGTGAAGAGGGTGCCGGAGACTGTACCGGTTTCGTTGACAGGGACGGGGACGGGTTCGGAACGGATGAAAAAACGGTGAAATTCGACTGTTCCGGTCCTGCACCTGTAGGATATTCCAAGGAAAGCGGAGACTGCAACGACGGCAGCAGATACATACACCCGAAAGTAGAAGAGATATGCAACGGATTTGATGACAACTGTGACGGGGTTTCGGATCCGGAAGATTCAAAAGACTGCAACAGATATTATGCTGATAGCGATGAGGATGGATACGGCGCAGGAGAACCGAAATGTCTCTGTGTCTCGGTCAGGGACTATCCTACTCTTGAGGCAGGCGACTGCGATGACAGCAACAGAAAGGTCTATCCCGGCGGAAAGGAATCCTGCAACGGGCTTGATGATAACTGCAACGGCGAAGTGGATGAAGGCGAGGATGTAAAGGATTGCAGGGCTTTTTATGTTGATAATGACGGTGACGGATACGGATATGACAGCAAAAGCAGATGTCTATGCAAAGCTACCGGAATGTACAAAGCCGAGATGATCGGCGACTGCAACGATAGCAATCCCGGAACACATCCCGGAGCAAGAGAGTTTTTTGACAGTATAGATAACAATTGCAACGGTGTCGTGGACGAAAATCCGGGTGTTCCGTACCATCACAAAGATCAAAAGTAATTATCCTTTCATTTTTTTACGCTTGACATTGAGCAATGATAAAATTAGCATATGAATGTCATAAAATTTTACAGGAGATTCCAATGATAAGAATACTGATTACAATTGCTGTTATTATGCTTTCAGGATCGATCTTTGCAAAAGGAGCGTTCGTCCCTGCCGGAGACCAGTTGTTCTTTCCTGCGAGTTTCGATTCTCTGCTATCAATGAAAGCTGACAATAACGGAAATGTTTATGTCGGATATGTCGAAGACATTTTTTATCTGTCAATTGCGAAATTTGATGGCGGCAGCTGGGATTATGTGGGTCCCAAAAAATTCTCCGGAAAAATAGGTAATGAGAGAAATCAATATGATGCTTCAAATAAAATCTATGTTTCTTTTAATCTTGATAATAAAGGAGTTCCTTATGCTGTTTTTCCTGTTGCAGGCACATACCGTCTAAGAGTGATGAAATATGACAGTGAAGGAAAGATATGGAAAAATACGATAGGTGACGATGTCGCAGATTTTAAGATAAGAGATACTGATATTTCTTTCAGTCCTGAAAATATTCCATATGTTGCATTCAGCGGCTGTTCTTCTGACAGTTGCAAAAAGTATCTTGAAGAATCAGATTATGAGTATATTTACTATACCGCAAATATTATGAAGCATCTCGGAAATGACTGGCTGTATGTTGGAGAGCCAATGTTCAGCTTCAATGAAGAATTCCCGATGGCATCATCATGCAGCTCAATGGTCTTTGACAGCAAAAACACACCTTATGCCGTGTATTATGATAATGATGGTGTAAAAGTTATTAAATTCAATGGAACAGACTGGGTGCAGGTCGGTGACTATCTTCCCGCAGGAGGAAGTCTTTTGATCGACAGTTCTGACAATTTGTATTTTGGAATGCATTCCGGATTTTATAAGTACAGCGACGGAAAATGGAGCCGCCTTTTTGAAATAGCTTCCCAGTGGGGAGCATCTTATGCGATATTTGATGATATTATTTATACGGCATTTTCAAAAAAAACAGATGATGAAGGAAGTTCCATATTAAAAGTCGGGGTTAAAAAATATTATGACGGAAATCTTGAAATAGTGGGAGATGAAGAGTTTTTTGCGGTAGGTTACGAGACAAGAATTACAGTAGACAGTGAAGGAATACCTTATGTGGCTTTTAGAGGTGTCAACGGACTTGAAGTCATGAAGTTCGATCCTGATGCTGAACCTGAGAGCGGTCCGGATGAGATCGATGAGAGCAAACTTGATGACGGGACTGGAAAGTTCGAGGAGATGGACAGTTCTTTCTTTCCGGAAGATGTTAATTTCATTGAACTGAAACCTGATAGCTCAGGAAATATTTTTGCAGGGTATACTCAAAATCGCGCATACTCTGTAGCAGAATTTGACGGTAATGAATGGCGGAACCTGGGCGAAACAAATATTTCAAACTGGGATATGATTGACAACTCTGATTTTAAATTCTTTTCATCAATATCTTTAGCAGTAGGCGCTGATGGAAAAGTCTATGCATCTTTTTCTGCGGTTGAAAAGTCAATTGAAAAAAGGCTTGTCGTAATGGAATATGATAATGCTTTTGACTCATGGGATTATGTCGGTGAAAAAGGGTTTAGAAATGCGCTTGTAAATTCAACATCGCTTGCGGTGAATTCTAAAGGTGAACTGTACGTTGCATTTGCCGACTGTTCGGGTGAATGTGCCGAAGAGAATAATGATAATATTATAGCTCCGGCAAGTGTTTTGAAATATAGCAAAGGCAGCTGGAATCTTGTCGGAGATCAGAACTTTACTTATGATGATGCCGCGCCTGAAAGTTTAAGTTTTGATGCAGAGGATACGCCTTATTTGGTTGCTGATGGTATAATGAAATTTAACAGTCAGGAATGGGGAAATGCAGGATATCTGCCGGAATATGATTACGGGGAATGGAAAAGAGTGCTTTTCAGTAACGGAAAGTTGCGCTTTGCCTGTTCACAGTATGCAGTACTTGAATTAAAGGATAATGTATGGAACGCAGTATCCGAATATGAGTGGAAAGTTGAAGGGTGCAATGGTGAGACAGGCGAGGGATGTGATCAGTTATTTATTTCAGATTGTGCAGTTGACAGTTACGGCGTGCTGTATTTCATTGAGCATTATTATGCTGTGGGTCCGAGCAGTCTCGAAGTTACGCTTACGCCTAAGAGGTATTACAATGGGAAGATCGAAAAATTCAGTGCTATAAACGATACTTTTCATGGAGGAAATGTTTTCAGTCTTATAACAGATAGCTCTGATAATCTGTACTTGTCGGTTGTTAATGGAGATGGAGGAGAGGGAGTAAGGATTTTAAAATATACAAGCCGAAATGAGCATGTTACTGAAGAAGATGAAGACTCTGATGAAGATGTTGATGAACAGGATGAAAGCATTGAAAATAAAGGTTCAGGGTGTTCAGTGATTATTGCGGGCTAGCTTTTCCTGAAGATCTGTAGAATATCCTCTCCCAGATCTTTTTCATCTTTGAGAATGAATTGAGAGTTAAACAGGGTTTGTGTCTCTTCGTTGAACAGTTTTACGCCGCGACCGAAGACTTTTTCAGATGTGATGATGTGGAACTCGTCTATCATGTTTTCAAGGATGAACGACCTGATGAGGTTCGCTCCGCCTTCGAGAAGGACTGAATTTATCTTATTTTCCGTCCATAGCTTTAGCAGTGCTTTTTCAATAACCGGTTCAGTAATTATTAACGGATCTCTTTTCAAGATCTGTGCATCAGGATCGATCTGAGAACCATAGCTGAAGATCACAGGTCTCGGATCGTCTCCTGCAACTTCACGGACGGTAAGAAGCGGATCGTCAACATTAACCGTATTTGCTCCTACAGCTACAGCCATGTGAGATGCCCGGAGCGAATGAACATGGACTTTTGCAGCATGTCCTGTAATAAGAGTCTGTTTTCCCGGAGCATCTGTAATGTAACCGTCTTTTGACACGGCCATTTTTGCTGTCACCCAGGGCCTGTTAGATCGTACTGTTTTGAAAAAGAATCTGTTTATCTCCTCAACGGAAGATGCAAATTTATCAAGGAACTCCACCTCGACCCCGTTATCAGAAAGGAAACATGCACCGTTGCAGGCTTTTCCGTTCTCCTCTTTTTTTGCAATGAACACTTTTTTTATGCCGGCTTTCAATATCGCGTGACTGCAAGGAGGTGTCCTGCCGAAATGATTGCAGGGTTCAAGTGTTACGGCCATCATTAAACCCTGTGCCTTGAAATCTATTTTTCTGAGAGCGTCCACTTCAGCATGGTCGCATCCGTATGCACATGTTCTGCCTTCCGCGATGATATTCCCTCCACTGTCAAAGATAACAGCTCCCACCATGGGGTTGGGATATGTTTTCACTGAACATTCAAGCGAGAGCCCGACAGCCCTCGACATCATATTTTCGGCTATTTTACTGCACATCGTTTTTGGTTATATGAAATGAAGGTATTTCACGGTTTATGAATGCAAGTATCCGGTCGATCTTCTCTTTTGAAAGATTTTTTGTCCTTACGGTAAGAATGAGCTCTTTAGAACCGGCAGTGTTTTTTGTAATTATTGAAAAATCGTCATCCTCGACCGGGGCAGAAGCTTTTCCTCCGATACCGTCATAGAAAAGCCTGAAAATATATGTGCCGTGGAATCCGTCCCCGTTCTTTGAAAGTGAAAGGAACGGAACTCTGACACCTTTAAGGTCTTTTCCTTTGATGAAATAAGTACTGGGGAGAGGTGTTTCAACAATGACATCCGATGCTTTGAGCCCTGCTGTTTCGATAAGGTTCTCCCTTTCATACGGTATGGGTGAATCGGATATGATCCTGATAGTGAATGTTCCGTCGTTCTTGACATTGAGTTGAAAAAGCTCTCTCAGAGGATGTATGCTTTTCCATGTTCCTGATTCAAAGATAAAATAAGGATATACGGGTTTGCCCTGCTGGTCAGTGAAGAACCCGTCCTCTTTTTTAGCAAGGATCCTTCCTTCAGCATCCTGGAATTGAGTGAAATTATATGTCCTGCTGAAAAAAAGGGTCATGTCCCGTCCCTGTACCGAAGACCATTTCTCATTTACAGAGATAACCGGAAGAGAACCGTTTATCGTGAATACGGTGCTTGAAGGAAAGAACTGGACCGACCTTGAGCACAGCTTTCCTTTATTGAAGAAAACTTCTGAGCCTTTATCCTTGAGCGGGTCACTGCAGTCAAGTATTTCGATTACAGGAATGTTCCTGACCTCAGCAAGAGTTACACCTTCTGAAACTATACAGCCGCCGAATTTCTTTAAGTATCTGAGCTTGACAGACGAATCTTCGGAGGAAAGCAGAATGTCCTGATAAAGAACTTCATCAGAATTCAGCACACTACGGTCACATGACGGGGAGGTATCTGAAGGGATTGCAAGATATATCGCAAAAAGAAGCGATAACACTACCAGACGTTTTTGGGTTTGATCTTAGCAGAATTACCTTTGCGGAGTCTCTGATAGTAGAGTTTTCCTCTTCTTACCATACCTCTGTTGACAAGTTCGATCCTGTCAAGCATCGGAGAATGAAGGGGAATTATCTTCTCAACGCCGAAGCCGCCGGAGAATTTCCTTACTGTTATTGTAGTACGGTTGTTGTTTCTGCCGTTCTTCACAGCAATGACATCACCTTTGAATACCTGAATACGGGTCTTTTCACCTTCGATTATACGGGTATGGACCTCGATCTTGTCACCAGTCTTTACAAAATAGTGATCGATCCTTTTCTGCTGATTTTCAATTTTTTGAACTAAAGGCTTAACCATTTCTCACTCCATCAAAATTACGGCGGTGAATATTAATCGCACATATATAATCTGTCAATAAAAATCGAGACAGCACTTCTGACGCTCAAGTGATTATATCCTGATCCGGTATCAATTGGTTCAAGACAAAAATCAAGTGAATCCAGCAAGTTATCATCAATTCCGCCTGCTGTTCCGAATAAGATAAGCAGAGGAATATTTTTTTTGTTTTTAAGATCGCTGACGGAAATTGTTTTATCCCTTTTTCTGGCACTTGTACCTATCGTGACGGGCCTTGCTCCCGTAATGCCGGTAATGCAGGAGACTGCATCTTCCAGAGTGCTGACAATGTGCATGATCTCGAGAGCTCTGCTTCTGTCAGGATTCTGTACTTTTCCTTCTCCTGATACCCAGTGTCCGGCAAGTTTCGAGGCAATTGAACGCATTTTTTCATCAGGGTGGACTATGAAATATCCTCCGATTCCGTAAGTTGCGCTGACTCTTGCAATGTCATGCATGTCAAGGTTGGTAAGGGACGAAGTGATCACAGAGCCGTCTCTGAGGACAGGATAGTGTATGAGCGCGATGAAAATATTGTTCACTTGATGTTATTCCAGAAATCGGTCTGAATTTTTGAAAGAAGGTCCGGTCTTACCGATGAAGTCCTTGAAAGGGAGTTTTTAAGTCTCCACGATTCGATCTTTGCATGATCTCCGCTCAGCAGTACTTTCGGAACGCTCAAACCTCTGAAAATTCTTGGCATCGTGTACTGATCGTGTTCAAGAAGAGGATAGGAAAAAGATTCGTTCATGTGGGATTCCTCGTTGCCTAGAACTCCGGGAAGAAGTCTTGTCACAGCATCTATTACAGATATGGCGGCCGTTTCACCTCCTGTAAGGATGTAATCTCCCACAGAAAGCTCTGTAGCTCCGCTGATATCGATAAAACGCTGATCTATTCCTTCATAATGTCCGCAGACAATGATCATGTGACTGCATCCTGTTGCGAGAGCGGATGCCTTTTCCTGATCGAAAACGGTCCCTCTGGGCGACATGAGGAAAGTTACAGTTGAATCACTCTTAGGTATCGATTCCCATGCCGCAGTTATGACTTCCGGCTTCATTACTAACCCGGCTCCTCCGCCGTATGGAGAATCATCGACCTGTTTCCTTTTTCCAAGGCCGAAATCCCTGATCTGGTGTACCGAAACATCTATTATTCCATTGTCGATGGCCCTTTTTACCATGCTTACAGAGAAGGGAGAGACAAAAAACTCAGGAAAAAGGGTAAGGATGTCTATTTTCAAAGCACCGGCTCCTTCAGTAAAGTTATTAAACCGTTTCTTGTTGAAATGAAATTCTCCGTCGCGGGAACATAAGCTGTTCTCCCGTCAGTTAACAGTATTTCAAGCAGCATGTACGAAGGCGTTTTTGATATTGAAAGAGTCTCTCCGACCTCTTTTCCTTCGGTATTTCTGACTTTCATACCTATCAGAAGGTCAAAAGACTTTCCTTCGATCTCGTGAAAAGGCACAGAGAAGTTCTCATTGATAAAAAATCCTGCTTCATGAACTGTTTTCACATCAGCCAGTCGTACATGGAATCCTTTTGCAACGGATCTTATCGATTCCACTTTCCATTCTGTCTGGAAAAGGGAATGATACAGGTGTTTAATATCAAGAAGGAACGATGAATCGCTCATCGCCGGGTTGAAAAGCATGGTTCCATCGCTTTTAATTACCCTGCTGAATGTGCCGACGACTATGAGTCTGCCGGCGGGCTTCAATCCTCTACTATTTCGAGAACGCACTTTTTCTGTTCACGCGATGTTGCGGCACTGATAAGGACTCTCATGGCTTTTGCTATCCTTCCTTCTCTGCCGATAACTTTTCCAAGGTCTTCTTTCGCGACTCTCAGCTCGATAACAGTCGTCCTTTCCCCGTCAACTTCAGTCACAGAGACTTTGTCAGGGTTGTCGACAAGCTGTTTCACGATCTTTTCGACGAATTCTTTCATGGCATTCCTCCGGAAAATTCGAAAAAAAGTGCGGTCTACTTCGCAGCTTTCTTAACAAGCGAAGCAACTGTATCGGAGCACTGTGCACCCTGTGCCATCCATTTTTCCAGCTTTTCTCTGTCGATCACGATCTCAGCCGGATTGACGCACGGATTGTAATGTCCGATCTTGTCGAGATATTCACCATCTCTTTTTTTCCTGCTGTCAAGAACAACGATACGGTAGGAAGGTTTCTTTTTTGCTCCGCCTCTTGTCAGTCTGATACTAACGCTCATTCAATGATCCTCCAAAAAATTGAGACTGTTATTGTAAACCCTTGAACTTTTTCATTAAGCCGCCCAGTCCGAGGCGGTTTATGTTCTTCATCATCTTTTTCATATCAAGGTACTGCTTCATGAACTGGTTTATGTCCTGCACTTTAGTACCGCTTCCGTTGGCTATTCTTCTGCGTCTTGAGGCGTTCAGAATCTCCGGTCTCAGCCTTTCCTCCCTTGTCATTGAGAAGATAATGGCCTCGATCTTCGAAAGCTCTTTTTCCATGTTGACCTTGCCCTGCATCTTTTTCAGCTCTTTTCCCATTCCGGGTATCATTCCGAGCATGTCTTCCATAGAGCCCATCTGGCGGACCATTTTCATCTGGGAGAGAAAGTCCTCCAGATCAAAATCGTTCTTGCTCATTTTCTTCTGGATGCGGAGCGCTTCGTCGCGGTCTATTTTTTCAGCGGCTTTTTCAACAAGTGAAAGGACATCTCCCATTCCGATGATCCTGCTTGCGATCCTTTCGGGATGGAAAAGTTCGAACTGGTCGGTTTTTTCTCCTGTTCCCACGAATTTTACAGGAGCTCCAGTAACTGCGTTTATCGAAAGAGCTGCACCGCCTCTTGCGTCGCCATCCATTTTAGTCAGGACCACGCCTGTTATGCTGAGCCTTCTGTGAAATTCTGAAGCTACATTTACGGCATCCTGTCCTGTCATTGCATCAGCAACAAAAAGTATGTCGGTCGGTTCAACGGCGTTTTTTATGTTCGTTATCTCGTCCATGAGCTCTGTGTCGACCTGCATTCTGCCTGCGGTATCCACTATCATTACATCGATCGCGATGTTCTTTGCATATTCAAGAGCTTTGACCGATATGTCTACAGGGTCCATTTCAGTAGTGGAATTAAATACTTCCACTTCTATTTGCGACCCGAGCTTTTTAAGCTGGTCTATCGCGGCAGGCCTGTAGATGTCCGCCGGGACGAGAAGTACCCGTTTTTTAAGCTTGTTCTTGAGAAAAAGTGCGAGCTTTCCGGCTGTTGTTGTCTTTCCGCTTCCCTGAAGTCCGGCCATCAGGACTACGGCCGGCGGCCTTACGCTCAGATTGAGCGAATGGTCCCCTTCACCGAGTGCGGCAATTAGCTCTTCGTGGAAGATCTTTATGAACATCTGCCCCGGAGTGATGCTTTTCATCACCTCTGTGCCGAGAGCTCTTTCTTTAATCTTTTCAACCAGTTCTTTGACAACTTTGAAGTTGACATCTGCTTCGAGAAGGGAGAGTTTAAGTTCTCTCACAGCTTCCTGAATGTTGTCTTCCGTAAGTTTTCCCGTACCTCTGAGCTTTTTGAAAGTGCTTTCAAGCTTATCGGTAAGCTGGTCGAACATATATACCCCTACAAAAAAAAGCTAAATGATTATAGTGGGGGAAGCCTCTTAGTCAAGAATTTATGTGGATAATGGCTGAATCCTCAATGATATCAATGACCGTCAGCCGCAGCCTGGTCTTCTCTTTTCTGGAAAACGCTCTTCATTAAAATAAGGCCGATCGGGGTGATAACGGCCATCAGACCTATCCATACCCACACCATATAGTGGTCGACATACGGTCCGAGGATCTCTTTATTAGCTCCTACCGGAACATATGCGTTCAGAAGTATTCCTGACATCGGTCCGGCAATAAGCTTTGCAAGGAAGAACGGCAGTATTGCAAGTGCAAGATATGTTCCTTCTTTTCCTTTCGGGGCGATCTCAGCTGTAAACTGCATGAGTTTCGGTGACCAGATAGCTTCACCGATAGTGAACACCACTATGAAAATGATGAAAGGCCAGTACTCCGGAACAGGCGGGTTCTGCATGAGAGTGTTCATGTCAGGCGCCATTCCGAGCCACTTTATGAAAACCAGCTCTCCCCAGACTGAATTTGTAAGCCATGCGACAGACTGTGCAGGGATCATAACGATAAAACATGAAGTTGCGGACACGATCGATCCGAAAACAAGGAGTTTGTAGGATGAGATCTTTTTTGTGAGGAATGATACAAGAGGAACAAGGAAAATTATCATGACGGGGTTGAGAACTCCGTATATTGCACCGATCTTGGCATCAAGTCCGAGAACTCTCAAGCCGTATTTCGGGAAAGTGTAATGGAACTGGAAGAAGACCATTCTGACAAAAATAGTCAATGTTATTATGGATATGAATATCCAGAAATATTTCTCGGAAATGACAGATTTCAGCATTTTGCCTGTTTTTACCGCGGCATTCTTGACTGCGACAAGACCGCTTCCGTGATTTTCCACCGGTTTTGCGATGGTTTCGCCTTTATCGTTAAGTTCAACATTCCCTCTGATAAAGAAAAGGAAAACAAGGCTTCCGATCGTCATGATAAGCACGAAAAGATAGAGCATCTGATATGTCGAAAGATGTATGCCGAGAATCGTTGCTCCTGCATTATCATTGATTATCTTTCCTGCTTCATCATGGAGAGAATAAGCCGCTCTGACCTTATCAAAGAAAATGCCGCCGATCGCATAGGCGAGGTTCATTATTACATAGAAAAGTCCGAACCCGAGTGCCGCGCTCTCTTTAGTGGTGAATCTCTTGATCGCTACTGAAATAACAGGTGAAACGATAGCGAAACCGATGGCGAAAGGCACGAATCCGACAATGAAAAGGAGCCACGGATTAGTGACAAAAGTGAGTGAAACTCTGGCAATGAGAAGGAAAAATACGCTGAAAAGGAGCGTTCTTTTTATCCCGATCGTGTCAACAAGCGCTCCGGCCACCATTCCAACCATCGAAAGCATTATGGACCATATTGTTATGTAGTTGCCTGCCTGAATGTCGGTAAGTCCGCAATCCGCCGAGAGGAAAAGGGTGAGGGAGTAGTTCTGTGAGGAGTATGCGATGTAAGTTACTACGAGATAGGCGAACAGTATCCACATATCGCGGGGAGACTGTTTAAGACCTTTGAGATAACCCCACACAATGTAAACAAAAGCAATGCTCAGAAGCGGCAATCCCGCGTAGATGATAATGTCTGCAAGACTCATGATAACTCCTATGAAAAGTTAATGAAAATCCACCAAGCGGCCAAAAGACCAGGATATTTTATATATTAATGGGAGTGCCCAGTCAATTTATTTCGTGTTCTCTTCAGTAATGTTCCTCAGCCAGGCTCCTCTTGAGTAAAGTACAAGCGCGATAACAGCGGCAAGCACATTGCTCAGTCCCATCCCGGCCCAGACACCTGTTGAGGCGTAACCTAGCATAATGCCTCCTATCCAGCTCAGAGGTATCCTGAACAGCCACAGCCTTGTAAATCCGACTATCATTGCCGGTATGTTCGTTCCTGCGGCGTTAAAAGCCGCTGTAATTCCTCTGATTATTCCGAAGAACGGTATGGAAAGTCCGAATATCAGAAGAAAATGTGCGCCTGCTTCAATGACAGCTCGGTCATGGGGAATGAAAATTGCGATGAAAGATTCGCGGAAAGGAAGGACAAGCGCTATCTGGATGGCAATTGTCGCGGATATCAGCTTCGTCCCTTCAAGGGCGCATTTTTTGGCACGGTCGAACTGATTTACGCCGAGATTCTGACCGATTATGGTCGAAAGCCCCTGTCCGAGACCCTGTGCCGGAATGAAAATGAAACTTGTGAGCCTGTTGCCGATACCGTATCCGGCCAGAGCGTTCCTTGCATCGGGAAGTTTCGCGATTATAGCCATGAGAACAATGAACCCGAGCGATTCGGCACTATGACCGACAGCCGCCGGAAATCCGATCCCTATTATTTTAGAAAACCATTTTTTCTCTGGTATTATGTGCTTGAAATCAAGTGAAATTCCGGTCCTTCCTTTTATTAAAATAACAAAAACAGCAATGGATGCCAGGGCTGTGCTGATAACAGTTGCCGCTGCAGCTCCGGCGGCTCCCATTTTAGGAATGGGACCGAATCCGACTATTAAAAACGGGTCGAGTATGATGTTTATGATGTTCGATATGAGAGTTATCTTCAGAGGTGTCTTTGTGTCGCCTGCCGCTGCTGAAAGTATTCTGAACGCGGCATTTACGAACATGAACGGTGTGCAGGGAAAAAGCCAGACAAGGTATGATGTCGCGGTGTCTGCTATTTTCTGGTCGGTCGTGACATGATGCATCAGAAACGGTGTGGCCAGCATTCCGGCAATTGTTATGATGAGCCCTGTTATTACGGAGAAAGAGATTATCTGTGTGGCCGCTATGTCGGCTTTGTTCTTGTCGCCGGCGCCTGTGTGCTGACTGACGAGGGCAGTTCCGCTTGTTGCAAAACCTGCTGAAACCGAGGCGAAGAACCACAGAAGGGGGAATGCTATCTGAAGTGCCGCTACAGAGTCACCGCTCTGGTCCCCGCCGAGCCTTCCGAGCCAGAAAGTGTCGGCAAGCTGGTAGAATGTCTCAAGAAGTGTCGCAAGCATAATAGGCCAGCCCAGCCTGAACATCAGAGGCGTCAGGTTGTCTGTTCCAAGTATTTCAGATCTTTTCGGATCGCTCATAGTTTCTCCATAATTCGGGGCATTATAGCGAATTTTTTGAAGAAGGAAGTATTTTTGATTAAAAAAAACCATAAATTTGAAGGTTGTAAAAATGTTAAGAAATGGAACAAACTAATGAGAAATAAAAATTGACTCATTGTGGAATATGAATTATAACAAATCTGTTAATCGAGTAAAAAAGTGAGAAACAAGTAAGTTGCTTAAACGAATTGCAGCATTGTTTGGCATGAATATTGCTTCATTCATTCATATCTCTTCCCTTTCAAAATTTTATTATACGGGCACCCCCCTTGAAGAGTGTCAGATAAACTTGTTTTTTTGAAATTTAAGGGTTTTAATTTAATTAATTCGAGGAATTAAATATGAGAAAGATATTGGTTTTAATAGTGTTTTCCGTGTTTTGGTTGAATTTGTCGGCTGATTCCTGTGCTCTTTCTGGTGATTTAACATCTGTTTCCGCATCTTTTTACTGGAATTATGGCGGAGATGGATGCTGGGTCACAAACAGTAAGTTTAATCATATCAAGCAGGTGTTATCTGATGGCTTGCGTTGCAAAATGAATTTAAAACCAAGAACAGACAATAATGGAATGGGAGACATTATTTATCATTCAAGTTGCGGATACGGTTCTCATCCAAATTATCCGTCAGCGAATAATGTTTTTAAAGTTATGCTGTATGGTTCAGATGGTATTCCTTCATACAGACTTAAAATTGAACCTTCATCGACAGCTGCTCAAAGAGCTGATAATATGCTCGTTAATGATGGATATATAGAGGCATGTGGCGAGTCTCAGAATTATGAATATACCTATGATTCCTTACTTGATTCCTCAGAAAATGGATCCGTTGTAACAACTGAATTCAAGACAGTGAGTGGATGTTACACATATAATTTATATAATACAATGTGGAACATTTACTTTTTTCAAAATGTTGATAAGAAGGAGTTAAGATATATATTTTTTATGGGTCAATTAATTCCGGTTTATTTGTGGATTGATACTGAAACTTTAGGCACCGATGTTTATAAACAATTTACTTCTTATCTTCCTAAATTTTTTGATGGTGGAGCTGATTCAAAATCAATTGAAGAAGGAGAGAAAGAAATCCAGAAAATAATAGACTCTCATGAATTTGAAATTGTGCCGGATGTTCTTGAAGAAGGCATTGATAAATTTGCAATCAATATAAAAGTCTCTGATGATTATGATAAGGAACTGAAAGACATTTTTCTTAAAACTGGAGACAAAGATACAGGAAATATGTCAATTGTCAGCACAATTATAAATGAATCAGCAGAATTCAGAGGTTTTGAAATAGAAAGAGCAAGTATTGATATAGAAAAATCAGATTTTGCAAAAATGATTGAAAAGAAAATGATTCTTTCTATTAACGGATTCAAGGCAGATAATTTTAAAGATGCATGGGAAATGATAGAATATATTTTGTCAAACAAAATTGATGAAATGGTGGTTTCTGAAAAAATATTGGAAAAAGAATAATATCAAGGAGAACATAAAATGAATCTGCCGACATTCCTTGTCACTCTTTTATCTTTTTTGCTGTTTTTTTCCTGTGAAGAAAACAACAATAATTTTTTGGATAGAGACCAGATATTGCAAGATGATGATATTGAAAATGCGGACTCAGATAAAGTTGAGTGTGAAAAAGATGAAAATTGCGGGGAAAATGAGGTGTGCGATCCTTATGGTGACTGTCTTTGTAATGCTGAGGAAGGTCTGTTTTTTAAATATGATGGCAAATGCATAAGTTTTTTTGAAGCAAACAGATTTTTTTGTAACGGACACGCCGGAATGATTGATGTAAATCCTGAATTCAAAAAGGGACACTCTGCATTCATTGAAAAAGGAATGGAAACACAAATTATTTGCAGTACTTGTCTTTTAGGGTATGTCGGCAGATTTTGTGAGAAAAAAATAGAAGGATATAATGATTCAGTTATGGAACTCGACGAAAAGAGCAATAAAATTGATCTACCTTTCCCTAAACCTTATTGCAAAAAAGATTATGATTGTGTTGAAGGACTTTCATGTTTTGATGGATACTGTGAATGTCCTGGAGATGTTGAATTTAAGGAACCAGACATTGCATATCTGATTTCTATGCATCTTGGATTATCTGAAGTAAAAAATATGTTTTTGGGAAAAGATCTTTTAAAAATCAAAGATTTTCAACTGGTTTTTTATGAAGACAGACCAGAGGATCTAACAAATCTGAGATGTCTCAGTAATGTAAGGAGCATGATTATTCCTGGATATGATAACTTACAAGATTTTACCGAAATCACCTATCTGAAAAAATTGCAGCATCTTGCAATTCTTCCTGGTCCAGACATTTCATGGATCTCCGAAATGGACAACCTTTTGTCTCTCGATTTGTCAATGGTTGATGCCGGAACAACGGACTTGAGTTTTATTGATAATTTCAAATCAATAAACTCTATCGTCAAATTAGAGTTGATACTCTATTGTGGAAGTGGTAGTTGTGAAAATTACGATTTATCTCCTATAAAAAAGATGAAAAATCTTACAAACTTTTCACTGATTAATTCAAAAGGAAGAATAGCAACAATTGATATGAATATCTTTTCTGAAATGAAACACCTTAGAGAAGTTTACATTCAGAATATTGAAGGCAATGTGAAGAATGTTGAGATGCTGAACGGATTGGTCGAGTTGAATGCATTGGGGATTAGATCAACCGGATATGTGCTTGATAGTCTGAATAAAAATGAAAATCTGATTTCACTTGTAGTTTATGACGATGTTGTCACTGATAATATTGCCAAACATTTTCCCAACCTTCTTTATCTCACAATTGGTAATTTAGGAAAAAAAAATAATGTTAACATTCTTTCCGGACTAACCAAGCTTATAAAATTTAAAGTCGATAATGATATCGGCATAACTTACGAAGGACTTGATATGGTCTTATCGGAAATGGAACATCTTAATTTGCTGATGCTTTTCCCTTTGATGAAAAACAGTAATTTGAATCCATTGAGAAATATAAAGTATATTGAAACTTTGCAGTTTTATTCTGAAACCCATGATCACGAAATACAAGATCGTTCGTTTATAGAAAACCTTCTTTATCTTCACATTTATGATGACACTAGCGGGGAAACAGGAAGTGTATTCTCTTTTGTAAAAAATTGTGAAAATGGTGGAACATTTTGTCATAAAAAACCTGAAAAATATATTGGTGGAATTCTGAATGAACAAGGTGAAAAAACAAAAATAATAAATCTTTTCAGCCCTTTGTTTGATTTGAATGCCGAAAACGATAATATTGAATTTCTTAAGAAAAATAATGTTGACATAACTATAAGTGAATAGGTAGAAAGTGTTATCGGTTTAAATCAAGCGGAGCTGTCCGGCAAATATCCATGAACATTTTCTTTTGTTTTCTTGATTTTAGTTTTTGCAGAGTGTAGAAGGCGATAGGCAGGTTTTTTTTATAATTCTTTGTATTAAGGAGAAAAGATATGAGATCCATTTCGACAAGAGGAAAGGCGATGCCGCCGTCACCGATCAGGAAATTGAAACCTTATGATGACAGGGCCGCCGCGGCAGGAAGGACCGTTTATCACCTTAACATCGGACAGCCTGACATAGAGACTCCTCCGCAGATGCTGGAAGTTCTCAAGAATATCGGAACAAAAATAATAGGTTACGGCCCGAGTCAGGGTATTCCGGAATATCAGGATGCGCTCATAAAATACTATGCAAAGCATGATATAAAGCTCGGAAGGGAGAACATAATCGTTACCACCGGCGGCAGTGAAGCTATAATCATGGCGTTCACAGTATGCCTCAATGCCGGTGACGAAGTTCTCATTCCTGAACCTTTCTACACAAACTACAACGGCTTTGCCACTGCAACAGATGTCAAGGTCGTCCCGATCACTACAAAACTTGAAAATGACTGGGAGATCCCGCCTGTAAGTGAGATCGAGAAGCTCGTGACGGACCGTACCAGAGCGATAATGATATGCAACCCGAACAATCCTACAGGTAAAGTATATTCGAGGAGCGAACTTGCGAAGATAGTCGAACTTGCAATAAAAAAAGACCTGTTCATTTTTGCAGATGAAGTTTACAGAGAGTTCATTTTCAACAGCGAGAAACATGTCAGTCTGCTGAGCTTTGAAGAGGCTAAAGACAGAGTTGTCATGATGGACTCGATCTCAAAGAGGTTCTCCTCATGCGGAGCGAGGATCGGTGCTTTTGTAAGCTATAACTGCGACATAATGAAAGCGGCGCTCGCATACGGACAGGCAAGACTGTGTCCTCCGACTATCGATCAGATCATGGCGGTAAAATCAGTCGACCTCGACGAATCATACTACAAACAGGTCGTAGGTGAATATCAGAAAAGAAGAGATGTCGTCGTCAAGGCTCTCGCTCAGATGGAAGGGGTGGAATACAGAATTCCCAACGGTGCTTTTTACATAATAATCAAACTTCCGGTGAAGAATGCCGAAGATTTCGTAATATGGCTTCTGACCGATTTCCATGTTGATAATGAAACGGTTATGCTCGCTCCTGCGGAAGGGTTCTATTCAACTCCGGGACTCGGCAGAAACGAAGCAAGGATTGCTTTTGTTCTAAATGAGCAGAAGACCGAAAAGGCTATGATGATACTTAAGAAAGGTCTTGAGAAATATAAGACTCTCTGATATTAGCTTGATTTTTTTTTAATTTATCATTAGAATCCGCCAATGTCGGTGTATGTGAAGGTACCACATAAAAACGGAATATTGTCATATAGTTGAATCAGGAGGGAACATGGTAAGGTTGAGATTTGCAGTATTTTTCATTCTGGCGCTTTCTGTATCTTCGCTCAGTGCCGAGATATACGGAAAGATGATCGGCGGAGAACCCTATGCGAGCTGGGAGGACGGCGGTCAGGACTTTTTTGTCATGTTCAACTCGAACATCGATAACCAGATAACAATGCTTGATGACGACCCTGAGAACCCGCAGGGTGATACATGTGTCACTGAGAGTGTTTTCACCCTTACAGATTTCCATATTCCCGAAGACGCAATAATTGAGAAAGCATATCTTGTCTGGATGGGAGCTGTCGATCCTTCTAAGCTTGATCAGCCTACAGACAACAGCGTAAAACTTAAATTCACACAGAGCACAGAAAACCCCGTAACTTACGAACAGGTCATAACTGTCGGTGAAACAGGCAAACTTCTCAGTGAAGGCGATGAAGATACTGAAAAAACCTTCGAATTTGAAAGTATCACTTTTACAGATGATGTGACCATCGGATGCTCTGAATCCAGCATAGGTTCAACACTGGCGGACCAGAACCTCGGATATTTCACATACCGCGCCGATATAACGGATTTCTTCACAAGTGTCATGGAGGCTAATGCCGCCGCTGAAAAGAGCGAAGAGAAAATGTTCTACGGCGATTATACTTTCAGCGATCTTGAATGTACTGAGAGCGATCATTACCGTTGCAAAACAACAATGGTAAGTGCGTGGTCGGTATTTTTCGTCTACCGTTCAAAGAATATAAGACCCAAAAAGATATATTTCTACAACGGACTAGCATTCGTTCAGGGAGACAAATCTATTGCTCAGGTCAGCGGTTTTGAACTTCCGAAATTCCCGGTTGTCCGTCTTACCAGCATGATAGCTGAAGGCGACCCTAAACTTGTTGAACCGAGTCTTCCGCCGGAAGGTATTTTCCTTCAGGGTGAGGGAGCGTCAAGCAAGTTCAGGCTGTACAATGACTGCAATCTGCTCATGGGAACATATGTCGAGATATTCAATTCAATATCATCTATCGTAAACTGGAATCCGGATGCCGCGACAGAGGACAAGATCAAATGTGTTTCAGGTCCTGATGATGCAACAATGAATTTCGGTATAGACGTTGATACTTTCCTTCTTGACAGTGAAACGAACATCAATCTTCAGGAACATTTGAAGAAAGGTAACACAGCGATGGACATTTCGCTTTCGGTCAACCAGGACGCCATATTCACGAACTTCATGGTTCTTTCGGTCGACAACAAAGGTTCCAATTTCGATATTCCGCCGGAAGCCAGTGATACGACAAAATCAAAACTGAACTTCCCGCTTGACAGAGAGAAACATTTCTGTGCATGCGGCTCTGACGATGATGGAAAGGAGCCTGATTATTATTGCGAAACTGTTTCCAGTTCAAGAGAATTCTACTACTTCATCAAGGTTCAGGACTGGGGCGACGAAGATGCTGAAGATGTAGTGGTCACAGATGAGCTTGACAAACAGCTTGAATATATAGCAGGTTCAACTGAAATGGCTACTCAATATGATTCTGAAACCGATACATATGTTGACTGGACTGTAATTCCTGACAAGAATGGCGGGGTGTTCCCTCTTTCCGGGACAGGTTACAAAGTCAGTTCCAAAATGGTCAATTGCGATGAAAACAACTGGTCCTGCACTGATACAGTACTTATAAGATATAAAGTCAAACCGAAGGCCGGAACTTCAAAGAACTATGTTTTCAACAACATGGCGACCATAAAGGATAAGAAAAGCGAAGAGGCTTATAAGACCAACCTTTCCTACCCGCTCAAATTGAAACCCACAAAGTGTGTCACCGATACCCAGTGCCCTTCTCCCACACCCGAAATGTGCGGCGGGACCAATACGCCGAAAACATGCGGAGAAGGAATAGGCGTATGTCCTGACGGATATATGTGTCAGGAATTCACCTGTGTTGATGATCCGGCAAAAACATGTTTCAATTCCACAGCGGATTTTGCAATAGGCAAAAACTCGCCTCAGTCGGAAGGTACCGAGATAATCGTTCCCAAGGACAATGATGGCGAACTGCTCACAGTAGGTCAGTTCACAGTAATGGTCAACAATTGCGGAGAGGATAAATTTTTCAATCTTGACTCTGTCGTTGTTCACATTAATACAGACAGTGACAAAAATTTCTCTTTCAAGGACCTTGAGCTGATACATGACGCGAACGGCAACGGCGTTGCTGATGCAGATGATCAGATCATTGCCACAAATCAGATCACAACAAACTATGTAAAATTCTTCATAAATAATAACAAACCTTTTGAAGATAAGAAAAAGTATCTGGGCAAGACCCTGAACTATTTCCTTGTAAGAACCAAACTTGACTACAACTCCGAAGAGATTCCCAGAAATACGACTTTCAATTTCTATATTGAGTCGGAAACATCCATATCAATAAGCGATCAGGGAACGACACTGGTATCTGCCGGTGAAGCTGAATTTGCAAAGTTCATGCTTGAGCCGACTGGAGATTTCTTTATCGTGACAGTCGGTCCTAAAGATGCTCCGGTCCCCGGTATTGATACAATGAACAATGATATTCCGGTTCTTCAGCTCAAGACAAAAGCGGTAAAAAGAGCTAACAGCATTACAAAGTTCACAGTTAAAGTTCCTGTGAGCGGCGGTTATGTCAAATTCGGTGAAGAGAACGGCATAGAAGGCATTTCGCTTTGGATAGACAGCGACAAAGACGGTGTGGGTAATGTTAAAGTTGCCGAGATGACCAGTTTCGATGCTGTTACGAGCTCTGTAATTTTCGAGAATTTCATACAGCCTCTTTCTTATCTTGAAGGTGAGGAGAAATATCTCGTTGTCAATGTCGATTTTGATATGGTCAAGAGATCCGACGGAACTGTGATGGCAGGGAAAATAGAGATCCCGACAGCTGGCATAAAAGTGTCTGACACCAGCGCAACTGTTATTGAGCTTCCCATCAAATCGAAAGAATTCGCATTTGAATGCAAGGAAGGAGATATCTGCCCCGAGCCGCCTAAAGAGGAGGACGGATGCTCATGCTCCACAGTGAGTGTGGATCAGAACGACATAACGATGTCACTTATATTTGCAATACTTGTACTTCTCGGAGCTCTCAAGGGTCTTTATTCTTTGAGAAAAAATTCATAGAAGCATTTTTTAATTCCAATCTTTGACAAACACCTTTCAATATGTAGTATCATCACCAGTGTTGATTTTAAGTGTGGAGACCATCAATGAAAAAACTGGTTGTAATTATTGTTTCTGCTGTACTTTATTTTAATCTGACAGCTGTCGACTGGAGCTGCGAAAGCCCTGATGACTGCTCGGAAGGAATGGATTGCAAAGATAATTCATGCATCGTGACAACGAGCACTTTTTCAACTTATGCCGCTGTCACTGTAACCGCTGGATTGAAAAATCCCAACTCACTCGGATCGAAAAGGATCTTTGTTGAGCATCCGGCAAAGGACATTGTTCTGGGACAGCTTGCGGTAAATGCGTATAATGGCGGCGATGAAGGGAAAAGATTCCTTCTTAAAGAGCTCAATGCTGTAGTGATACTTTCAAGTACACTGATTGCTCCTGAGAACATGAGGCTTGTTTATGACAGCAACGGAAACGGCCTTTTTGACAGTTCTGAACAGGTTGTCGGGACTAATATTTCTGAAACGGCAGGCAAGGTTCAGTTCGAGCTCGGCAAGAAAACGGCATCTTACAAAATGAATACAGCCGAGAATTTCCTTATTGTGGGGGATTTTTCTATGGGACAGGCTGTTGAGAAGATCTGGGAGTTCGGAATGGAGTTCAGACCTTTTCAGGGGAGTGAAGAACAGATAAAGGTCACTAATGCAGGCGATGTGGCTGTGGCGTCACTTCCTGACAAAGTTACGCTGCCGAGATTCGCATTCGAACCGGAGAAAGGGTATTTCCTTTTTGCATCGGGAAGATATTTTCCCGCCGCTCCGTCATGGAGGGATATGAACAAAGAACAGAATATTATGCATCTGTCGGTAAAAGCGCTTGACGGCGGGAATTCAGTGAAAAGCATATCTGTAAGGCTCAACGGGAACATAGTTTCATACGGTAACGGTGTGAAAAAAATGTCACTTTACATAGATTCCGACGGTGACGGTGACGGTGATGAACTGATCTCGGAACAGGCTGATTTCCAGATGCCTGTACAGCTTGTTAAGTTCGATGTGCCGGCAGGAAAGGCCGATCTGGCTCAAGGTGAAGAGAAATATCTTGTCATAAAAGCTGATATTGAGCTGTATAACGGACAGACAACGCTTTTCTATATCAACGAAAATGATGTGGTTCTTTCAACATATAAACTTTTTGCCGGTCTTCCGGTAAGCACCGGAGAGTTCAAGTACAGCTGTGATGAAACTGACAGCGAGTGCAATCCTGCTCCTTCAGAGGAAGAGGAGGCGGTTGATGATGAAGGAGGCTGCAGTCTTTTATTTATTGATTAAAAATATTTCTTATATCTGATTGACAAAAAATGACGATTGTTTATCATAAGCCATTGTGTTGTTGTAACGACTTTCAACAGTTATTTTGAGGTGTGTGATGTACAGAAATCTATTTATTTTGTTTCTGGCTGTGTATTTCGCTCCGCTTTTTCTCGGAGCCAAGGCCATCGGTCCCGAAGTTTCCGTCTACAGGAATGAAGAGCTGAAATGGGAGGATGGTGCCTACGGATATCATGTAATGTTCAAGACCCTTCTTGAGAACCTTCAGGCCGATTCAGGCAACCCGCAGGCTGATGCCTGCATGGATGAAGCGACCGGCAGTACATATCCGCTCGATGCTTCCCATATCCCTTCGGACGCTTTTACAACAAGAGCTTTCCTCGTGTGGGCCGGAGCTGTTCCGATAGCTGAAGCCAACGACATAACGGATAACGAAGTTACCCTTTCATTTGTTTCAGAAGATGGAAGAATAACTGAAAATCAGGTCATTAAAGGCAAAAAGGCATATAAAGTGTCTGAAGCTCAGGGCTTTGAGTTCGATGCGTTCAAAGATATTGATGACCCGACACACAGCTATTTCACATACAGGGTGGATGTCACAGATTTCTTTAAATCCATTCACGACAAAGGCCGTGCTCTCGGACTTGAGTACGACGGATACTCGCTTTATGGTAATTACACAATGAAAGACCTTAAATGTGCAAGTGACGAAAGTTATTTGGGTTCAACTTCTATGGTGTCTGGATGGTCAATAATAATGATATACACTTCAAAGGAGATCAGTCCTAAGAAAATATATCTCTATGACGGTTTTAAGTCCTACTGGCATGAAGAAAGCGAAATCAATGTTACCGGTTTCGAGTTCCCGACAGATCCTGAAGTGAGGATCACTCTTAATACCCACGAAGGAGACCCCAATCTTGCTGATCTTGAAAATCCTAACGGCGGGCCGGCTATTCCGGAAGGTCTTCAGGTTCAGGGTGATCAGGTCGGCTGGCTTCTTATAAGCAATGAGTGCAACCCTGAAGCATATAAAACTGATGGCATGACCACACTTTACTACACAGAGATCTACAACTCAATATCATCAGCTTACGGGTGGGCTGATGTAAGTCCGGCATGCATCGGCGGCATTCCGCCTGTATGGGACTATGAGACGATCGAATACAGTATTGATGCTGATACTTTCGTAATGGATTCAGCTTCTGACGGTTCCTACGCATCCCACTTCAACAAAGGAGGAACGAGGATAGGCCTTAGAATAGGTGCAAACAAAGATCAGGTCATCACTAATTATATGGTGGTATCGGTCGATACGAAGGCTCCCAGATTCGACATTCCGGGTCAGCCTGAGAAAGTTGCATGTACCCCTGCCAATGTAGCGGTCGATCCTTTGAACCCGGAAAGCAAGTGGTGCGAGAACAAGCTTGACCATGTTTTCACAATAAGGGTTCAGAACTGGGGTGATGATCTAACACCTGCTGTAGTTGTCAAAGACACTGTCCCGAACGGTATGGAGTATGTTGCAGGTTCAACTGAATATGCAAATGAGTTTATAACTGTCAGCGGCAAGAAAATAGCAAAGAAATGGATAAAAGTGCCTGATAACGGCGGATTCCCGCTTGAAGCAGGTGTGAAGGTTGCGGATAAAGTCGATTTCTGCGGTGCTGAATCAGATTATCTCAGCTGTGAAGACCTTATAATGATAAGATTCAGAGCGAAAGTTAAAGACGGTACACAGAAGAACGCTGTGCTTGAAAATGTTGCAAGCATCGATACAACAGGTTTCCCGACCTATAAAACGAACCTTGGTCTTCCTGTAAAGCTTAAACTCGAGACAGCGAATTGTGTTTCCATACAGGAAGAGGTTAAACTTGATGACTGCGGCGGTGACGCTTCTGCAGGATGTGAAAATGATGAACAGTGTGATGAAGGTTACATCTGCGATCCGGAAGATAAGATCTGTATACCTGATCCGTCAATAAAAAGATGCAAAGACAGCGATGTTACAGTTTCTGTAGGAAAGAACTCTCCTGTAAGTGATGTAATATTCATCGCTCCTCAGGAAAACCTTGTTCTCGGCCAGCTTGCTCTTGCTGCCGCATCAGGAAGTGAATGCTATTTCAATCTTGCGAAGCTCAAGATGAAAATAAAATCAGATGATTCAAATATTGCAATTTCGAACATCAGACTTGTCAACGATGCAAACGGTAACGGTATCGTTGATGCAGGTGAAACTCAGCTCGGAACATCTGACCTCAAGAGCGAATATGCCAACTTCGCTTCCACAGACCCGGCGAACAGGCTCTGGGGCAATAAAATAAACAATCTCATATTTGTTGCAGATGCAGGCTATCTTGAAGGCGAGTCAATTTCAAGGAACGCTTCTTTCACTCCGAGCATTGAGGACGGTGGTATAACACTTTCCGATGACGGTGCAGTGAAGATCGGAGGTCTTCCGCTCAGTTTCAGCAAGTTCCAGTTCGAGCCTGAAAATGCTTTCATAGTCACAAAAGGTCCGAACGACCCGGCAGTTCCAGCAAAGAACGAAATGAACGGTACTCATGACATCCTTCAGCTCAGAGTTGTCTCAAAAGGTTCGGCAGACAAGATCACGAACATGAAGGTGAAGATCCCTAAAACGACAATGGCATCATTCGGCGGCGGTGTTACAAGCATAGCGATCTATGAAGACACCAACAATGATGGGAAAGGTGACACCAAAATAGCGGAAGCCGCATCTACAGACAGTACGCAGAGCCATCTTTTCAAAGTTGAGATCCCTGTCGAAGCCGATGTGGAGAAATATCTTACCATCCGTGCGAATCTTGCTCTTTCTGATGGCGAATCGTTCCAGATACAGGTATTCTCAGTTGATACCGGAAGCGACAAGGATGTTCTAGGAACTCCTGTGAATTCAAAGGAATACTCATATACCTGCGATCCTCTTTATGAAGAATGCGGCAGTGATCCCAATTGCACATGTTCTGTAACAGCCGCTGAAGGTGAAGGCTATGCAGGAATATTCATGCTCATGGCTGCAATTGCGGCGGCATTTGTATTCTTCTCAAGAAAAGAGCGCAAAAACTGATAGTTTTCTGAACTGTTCCTCAAAAAATTCATTTTGACATTCAAAATTCAATGTATATGATAATTTTCCGGTGTCTGTGATACTTAAAAATCGGTGTTTTAAATATTTTTCCGGAGGGAGATCATGAGGCGTTTATTGTTTGTAATGATTATGTTATCCATTCCGCTGTCGCTTTTTGCGTTCACCGGGACTAACATCGGACCCAATGTGTCAGAACTCGACGGCAGGAAACTTCAGTGGGAGTCAGGGAGTTTTGATTATTTTGTTATGTTCAAATCACTTATGACAAATAACATCCGTACTCAGTGCGACGGTGCAAATTCCAATCAGCAGGTAGGATGTGATCTTCCCAGCAATCCGGAATCTGATACGTGTCTTACTCAAAGTACTTTCAAACTTGAATCAAAACATGTTCCGCCGGATGCATATGTAGAGGCGGCTTACCTCGTCTGGACAACAAGCGTTGCTCCTAATGCCACTATGCTTCCGACAGACAACACTGCTACGATCAACTTCCTGTCTGCCGATGGAGCCGTTACTAATATGCTGAATGTTGTTGCACCGAGACAGGGTGCGATCGGCACAGATGCTAACAACGGTGTTCAGGACTTCACTTTTGAAGGTCTTGCAATTGAAGATGCCGGCACGATCTACGGCGGATATTATACTTACCGTGTCGATGTGACAGAGTTTTTTACGCAGATTCATGAATACGGCCGTGAGGCAGGTTACGGTTCAGACGGTATCTCTCTTCTTGGAGACTATACTGTTAGCGATGTTACCTGCACGAACGATCCGCAGTATATATCTCAGGTTAATGGCGGTATTTACAGTTCGACTGTTGCATGCGGATGGTCTCTGATACTTGTTTACAGATCAATTCAGGTAAGTCCTAAAATGGTCTATATCTACAACGGTTTCAGCCAGTATGTAGGTCAGCAGGTCGATCTTACTGTCTCGGGATTTGAATTTCCCGATAAACCGATGGTTAAGATGTCATTTGCTGTTAACGAGGGCGACCCCGGATTTGCTTATTCAAGCGGTTGCGGTGGAGGATTTGCAGCATGTCCTCCTGAGGGGCTTCAGGTGACCGGCGCCACGACTCCGCCGACAAGTCTTGTGATCCTTCAGAACGAGTGTAATCCTGCGAAATTCCAGGATTCAGACGGCAATCCGTTCAACTATTCAGAGACCTATAATTCAATTTCCAGTATTTACGGCTGGGAGGATACTTTCCCGACCTGTGCCGGCGGCGATCCCAACAGTCCAAATGCTGATGCTCTTGAATACACGATGGATGTCGATACTTTCCTCATGGATGCAGAGACGAACAGCCTTTTTGACGAACAGTTCAAGAAAGGCGATACGATGATGTTCTTCAAGATCGGAGCGAACAGAGATGTCGTTTATACCAACTATATGGTCGTTTCTGTCGATACCAAGGCTCCGAGATATGATATTCCGCCCAACCCGGATACACCTTCGGGCAGAGAGAAAGGTTATTGCGGCTGTGCTCCTGAAGCCGATAAGGTCTGTTTTACCGGTCCTTTCTATTATTCTGTGAAGATCCAGAACTGGGGTGACGATATTTCCACGAATGTAACTCTTCAGGACAAGCTTACTAACAAGGTGAGCTATGTGGCCGGAACAACTGAGATATGCAAGGAGTGGAAAGAGGCCAATGTATGTAAGGAATGGAAGAAGATAGATGACAAGAACGGGCAGTTCCCCCTTTCGGAGCCTTATCTTGTCGCTGATGCTCTGGGTTACTGCGATCCTCTGACAATGGAATGTCCAGAGACGATCATGGTAAGGTTCAAGGTCCTTCCCAATCCGAATCTTCAGAAGCATGAGGTTATTGAGAATACTGCTCTGATAAACGATGACAGCGGAAAGGTCTACAAATCGAATACTTCTATCCCGCTTAGACTCGTTTCCGGCTCATGTCCTTCAGCGGCCGAGTGCGAAAATCCGGATCTTACTGAATGCGGCGGCGTTGCCGGCGAAGGATGTGAAAAGGATGAGGACTGCGGTGACGGTGAAGTGTGCAACTCTGACGGTCAGTGCGTGCTTGATACAGACAAGTTCACAAAAGATGCGACTATAACTTTTGCCGTGGGCAAGAACTCCCCGGTCAACTCTTCAGAGATAATCATTCCTGCTCCTTCGACAGGCGTGGTTCTCGGTCAGTTCAGCATGATATCGACAGGTGCAACGGATAAGTTCTATTACTTTGAATCTGTTAAAACGGTAATTGAAAAGGAAACGGAAGTGCTTCTTACCAACTTAAAGCTCGTCTATGATAAAAACGGGGACGGTGCCGTTTCGGAAGGTGAGACTGCAGTTGCTGAAGCGGCAGGCGTTGAATCAAACTACGCTTCTTTTGCGCTCAAAAAAGGTTCAACTGTCTATGAAACAGGCGTTCTTCATCATTTCCTCATTGTTTCCGATGCAACATACTCGACTCCTGATGATGTTCCCGTAAATGCAATATTCAACTCATCAATAGATGTGGTGGAAGCTTTCGGTGTAAAGGACGGCGGCAATGCAAAGGCCGAGATGTCTCCGACTCCGATGAAATTCGCTGAGTACAAGTTCGAGCCCACGAAAGAGGTGTTCATATTCACGAAAGGCGCTGTCGATCCTGCTGTTCCGGCTCCGTCAGATCTTAACAAGGCTGTTGCCGTGATGCAGATCAGGACAAAGGCCCTCAAACACGCCAACACACTTGAAAAGATAAGATTCAAATCTGCAACTAAATCGGTCGCTTTCGGTGAAGGTATAAATGTAGTAAGGATATATGTGGATGCGAACAAGGACGGCAGTTCGACCGGTGATATCATGGTCGGAAGCGCAACGGCTTCATCAATGTCGACTACGCTTGAAGTTTCTCTCAGTCAGCCTGTGACATACAGCGAGAACGAGGAGAAATATCTTCTTGTCGTATGCGATTTCTCGATCCCGTCAAATGAAATGGCACAGCTTGAGATACTCGGCGGAAAGGTCTATCTTGATAAATCTGTCGATGTAATGGGACTTCCGCTTAAATCCAAGGAGTTCTGGAACAAGTGTGAAGAAGGCGATATAACCTGTGGTACGGTCATTGATGAGGAAGATGAAGGATGTTCGGCAACGGTCATTGATGAAAATGCAGTTAATTCAGTGCTTTATCTTCTTGCGGCAGTTGCAGGGCTTCTTTTCGTGTTCAGAAAAAGAGCATTCAACTTAAAATAAAGGTTGACAACCGTTCCTTCGTAATTAGTATATCCCCTGCAAACAGGTTGCGGGGTAGAGCAGCTGGTAGCTCGTCGGGCTCATAACCCGAAGGTCATTGGTTCAAATCCAATCCCCGCGACCATTTTTTTTGTCTTGGAACTTTTCCCCCGCATCGAAAGCATAACTCACAGTAAACACTAAATTTCTTTCTTTCAGCTCTATGCTGTGAAACATCATTTCCAGCAGTTTGTGCCGGATCTCCGCATTTCCGTTCCTGAAGATCTCCGCGGCATTCTGCACAATCGTCAGCACCTGTGCAAGCTGCCTGAACGGGTTCATATCCGCCGCCTTCCTTTCTTTCAGCAGTGTCAACTTCGCCTCTTCAGACCTCAGCGTTGCGAGCTTCCGGCTGTACTCACTGCTGTCAATACCGCCCTCAAGGTAAAGATCCATCAGTCGCGAAATCTGTGCTTTCAGAGAACCCAGCTGAGTTCCAAACTCGTCTAATGAGTACCCCCCGAGGTTATCACCGGGTATTTCCGCCAGTTTTGAGACAGCCATTGTATACATTTCATCATTCAGCCTCAGGCGCTGCAATTCCTGCGAGACGGCTCTTATCAGGGTCTCCTCCCGCAAGTAGCTGTACGGCCGTTCCTGTAAGCGACAGGTGTCACAATATGCATACACATACCGGTTCTTCTTCTCAATGAAGCTGATGCAGCTGCCGCACGCACTGCATGTAATTAGGCGCCTGAACTGGAATGGCTTACCGCTTACCTTATGCGGATTCAGATCCCGTGACCGCAGGATCTCCTGGCACTGCTGCCAGAGGTCGTAACTTACGATGGGATGGATGTCCGGGGTGTAGATCTCACCGAAGGCCTTGCAGGAGCCGTAATATGTCGTGTTGTTAAGTATGTTGTGGATTGAGGCTCGGGTGAGGGGTTTGTTTGTGGACTTTTTCCAGCTAGTTCTTGTTATAATACATATTATTGTCTAAATGATCTGAGACATAAAATGGAACCCTATTAACATCATTCGACCCCAAAACTGAATAATAACCACATTCTACGCCATACTTTTCTGTGATTTTTGAGGCAACCTCCTCTGTCATTGCCTCTCTTTGACTCATGCTTCTCATATCTGAGAACTCATCAAGCCAAACTAAATACTTATTATCCTTAGAAACTCTCAACCGTTCACTATAAATTAAAGCTCTTGCTAATATCGAAGTATTATCAAGAATCCAAAGCCAACATCCCCCAATTTCTCCTCGTTCTGGATTACCTGAATTTCTCTCGACATCTGATACGATAGTTGAAAAATCTTTATTTATCTTATCAAACTCAGTTTCAGATATCGAAAAATATGGCTCTAAGTCTATTAATGATTCAGATATTATATCTGAAAGATTTTTCGGTTCTCTTAGCTTGTCATATGATGATAATTTATCAACTGGCAGCACAAATCCAAAAGTGTCTTTTTGAATTACCCCCCTGTCGACTAGACATAGAATGTCGTGGATAACCCATTGTGCTTGTTCTTGTGTCTTTACAATGACTCCCATCTCTTTAATTCCATTTTGATAAAAATCAAACCCCGGGATATCATCTGGACCGTCCACTATCCCATATGTTTCCAGCTCTTTTTCAAAACCAGACAAATCACCTCTATAAGGCCATCTCCATTCTCTTTCATGTGTCCAGTCAACAGGATAATTCGATCCAGGATTGTATGTCACATACCTGAACTGCTCTATTTCTGGTAATATCTTTGGGTCAAATATTCTTTTTTTATATTTTTCACCTGAAGGCACCACTACTGTCTTATCACTCAAC
Source organism: bacterium (assembly GCA_022703485.1). Classification (GTDB taxonomy): domain Bacteria; phylum UBP6; class UBA1177; order UBA1177; family UBA1177; genus JAKLDO01. The sequence goes on from JAKLDO010000010.1 coordinate 46,226, forward strand.
CCATATATGACAGGAATTGCATCTGCTTTGAACATATCTTTTTTAGGAAAAACCAAGGCAAAGGAACTCATTGCTTCACCTTGAGCTTCTCTCTGCTTACTCGATTCCAAAAAAGCTGCTATAGGCATTTCTGTAAAGCAAACAGCTGGATTTGGTCCGTAGATAGTTCGCTTCCCATTTCTTTTTGCCCATGTAGCCCATAAACGACCATGTCTGATTGCACACCTTAACATAAACAGAGGGGATAAAATATCATCTTCATGGATGTTGCTGAACCCCATATCTTCTGGGAAAATGATAGAATTGGAGCTTTGCAAATCAATTTCTCTAAAAAAATGGAGTAGCCAGTCAGACAAGTCAAAACGAATGTTGTTTCTCATATCATCGCTCCTAGTTGAAATGGTTGTTCACATAGATCATAGCTTCATTAGCTGTCATTTTAAGTTCAAGGTTGCTTTTTAAGAACGCTATATCTCCTTGTATTACTTCACTGTTCATCGTCCACTCCTTTTGATTGTGGTATAAATCCTGATCGCCCAAGGTCGGTTTTTGTAAATTGTATTATATTAGCTGTTTCGTCTTTAATTATATTATCTGGAGGCACCTCATTTTCGAGAATAATGACTTGAGCATCTTGAAAAGACTTAGCAATATCTGTAAAAAAAGCTGCTTTAACATCAATAGAAAAATCCTCTTCTGTAGTTTCTGGCTCTTTGTATACAACAAGAGGAGAATCAATCACAACAACCTTTGAATGAGGCAGGTTGTTGTCAATACAATACCTAAGAAGCGAAAGCGTAAACGCAGCGTGAGTTATAGCGCGGACACCTTTTCCATGGCTCGTTCTTCTCTCTCCTGATAATAGAACATCATAATCTTTAAGATCAAACACGACTCTATCAATATTTGGAAAATTCCACGCTCTCAACCTTTTTTCCATTTCTTTAGCAAATGCTTCTGTGTAGCGTGTCCCAACTTCAGCAAATATTGTTTTCTCATTTGTTGATGAAGACTCGTCCATAAAATTATGCTTTATACCTTCAAACTCATTTAACTGCTCATTCATGAATATTCCTATCGAAAGGATCTCTTTCCCTTTCTGGCACTCTTGTAGCTGTTTAATTATCCTACTAGCATTTGGTTTTAGGTCATCCTTAATTTGAGCATTTACGATTCCCAATTGATCTTGTGTTTGTCTTATTTCTTGTTCCAGCTGCCCTATTTCGTTATTAACATCCCTGCGAGCTAACTCCAAGTCAGCAATCAACCCTTTTGTTCTTAACATTTCAGAATCGCATGCTATGGCAAAAGCGAGAGGATCAACTTGATGTTCTTGCTTTTCAATATTATGATAACAGGATTCAGCACCACAAAAGGGGCAATGATCAGAAGAGATTTCTCCTAATCTTTTTCCCGACTCAGATATAGCGTCCAACCTATTAATATCAGATTGATATTGGTCATGGAGTAAAGAAAATCTCAGAGACAATTCCTTGACAACATTGAGTCTGGACTCAGCTTTTGTCAATTTCTCCCAATGAGCCTTTCGCTCTTCTTCAAGTAGCTGGATATCGTTCCTGACTTTATTCAACTCATTATTATACATTAGGATGCAATTATCCAGCTTTTTGAGCTCCTGCCTTATGAACTCTATGTCGTTTTTTATTCCCAGTGCTTCAATTTTCTTAGCAGTAGCTGAAATAAACTCGTTGGATACAGTTTCTTTTATCTGATTTGAACGTTTTTTCTCTTTTGCGTCCTCGACTTGAACAATGGATGAGTCGTCCTCTCCAGATATAAGACAAGCAAATGCACATTTTTCTACAGTTGCTGAAATGTACTGTTCTGTTATCACGGGAGAACTCTCTTTAATAATATCGTCTTCTGAAATGATAGACAAATGAGCTACATCTCTAAAACTCATTGATCGTGTAGTGCCATTCTTTTTGGTCCTAAGTCGCTTATCATTAAAATTAGAGAGGCGAAGAAGAAGTCCAGACAAGCTGTCTTCGTCCTTTGCACTGTGTTTTGCAGCAAGCACTTTCTCTATCCCTTGATGTAGAACTTTGAAGTGACCATCTCCTTTTAAGCTCCGTGTCAATGAAAAAACAGATTGGGATGAGTAAGAGTAAATATTTAGTTGAGCAGTATCATATCCCCCTGATTCAGGAATATCTTTGGGAGGAGTGCTCCCACCCAACATAAAATTAATACATTGAAAGATAAATGTTTTACCTGTATCTGAAGGACCAGTAACGACATTCAGACCATTTTTAAAAGTTATGGATGCCTCTTTTTTATTTTGTCCAGTAAGCTTAAGCTCTTGAATTAAAAAGCCATACTCATTCATATACCACCTCATTCAGCCATAAAACTGATTCACTTTCAAATTCTGCTCCCCACTTACCGATATTTGAGCGGATATATCTATCAAGCTCTAAATCACTCATTTTGCCGAATCTATCGATTAACCATGAAGCCCGTTCCTTCAGATCATTCACATATTTTGCATTTAATGTATCAAGGAACGCCCCTGTATATTCAGTAGCAGCGTACATAAATCCTACCTCTTCAAACCGCCGCTCTAACAATCTTTTGCTCATATATAAAAAGAGTCCCTTTTGAAGAGAGTCTCTTCTTATTAAAAGCTCTCCGCTTCTGTGTGGGGTTTTAGGATGTAATCCTACTGGACCGCCTAACACATCATCTGAGTGAACTGTTAAATAATCGAAAATAACCAATCTTTGAAGTGAACAGCTAAGGGGATATAGCTCATTTAAGATAGAAGTTGCTCTAAGTCCAATCTCAAGGGGACTATTAAATAAGTTGGCAGGTCTTTTTGAACTATTTTGCATTATTTCACCCATTTTACATTGTCTTTTTCATTCGCGAGTTGATGACAAATACCACCTCTGTCTCTCACCACCATCCTGTTAATTAAAGGATGCGATGAAATTTGTAATAACTTAGCTGCTTTTACCACTGCAAGAACTCTGCGGTATCCATCTTTATGGTCTTCACGGATAACATCAGAAATTCCAGAATAAACCTCATCTTGAAGATTTTCATAAGATCCCAAAGGCAAAGTATCTCTAGAAAATGTACGCAATGATTCAGCACTATAGAATTCAATGCGTGCATCAATGCAATGTTCCTTCAAATCATTGTTATTTATGTCGTCAACACATCTCACATCAAGCTTAAGGTGGTCAGAATATGCTTGGAACAACTTTTGCAAATATACAACTTCACATTCAGCTGGGTCTTGAGGTGGTTCAAGATTATTTGGGCGGGGAGGCAACCCCCCACCAAAACGGAGAGAATAATATGGTGTTGTTCTGTGTTGATCAATAATTTCAAGTGGTGGAACATATCGTATTATGGAGAAGTCAAGCCCTGCTATGTATGTTTTTAGTGTCGAATCAAGAGGAACTTCTTTTGTGACAGTTATCCTTTTTAAACAATAGTCATCCCAGTTGCTAAGGAGTTGGTTTTTCAGTTCATCGGGTTTTTTCATTAACTTGCCTAGCTTGGTGCTCACACCTTGAGGAGCTACGAAGTAATAGTACCTAGGATATGAAAATTCATCACAAAAAGTATAGAAGACTAGTTTCCCCAGTTCCAGCCAAATATCACTTGGCGTAATAGGATGATTATAGTGTTTGCACTGATAGCTGTCCCATATGTCAAAATTCCTATCATCTGGAAAGGCAATAATGTCTCTACCCATGTCTCCAGGTCCACCACAATGCTCTACAAGAGCATATGTTTTGCTTAAAGAACAATGAGCCCATTCAAGCACAAATTCTTCCCATTGTTTGTCACTATAGGTCTCTATCACCTTAGACGGCAACATAATTGGACCTTGTAAAACGGTATCTGAATAAGTTTGTCGAGATGCAGACAAAGCTTTTAATGGAATAGTATTTGCCATTTATTTCACAAAAATCAGTTAAAAATATTCAACTGTAAAACCATTCTTTAAAAATTATATAAATATAAACAGAAAAGTAAAAAAATGTTAAACAGCAGCTTGTTATAAGAACCTGAATAATATTGATTACTTATATTCAGGAGTCTTACATGCAAGCAGTTATAATGACGCGAATAAGCTCCCGTGAGCAGGAAATGGGACACAGTATTGAAGCACAGTTGCAGCGTCTTCAGGACTATGCGCAGCGGCACAAGCTCAACATTATCCAGACCTATAGCATTGTGGAGTCATCGACAAAAGGCAGCCGCAAGAAGTTCCGTGAAGTGGTGGCACAGATCCAGCGGGCCACACAGACGATAGCACTGGTCACGGACACTGTTGACAGGTTGCTCCGTAATTTTAAGGACAGCATTGTTCTGGATGAACTGAGGAAGGAGGATAAGGTACACCTGCACTTTATTCGTGAAAACCTTATCCTCACAAAGGACAGTAACTCAGCAGATCTAATCAGGTGGGATATCGCCATAATGTTTAGTAAATCGTATGTTTTGATGATGCGTGATAACATCCTCCGGAGCATGAAGCACAAGGTTCAGCACAAAGGCATAATCAATCACCTCCCGACTGGCTACCTGCACAAAGACAAGCAAGGCATCCTCGATCCGGTCCGAGCTCCGCTGATCCGGCAGCTCTTCGAACTTTATGCCACAGGCAACTACAGCATAGAAATGCTCCATCAGGAAATAACCCACAGAGGCCTCACATCCAAGTCCACAAACAAACCCCTCACCCGAGCCTCAATCCACAACATACTTAACAACACGACATATTACGGC
>JAKLDO010000100.1 GCA_022703485.1 bacterium
GGCAGTTATCCAATTTATAAGAAAGTGTATACAATAAGAGATAAAAAAGGTGAGTTAATTCTTGCACTAGTTTATGGGATAACTGAAGAGAAAAAAGCAAACTTGGAGATATGGCCTTCAAAATATCTTCCTGAATTTAATGCAAAACAGGTAATGCCGGAAGAGGGTTGTGCCGAAAATGTTAAACTTGTAGAATCTGGAGGAGAATTTGTTTCAGAAGCAACAGTGAGTCCTTATTTAGAAGTATTTCACAATAATAGCGAAGAAAAAGTGGACATAATGCTTTATGAAACAAAGGTTTTGAAAAATTACAGTATTTATGTTTCAGAAAGCAAAAAGGTTACAGAGAAAGACTATGATGGATTTTTATCATCTTCTCAGCGATCTTGGCGATTTTCATTTTTTGCAGTTTCAAAGAAGATCCTTGAGTAGACCCCGGTTGTTATAACTTGAGTCACAGCAAAAAATACAAATTTGATTTCTTCATTGTGAATACTGAAGCGCTGAAATAGTTCGTTTCTCGCATTTATTCATTAAATCAGGAATCTCAGCATATTCTCGCAAGTTTTAAAAATCTAATCATAATTTGACAAAATTTACCAAGAAGTGTAATCTTTCGTGAGTTTGAGACGGAGGAGTTATGTTCACAATATTGAAGAGCGGGTCTATTTCTGGGATCGAGGGTAGTGTGATCGATGTGGAGGTGGACATTTCCAAGGGTCTGCCGGGGTTTTCGATCGTGGGTCTTCCCGACAGTGCGGTGAAAGAATCGAAAGAGCGGGTGAGGACTGCGATAATCAACAGCGGTCACAAGTTCCCGCAGAACAGAATAACGATAAATCTCGCTCCGGCCGGGATTAGAAAAGAGGGTGCCGGCTTCGACCTTTCGATCGCGGCGGCGATAATCTCATCCATCTACAGCATAGATCCGGAGACGATAGACGGTTACATGATAGTGGGCGAACTTGCTCTCAACGGCGAGATAAAACCGGTCAACGGAGTGCTTTCCCTTGCGATAACCGCCAAAGAAAAAGGATTGAAAGGGATCATAGTGCCTTATGACAACGGCGATGAAGCGGCGGCGATAACAGAGATCGGTGTCGTAACAGTGAGATCTCTCAACGACCTGTTCGACATTCTCAGAGACGGACCGCGAGTGTTCCACAAAACTGTCGAAGAAAAAAAAGAGAGCAGACATCTGTTCGATTTCAGCGAAGTGAGAGGCCACGAACAGGCGAAAAGGGCGATCGAGATAGCGGCGGCCGGCGGACACAATATATTAATGATAGGCTCCCCCGGAAGCGGAAAAACGATGCTCGCAAGAAGAATCCCCTCTATACTGCCTGAGCTTGAAAGGGAGGAAAGTATAGAAACGACCAAGCTGTTCAGCGTTTCAAGCCTTCTCAAAGGCAAAGGGCTGATAAGTGAAAGACCTTTCCGCAGTCCCCATTCCACATGTTCGCATATCGCTCTTGTCGGAGGAGGAAGCCCGCCCAAACCCGGTGAAGTCAGTCTGGCGCATAACGGAGTGCTGTTTCTCGACGAGCTTCCCGAATTCAACAGGAATGCGCTTGAAGTTCTCAGACAGCCGATGGAAGACGGCGAAGTCTCAATATCAAGAGCGACAAGTACAGTGAAATTCCCGTCAAGCTTCATGCTCGTCGCATCAATGAACCCCTGTCCATGCGGATTTCTCTTTGACAGAAAGAAGACATGCATGTGCAGTTCAATGTCAGTCCATAAATACCAGCAGAAGATCTCGGGACCTCTTCTTGACAGGATAGACATTTCAATAATCGTGAACTCCGTTCCTTTCGAGGACCTCAGAAGCAGAGAGACAGGCGAATCGAGCAGTATCATCAGGAACAGGGTTGTCATAGCGAGGAACATCCAGAAAGAGAGGTTCAAAGGTGTCTCATACTTTACCAATGCAAGGATGCAGGCTTCCGACATCGAAAAATACTGCGTTCTAAATGATGATGCCGAAAAACTGCTCAAGAACGCCATGGAGAAAATGGGGATCTCAACAAGGGGATATTCCCGTATTCTCAAGGTTTCACGCACAATTGCAGACCTCGCAACAGTGGAAAAGATCGATGCGTCGCATATAGCCGAAGCGATACAGTATTACAACAGATCGATATTCAACAGCGCTGTGTAAAAAAAACCCTGTATTTTCAAATGATTTGGAAGAAAATACAAGATATAGTATGTTTTTTATTGACACCACACAAGGGATAGTGTAATTTGTTCATCGTTCTATTTACTAAACTACATGTGTCGCGGAGAAAGAGATGTTCAAGCTGAAAAAGAGAGATGGTTCGTTAGTTGCTTTTGATCTCGGAAGGATCAAAGAGGCTGTAAGAAAAGCGTTCGATGCTACGGAAATGATCTACAATGAGGATATTCTTGACATCCTCGTGCTCAGAGTGACGGCGAATTTCCAGTCAAAGATCAAAGACGACGCCATAGCTCTTGAGGACATTCAGGACAGTGTTGAAAAGACACTGGAGCAGACAGGCTATACTGAAGTTGCAAAAGCTTATATACTCTACAGAAAGCAGAGAGAGAAGCTCCGTAACATGAAATCAACGATGGTGGATTATAAGAACATCATCGACAGCTATGTAAAGAACGAGGACTGGAGAGTCAAAGAGAATTCAACTGTGACCTACAGCATAGGCGGTCTCATACTTCATAACAGCGGAGCAGTCACTGCTAATTACTGGCTTAGCGAAATGTACGATGAAGAGATAGCCAAGCTCCACAAGAACGGCGACTTCCACCTTCACGACCTTTCAATGCTCACGGCATATTGTGCAGGCTGGTCTTTAAAGCAGCTTATCGAAACAGGTCTCGGCGGAGTCACAGGCAAGATAACTTCAGCTCCCGCAAGCCATCTTTACACGATAGCCAACCAGATGGTCAATTTCCTCGGCATTATGCAGAACGAATGGGCCGGGGCTCAGGCTTTCTCAAGTTTTGACACATACCTCGCACCTTTTGCCAGAGTTGACAAACTGAACTATAAAGAGGTCAAACAGGCGATACAGGCTTTCATTTTCGGCATAAACATTCCTTCAAGATGGGGTACACAGTCACCTTTCAGCAACATAACGCTTGACTGGGTATGCCCTGACGACCTGAAAAACCTTCCTGCAATAGTCGGCGGAAAGGAACAGGCTTTCACATACGGTGACTGTCAGAAGGAAATGGACATGATAAACAAGGCGTTCATCGAGATAATGATAGAAGGTGACGCTGAAGGCAGAGGTTTCCAGTACCCGATCCCGACATACAATATCACAAGAGAGTTCAACTGGGAGACCGATAATGCGAAGCTCCTGTTCGAGATGACCGCAAAATACGGAACGCCGTATTTCCAGAATTTCATCAACAGCGACATGAAACCCGGCGATGTGAGAAGCATGTGCTGCAGACTTCAGCTTGATAAGAGAGAGCTCCTTAAAAAGACAGGCGGCCTTTTCGGAAGCGGTGAAAAAACAGGAAGCGTCGGTGTCGTCACCATCAATCTTCCGAGGATCGCATATCACGCAAAGACCGAAAAAGAGTTCTACAGCAGACTTGACTATCTCATGAACGCCGCAAAAAGAAGTCTTGAAATAAAGAGAGTCGTATGCACGAAACTCCTGAACGAGAACTTCTATCCTTATACAAAAAGGTATCTCGGGAATTTCAATGCCCATTTCTCGACGATAGGACTTATCGGAATGAATGAGATGTGTCTCAATGCACCGTGGGTTAGAGAGAACATAGCTTCTGAGAAAGGTGTGAAGTTCGCGCAGGATGTTCTTGACCACATGAGAGAGGAACTCAAGAGATATCAGGAAGAGACAGGCAATCTTTATAACCTTGAGGCGACTCCTGCTGAATCGACGACATACCGTCTTGCAAAGATGGACAGAAGCAGATGGCCTGACATAATCACGGCGGCTAACGGAAAGGAAAAACCGTTCTACACAAACAGCTGTCATCTTCCTGTCGATTACACGAACGATCCGTTCGAAGCGCTCGAGATACAGGACCAGCTTCAGACAAGGTTCACCGGCGGAACGGTATTCCACACATTCCTCGGTGAGAAACTTCCCAACTGGGAGACTGCGGCACTGCTTGTGAAAAAGATCTCTTACAACTACAAGCTTCCTTATTTCACGATCTCTCCGACATACACTATCTGCAACAAATGCGGATATTTTGCCGGTGAACACGAGAACTGTCCGACATGCGGCGCTAAAGCGGAAGTCTACAGCAGAATAACCGGATATTACAGGCCCATTGAACACTGGAATGAAGGAAAGAAGCAGGAATTTGAAAAGAGAAAGGAATATGAGGTTGAAAGGGAGAAAATGTCAAGAATGTCCGATTCGGCCAATCCTACGGTAAAAAGAGGTAAAAAGCCGGTCTCCTCACAGGAATCCCTTTTCTCGATGGCTGAAGCAAAAGAGGAGACTCACGGTGCGACCAGTTACGGTGTGTCACCTGAATCAATGATAAATCCTGGTTTCGGAATAGGCAGAATAGATCCTGAAATAAGGTTCGCGCAGAGAGTGATGCTTTTCACGACAAAGAGCTGTCCGAACTGCCCGAAAGCGAAGGATGAGATGAAAGGTGTGCTTGATTTCGAGATCATAGATGCCGAGGAGAACATGGATATATCAAGAAAATACGGTATCAGGTCTGTTCCGTCGGTCGTTGTCGAGGAAAAAGGTGCATACAGGACTTACACAGGAATTTCAAATATAATCAAATATAAAAAAGAGCTCGAAGGTCTGAAAGTATAGACTCAGTTCTTATCAGGCAGTTTTTCATTCAGTTTATAAACAAATACGATATCGGAATTTTCAGGGCTTTTTTGCGGAGCGCAGTTCATTCCGAGTTTAAGGAACTTTTCCTCCAGTTCCCTGGCGACCAGATGGGACGGAGCTTTTTCAAAAAGTATCTCGGCATTTTTCAAAGGAATGTTCTTTTCAATGTTCCTGTCATTTTCTGAAGCAATGCCTATATAGCAGTTTTTGAACTCTCTCGGCGGGAATTTCATTATAACGGAAATTATTATATCGACTTTTGATTTTGTCATTTTCTAACCCCAGTTTTCATTTTATATAATTTATCAATTCAGATTCAGTAATAAATTTTATTGGAAAGGTTTTGTGAGGTCAAGAAAATTAATTTTTTGAGTGCTGGGGGTTGATTTTATTAAGCTTTTAAACCTTATCTTGTTTTTCTGCTCATTCGTTTTGAAGCTTTCAGAGGGTTGGTCCGTTTCTTTGATCGTGCAAATTCTTTCTTTACATGTGTGGCGAAAGCACAAATCTGATCATTTTCCCAGTGGAATGAAGGCACCATGTATTTAAGACACAGCTTTTTACTGTTAATTTCTTCAATTCTGGAGCATCCTTCGCACTGTTCAACTATTTTTTCCCGTTGATCAAACCAGAATTTATCCATTCCTTCTTTTTGCAATAGAACTGTTGTTTTTGAATCCGTGTTTGTCATAGCAGTTCTCCTTTGTTTATACGACACCCTGGTCTATCATAGCGTCGGCCACTTTTTTGAATCCGGCAATATTGGCTCCTGCAACATAATTTCCTTTCTGTCCATATTTTTCCGCTGCATGAAGGCAGGAGTAGTGAATGTTTTTCATGATTTCTTTCAGTTTTACATCAACAGCTTCTTCCGGCCAGTTAAGACGCATGCTGTTCTGACTCATTTCAAGTCCTGATACGGCGACACCTCCGGCATTAACAGCTTTCCCTGGAGCGTAGGTTGTTGTATTTACGGAGTATTTAACTGCATCAGCTGTGCAACCCATGTTTGATACTTCGGCTATATAACGGCACCCGTTAGCTGTCAGTTTTTTCGCATCATCAAGATTCAATTCATTCTGAATGGCACAGGGCATTGCGATATCAACCGGAACCTCCCAGGGTTTCGCAGACGGATGGAACTCCGTTCCAAATTTATCAGCGTAATCTTTAACCATATTCCGACCGCTTGCCCTCATTGCCAGCATGAAATCAAATTTTTCCTCTGTGCTTATTCCGTCTTTGTCATAAACATAACCGTCAGGACCGGATATGGTAACCACTTTAGCACCCATTTCGGTTGCTTTCATAGCGGCACCCCATGCAACATTTCCAAATCCGGAAATGGCGACAGTTCTGCCATCAAGTATTTCATTTTTTGCACCTAACATTTCCTGTAAAAAATAAACTGCACCAAATCCGGTAGCTTCTGGACGGATAAGGGAGCCTCCCCAGTTCAATCCTTTTCCTGTGAAAACGCCTGTAAACTCATTACGGAGTTTTTTGTACATACCGAACATAAATCCGATTTCTCTGGCTCCCACACCGATATCTCCTGCCGGAACATCCGTGTCAGGGCCGATATGCCGGAACAGTTCTGACATGAAATTCTGACAGAAGCGCATTATTTCACCTTCGCTTTTTCCAGTCGGATCAAAATCAGATCCTCCTTTGCCTCCTCCCATCGGAAGAGTTGTCAGGCTGTTCTTGAATGTCTGCTCAAAACCCAGAAATTTCATGGTTCCAAGCGTTACGGCAGGATGAAACCTGATGCCTCCTTTATACGGACCGATGGCGCTGTTAAACTCGACTCTGTATGCGTTATTTACCCTGATCTTGCCGGAATCGTCCACCCACGGAACCCTGAACATGATAACTCTTTCCGGTTCTGAAATTCTTTCAAGAATATTATATTTCTGGTATTTAGGTTCTTTTTCTATTACAGCATCAAGCGATTCAAAAACTTCTTCAGCTGCTTGAAGAAATTCCTTTTCCCAGTAGTAATGTTTTTTCAATTTTTCAAGTACGGAACCGGTGTAAGTGTTCATCTCAAACCTCCAAATTCTGAAAATTAGAAAAATTAAGCTGTAGTTTTTGAAATATAGGAAGCAAGTCTGCACAGACTGTTGACATAACTTCCCATTTCATTGTCATACCAGCCGAAAATTTTTGCATGGGTGACAGGAACATTCATCAGAGGCGGGATATTGACAAATCCCGTTCTGGTATGCGTATCGTTGCTTTCAATCACAACTGCATACATTAAGCCTTTAAGATCGCTGGATACATTCTGTCTTTCTGAATATTTTAACAAATCCCTCAATTGGTTGACAGAGGCGTCTTTGTAAATGCTGTTTATGTGTTCTCTTGTAATTCCGGGGAATCCGTTGCTATCAAGAGGGGAATGAAATGTCAGGTTCAGGTTTATCAATGAAACAGTCGGAACAGGAACTCTTACGGAATCAGCCATAAACCCGATGTTTTTCATTGCCGGAAGAATGTATTCAAGCGCTTTTGCGGCTCCGGTCGTGGACAATATGATGTTGCTTCCTGCGGATCTGTTTTTTCTGAGATCCGATGTGCCTGCCGACGGAACAGAATCAAGTACACTTTGTGAATTAGTCATGGAATGGATTGTTGACATGCTGGCTGTAAGTATTGATGAAGTTTCAGGGTCATCCAGAAGAGGTTTCATCATATGGGCAAGAGCGGTTGTTGTGCATGATGCCGCTGAAATAATATGGTGAGAGATCGGGTTGAAAGACTGGTGATTTATTCCGTAGACGATCATAATGGAATCATCAGGAAGAGTTTTCGTTTTGTTTTTAAATTTAAAAGGTGCTGATAGAATCACTTTTTTTGCGCCTGCCGATATATGTCCTTTCAATTCTTCAGCAGGGTCGTTGAATTTTCCTGTAGTATCTATCACAACACTGACATGCTCCTTTCCCCATGGTATGTTTTCAGGAAGCCGGGCTTTTCTTAAGAATGTTACTTTTTTCCCGAACATCACAGTTTCACCTTTTTCTGAATCAATAATACTTATTTCAGAAATTCCTCTGTACCCGGAAATAAAAAACTCAACCGGCCCGTAGGTCGAATCATGAGTTATGTAGTCAATAAGGTCTTCAAGAGATTTTCCTGCTTCTCTTCCGGTATTGACCACTATTTTGTCAAAGTCTCCTGATAGAAGAAGATTCCAGAGAGTAAGTTTTCCGATTCTTCCGAGACCGTTGATCCCGATTGTTGTTCCGCAATTGATCTGTATCATAGCTCCTCCTGTTTTTATTTCGGGAAATAGATAAAGCCTCTTTTTCCGTCAATGGTTATTTTATCAAGGACTCTGAGTGAAAAACCGTTAATGCTGAATGTTTTCAGGTTTTCGTATAATTGCAGAGACTTGCAGTTCACAATCCCGGTTTTCCCGAGTCTCACGGCAGTAACGGCCGCATGTGAAGTAGCTCCGCCTCTTGATGTAAGAAGTCCGTCAGCTTCGAATATCATGTCTATGTCGTCGCTTACAGTATCGGGTCTGACCAGTATGACCTGCCCGTCCGGATATTTCTGCCTGCATTCTAAAATGTCGGACATTGTGAAAACAGCCCGTCCCGTAAGGATCCCGTTTCCTATGCCTGTTCCCTCGCCTGCAATGAAAACAGAGTCAGGCACGGGTTCCAGTGAAAGCGTTTCATTCTGGTGGTACGGTCTTACCTGAAGTATGTGAAGGTCTTCCTTTTTCTGCGTTTCAAAAGTAAATTCGATCTCCTGATGTCCGAAACCTCTTTTATTTACAAGGTTCGAGGATATTTCGAGTAATGCGGAAAAAATCTCAGGGAAGTCTTTTTCCATGCTTACATCAGGAACATCTTTCATCGCGATACGCTGTTTTTCTGTTACGGGATAAGGATGGACAAGGCCGCCTACGACATCCTCTCCCTGACTGCACATGACAAAATCGCCGTATAACCGCACATCTTTTTCACCCGTGAAAGGTTCTCTTGTAAACACCACGCCTGTCCCTGAATCGTAATTTATATTTCCGAGCACCATTTTCTGTACTATTACGGCCGTGCCCCATTCCGGCGCTATTTTAAGTTTTTCCCTGTATACCTGAGCTTTCCTTGAATTCCATGAATCAAAAACAGAACGGATGGAGATCATCAGCTGTTCCGGCAGGTCCTGTTCAAAAGGCACATTCCTGCTTTCCAGCACTTTCATGTATTCATTTGCTATTTCACGCATTACCGCGGGCTTGAACTCTATTTTTTTGGTAACTTTGTATGTTTTTTTGAAATCGGCCATAAGAATGTCAAAAATATCACGGTCTATTCCGTAATTCATCCCCCAGCTCTGTATCAGTCTTCTGTAGCAGTCCCACGATGTCCATGCATAATTCTCTTTTTTTGAAAGTCTTTTTACGAAATCATCGTTCATTCCGACATTCAGAAAAGTGTTCATGGCCCCCGGCATTGATATGGCAGAACCGCTCCGGATAGATAACAGCAGAGGGTTCTGAGGATTTCCGAATTCAAGTCCGGTCTGCTTTTCAAGATCATTAAGCCTGTAGAATATCATAGAACGGATCTCTTTTTTTATTTCAGGATGTCTTACGAGT
>JAKLDO010000101.1 GCA_022703485.1 bacterium
GTCGAAAATTATAAAACCGCCACCAGCCTTGACCTCAGTTCCTGCCGCATCTTTCAGTATGACCTCAACTGCATATTCACCCGCCTTTGAGAATTTGAAAGAGACCGAACTGTCAGTTTTCGATCCCGAAACAAAACTTCCTTCCGCCGGAAGTTTCCATTCATAAGTGACTGCACCCTCAGGAGTTCCGCCTGTTATAGAGGCCGTTGCTTCAAAAACCGTATCTTTCGTTCCGCTAACTCTCGATGCACTGACATGCGCAGAGAATTTTTCAAGCTGAACTTTGTATCCGCTCAGGTCAAAACCGAATTCATCGGTTATAGTGTCGCTGTCATTCACTGTTTCATTGTCAGTTACAGTATCATCTTTTTTAGAAGATCCGCATGAAACAGCAAATACCATTAAAAAAAGAAAGAACACGGCAAACAGTCCTGATCTCATCGACATACCTCCATATTAAACATCCCTGATGATCTTCATAAGAGTCTCTTCCTCTGACTCAAGCCTTGTCACGACAGACATCACTATGTCCTTCGATGATCCGCTTTTTATTACGCTCTCAAGCTCTCTTGCTATTTCGGCCATTCTTCCGAACCGCATGCTCAGGCACGATCCTTTCAAAGCATGCGTACTGCTTAAAGCATCTTTCATGTCACCATTCTCGACAGATCTTCTAAGTGCTTTGACTTTCTGAGGGAACTCTGTTCTGACCGTATCAATGAGCTTTCTGAAAAGCTCCTGATCATCCCCGATATCGCTTTTAAGCTGTTCTTCATTAAAACTGTCCTTTCTTCCCGCATTTTCCACAAGATGCTTTCTGAGTACAGCAGCTATCATAGAACCGGTTACAGGTTTTGTTATGTAATCATTCATACCGCATTCAAAACATCTGGTCTTTTCATCCTTTATCACACCTGCCGTCAGAGCAACTACAGGCGATCTTCTGTTAAGATTTTTTTCTATAGACCTTATCTCCCGGGCTGCGGAATATCCGTCCATTTCAGGCATCTGGATATCCATGAATACAAGGTCAGGCAGGTATTCAAGGTAAAGCCTGACCGCCTCTGAACCGTTTGAAGCTGAGATAACATCACTTGCCGGAAGCGCCTGATCAAGAACATTTTTTGTCAGCATCATGTTGATATCGTTATCTTCCGCTACAAGTATCCTTAACTTTTTACTTGAAACAAAAAGAGCGTCCTGCGATTCAAACTGAGTCTGGCGAACCGGAATGCCGGACTTTTCTCCGGGAACCAGATCAATTTCAAACCAGAACACAGAACCTTCCTGATATCTGCTTTCAACATTTATGCGGGAACCCATTTTTTCAAGTATTTTATTTGATATGACAAGACCGAGTCCAGTCCCTCCGTATTTTCTCGTAGTGGAAGGATCTGCCTGTGTAAATGATTTGAAAAGCTTTTCCATCTGCTCAGGTTTTATGCCTATGCCCGTATCTGAAACTGAAATTCTGATCTCTTCCCTTCCGTCCGCCGTTTTTCTGACAGATTCAGCTTTAAGCTCTATCATTCCCCGTTCCGTGAATTTAGCCGCATTGCTTAACAGATTGACAACGACCTGCCTGAGTTTGAGCGAATCGGTAATCACATTCTGCGAAACACCTTTTTCTATGCTTATCTCGAGTTTTATAGGCTTATCAAGTATCTTATGTCTTATCAGTTCGGCAGATTCATTAAGAAGAGCGTGAAGATCGCAGTTTTCTGATTCAAGTTCCATTTTCCCTGCCTCTATCTTGGAAAGGTCAAGAACATCATTTACAACATCAAGAAGAACATCTGCCGATTTTGAAATATTTGACATGTATCCAGCCTGGATCGGGTCAAGTCTTGATCTCATCAGAAGCTCTGAAAATCCAATGATGCCGTTAAGAGGAGTCCTTATTTCATGGCTCATATTCGCAAGGAACTCGCTTTTTGCAAGAGTCGCTTTTTCAGCTTCTTTTCTTGCATCGATATACGCCTGTTCATTAAGTTTTCTTTCAGTTATGTCAGTATGCGATCCTGCCATTCTGTAAGCCTTTCCTGATTCATCAAAAAGAGCCTCTCCTTTTGCCAGAACCCATATATACGAACCGTTCTTGTGCCTGAGCCTGAACTCAACGCTGTAATGTTCCTGCCTTCCGTTCAGGTAGTCATTCACAACCTTCATCACTCTGACCTTATCATCAGGATGAATCCTTCTTTCCAGGCTGTCAATGACCCCCGGCACCTCGTCTTCACCGTAACCTATCATCTCTTTCCATCTTTTTGAAAGAAAAAGCTCGTTAGTTCTGAGGTTCCAGTCCCATATTCCGTCCTGAGAACCGTCAACTGCGAGTATGAACCTTTCATTGGATTCAACAAGCTGCTGCTTGATCCTGTACTGATCGGTAACATCATGGAAAACAAGCACTGTCCCTTTCAGTCCTCCGCACGGATCTATTATAGGAGCTACGCTGTCAGCGATCTGCCGCTCCGATCCGTTCTTTGATATGAGCGTTGTATCATTGGCCAGTTCAACTGTTTTTCTTGTAAGTATGACCTCGTCGACGGGACATTGTATTTTTTCGCCGGTTGAGGCATTCTTTATATTGAATATTTCACTCACATTTCTGCCTACACCTTCTTCAACACTAAATCCAGTCAGTTTAACAGCGACGGCGTTCATTCTCTTGACCATACCCAGCTCATCTGTTGAAATAACCGCATCACCTATAGAGTACAGCGTTGTCATAAGATCGTTTTCACTTTCAGCAAGCTCCTTTGTCTTGTTTTTCACCATTATCTCAAGAAGTATCTCCCTGTTACGGAGAAAAACTATGAACATCGAGAAAAGCACGGTGAGAAGAAAAACGAAGAACACCGTTGCGATCCCCGGAACGATCTGCGTCGGAAACCTTTCCGGATCATCAGTTTTCACTTCAATGGCGAAAGTATTACCGAAAACAAAAAGCGGGAAGAACCTCAGGTCGGAGCTAAGATCTTTTTTCATCATGGAACCCGGATTCAAATTAATGAGGCTCACTGAGATTCCGCTATCACCCGAAACATCACCGAACCGGTTCGACAGCATGATCCTTTCAAGGTCAAGAGCCGCAATTATAAATCCGCTTATATTTCTGTGCGTATCAGAAAATACAGGCGTGAAAACAAATGAAAGTTGAAATGTAGAACTGCCGTCACTGATGGACACAGGTCTTGATACCGTTGAATAACCTGAAGCTTCCGCCTGAGACATCGCTTCACTGGTCCCGGATGTCAATAACAGTCCGTTCTTTTCTATTATGCTGTTTTCATTAGGATAGTTATAAAGAGGACTAAGAGTTCCATTCACAAGATGAGCATACTGTATACTCCTCACTGCGGATGACCTGGCTATCGCATTCACAGCTTTATTAAAAGTTGCCTGGTTAAAACGGACATTGCTCATCAGGGTCGAGATCGACTCGAGATCTCTTCTGAGCTCAAAAAAGTCCTGTCTTATGACTGCAACCCTCGACTCCGCTATTTTTCTATTATCACCTTCATGGTTTATTTTTGCCAGAAGATATGCATTATAACCAAGGATCAGAGCAAGAGTTGTCCCCATAATAAAGATCAGCTCCGCTTCAAGATGTCTGAAATACCATGATCCCGACCTGCTGCTTATACCACGGATACCGATTAGCATGAAAAACACGAAAAAAACCATCATGATAAGGAAAGTTCTGAGCATTGATGCCGCCCTTGAAGACAGGACAGACCTCTGCCAGTCATCTGCGAGTATATCAACACCTATCAGCATGATGACTTCACCGGTAGTTCTTGAAAATACAGGCGCATAGGCTGAAACAAATGTTCCGTACTCATCTTTGAAAGGACCCACCGTTCTTCTTTTTCCATCACTAAGAGACAGCTTCATCTCTTCATCGGGAAACTGGTATATTTTTCCCGGGATTGAAGACATGGGATCGTTAACATCGTAATCTTCAGGACCGAAAACAATGTTCCCATCCTTTTCAGTCACTGAATATATACCCCTGAACCCGCCGTAGAATCTGCCATAACTTATCATCTGCTCTCTTATACGCATAAAAGCAGGATTTTTTCTGTCTTCGGGAGAAAACGAAAGCTGTTCAACCCGTTCAGGATTTATCGTCTGAGCAACACTATCGGCATAAAAAAGCAGTTCCTTTCTGAGATTGATATCTACAAGCTCGCCTTTATATTCCGCTGCGGCCCAACCCAGAACAAGAGTACAGAAAATGGATATGTAGTAACCCCTTGTGTTGCAGTGGAACTCCTTTTTATACTTTTTGCAATAATAACGGCAGATACTTTTTCTCAAAAAGAAAAGGATAATGAGTGTGACCAAACAGAATATTATATAATCTATCTGAAAGAATAGATATGGACTCACAGAACATCCCATTTATTAAATTCGTTGCATTTTATCATCACGGAGAACAAAAAACAAATTTTAGAACATTCCGTATTTAGAAAAGAATTGCCGAACACCCGGTCTCTTCTTCCTGAAAACTTTCCGGTTCTGCATCAGTTACAGATAATTCATCATTTAAATTTCCGTTATCATCAGCGATATCATGATCATCCGGGATTTTATCTACTTCCTGCACAGTATTATCAGATGATTCATCAGGGGTTTCCGTGACATCATCCTGCTGATCGTCAACTGTTTCATCAGGCTCATCTTCAGAAAGCGGTTCCCCGCCGCATTCACCGCTAACAGCCATCTCTACCATTTTACCGGCATTCAGTATTCCGGCACCGAAACATCTCGCCTTAGCACCGTAACTGCATTCTGCCTCAGGAACCGAGGCTGCCGCTTTCATGCAGTCTATGGCCTCTGAATATGTCATCCCGTTCCTTGTAGACATGGTCAGTGCAATAGCTCCTGCCACGACAGGCGCAGCCGCTGAAGTTCCGTCAAAATACTTTGTGAAAGCCTGATCCTGATAATCGGAATAGGCATTATCGGCATTATTATAAGCCGGATTGAACCCTTTCCCGTTAAGAGTGGAATCAGTAGTGACAAGTCCGCTTTTTTCAGGAATGGACTCACCTGCTGGAGAAGATATGTCGATGTTATCACCGTAATTTGAATAATATACAAGACTGCTGTCATTGGCAAGCGCCGACACGACAACTATCCTGTCATCGTTCAGGGAAGGATTGAGTGCAGTATCACAGGTTGAATTGCCTGCTGCCCAGACAATTACAGTGCCGAGACCGTTCCTTCCGTATTCAACGGCATAATCGATCATCTGCTTTACAAAATTATCAAGCGGAACCTCAATGCAGTTATCCTGACTGTCCTTATCGGTCGCTATCGACCAGCTGTTGTTGATGACCCACGCACCGGCATCTACAGCCCATTTAATTGCGTTGAACTTTCTGTCCAGCGGAGGATATGATGATTCAAGTCCTATGTATTTTACCGGTATAACACTGCATTGCTGGCACACTCCGGCCACACCGAATCCGTTGTCTCCTCTTGCCGCAGCAATGCCTGATACGGCTGTTCCGTGCGCCATCATGTACTGGTTCTGAAACGCCCCCATGTTTGGATCGACAGACTGTTCTGATGGAACAAAGCTCATTCCAGGAACAAGCTGCAGATCAAAATGGACAGTGTCGACACCGCTGTCGACCACAGCTATCAATACATCAGACCTTCCCTTTGCGAGATCCCATGCGGCTTCAGAATTTACGACTTTATGCTGCCACTGGTCCGGATAGAAGGTATCGTTCGGGACCGATGTAAGGACCGGCATTTCAAGCCATACAGGCTGCGCCCATTTCACAAGACCGGTCTCATGTATCTTTCTTGAAACTGCGAAAGGGTCTTCCGAGGCTGTTTTGAAAATGAAGTATCCCCAGTATCCTTCAATAGTCCTTGAAACTTTAAGCGAAAACTTCCTCATGACTTCATTTATACTGCTGTCGGTGACATCTTTCCTGAAAACCACACCTATCTCACCGGTCAGAGGAAGATCAGGACCTCCTTTAACAGAAACCACCGGAAGCTTTCTGATTGATTTCATTTTTTTACTTGCGGATATACCGGCCGGAAGCTTTGAAAGGTCTACGGTATGAACACCTTCGACATAGTGCCTTACCTGTTGGTCCTTTCCGAGTCCGGACTTACTGAACTTTAAGTACTCTTCATCATCAAGGGCAACTATCCCCTTTTTCAACTGAAGGCAGTAAAGCTCTTCACCGTAATAATAACACGGCTCGACTGCGGTAAGAAAAAACGGAAGGGAGACAATGAAAGCAAAAAATACAACCAGAAAAGATCTCATCAAAACCTCCCTGTTACAGTTTCAACATATAAATTTTAAGTACATGCGCGGACGAATTTCGTCTTTTTCTACAAATCAGTTCCGCAATTTGACGGTTACTGGTACGGTTCGACAAATTAAAACCCCTGAAGACTCTTTCCTCTATATAAATTGGCTATCACCGATTTATGCTGTATAATCAGAAAGTTCTGGATAAATGGAGGCTCACTTGAACTACTCAGACAGATATTCCGACTGCATATGGACAGGCATTCCGCTACTGAAAAATTTCATGAAAGATGTTTTTATCAGACTTGGAACTCCGGCAGACCAGGCCGAAATAGTTGCCGAAGTACTTATAACGGCGGATAAAAAAGGGATAGACTCACACGGCATCGGCCGTTTTAAACCGATCTATATTGACAGAATTGAACAGGGCACGATGAATCCTGTGACAGTAATAGACATTGTCAGAGAGACTGATACCACTGCTGTCATAGACGGAAACAACGGTCTCGGGCATGTAATATCCAAAAAAGCTGTCGAGATCGCAATTGAAAAAGCGAGAAAACACGGAACAGCCATGACCGTTGTAAGGAATTCGACCCATTACGGCATAGCCGGATATTATACCGACATCTGCGCCTGCAGCGACATGATAGGAATAACAGGGACCAATGCCAGACCTTCGATAGCCCCGACTTTCGGAGTTGAGAACATGCTCGGCACAAACCCTCTCACGATAGGGCTTCCCACCGATGAGGATTTTCATTTTTCACTTGATTGCGCCACATCGGTCGCCCAGCGCGGAAAGATAGAGGCTTATGAAAGGGCGGGAAAAAGACTTCCTGACGGCTGGGTCATATCAGAAAAAGGAGCGACCATGAACGATCCGGCTGAAGTTCTGACCGCGCTGACAAAAGGCACTGCGGCTCTTACCCCGCTCGGAGGAGTCGGAGAAGATACCGCAGGATACAAAGGATACGGTTATGCCACGGCAGTGGAGATACTTTCGAGCGCATTGTCAAATGCCAAGTTCATGAAAGACCTTAACGGCGTTGACAGTTCAGGGAAAAAAACACCCATACTTCTGGGTCATTTTTTCATTGCAATAGACATAAAAAGTTTCATAGACCCTTCAGTTTTCAGGAAAATTGCAGGAACGGTTCTCAGGGAACTTCGAAACTCGAAAAAAGCGCAGGGAGAGGAAAGGATATATACAGCCGGTGAAAAAGAGTGGCTTGCATGGCAGTACAGAAAAGAACACGGAATACCAGTTCCTCCCGCTTTAATGAAACAGCTTTCCGAAATGAATATGAAGTACAGTCTCGGTTATAAATTTCCATGGGAAGGGATATGATCGGAAAAATTAAGAAAAAGATCATCGGCGGACACAGAGGCAGTCCTAAAAAAGCCAGAGAGAACACTCTTCAGAGCTTTGAAACGGCAATTTCAGACGGGGCTGATTTCATTGAATTCGATGTCAGAAAGAGCAGAGACAGCCGCCTCATAGTCCACCATGATGCAGATGCAGCCGGACAGACACTGAGAAATCTTAAACTTTCAGAAATAGCGGCGCTCAAAAATGAGACAGGCTATGAGATCCCGACACTTGAAGACACGCTCCGGGCCTGCGTCAACAGGATCATGCTTGATGTCGAGATAAAAGAACCGGACATTACGGAGGATACTGTAAGGCTTCTCCTCAAATACTACCCTCCGGAAAAATTCATAATAACATCTTTTTTTGATGCTGTGATAAAATATCTCCAAGAAGCACATCCTCAGATAAAAAGGGGGCTTCTCTTTGATATCGAAAGCGACTTTGATCTTGAAAACAGGATAAAAAAGCTAAAACCCGATTTTCTTATGGCGCATTTTCTGACATTTAACAGCGACCTCAGAAAAACATGTGCCATATCAGGGTTGAAATGTATCGTATGGACTGTCAACGACCCTGATGAAATAAAAAAATTTTTATCTGAAGACTATGTCGCTGGAATAATTTCGGACAGACCTGAACTGGCGGTCAGTATATATAAGAAGGTTCTGAACAGATAAGGTACGGGCTGTCAGGACTAATTTTTGATTCGTATCGTAAAATATATAATCTTTCACAAGCTCCGCAATTTCCGGCATTACAGGAGGAATAATATATTTTTGCAGCAAAATCATAATTAACAGGAACATTTTTTCCTACTTCATACAAATTGGCAAGATACAGGCAGTCATTATTTGAGCCGTTAAAACATTTAATTTCAAAAATATAAGCCCCTTTTAGATTGTATTCTTCAGCTTTCTTCAAATCCCTGTCAACAACTTTTCCAGTTAAATAATAATCTGCAACTCTGAAACAGGCAAAACCGTGATCATTTTCACATGACTTTATAAAATTTTCGAAAAGAGTCTTTTCAGGATTGTTCACAGGTTCATTCCCTGAAAGAGTCATAAAAAACAATAAAAACAAAACTGAAAGATATTTTTTCATTCAAATCTCCATATCAATACATACTTAATACAGACATGTCTGTTTTTTCAATTAACATATCCTGCAGCATCTTTTCTCCGTTTCAAATTGTGCTACTTGACGCATATTACATAAGCTATCGATGTTTTTCCATAATGCTCGACATTTCCATTGGAAAAATCAACAGCATATGCATTTGAAACTGCAGAATGAACCGTTGTGGAAGTCCAGAATTTGTCAGATGGAATAGAACCCACGAGAGAAGCAGGATCTGAAACTGATCTATCAACAATTGCAAGCAGTTCATTTATTGTCGGCAGCCTGAATTTTGACAATCCGTTTTCTGTAATTCCTGCACAGTAATCAAGTGCATCCTCCCAGTCAACAGCAGAAGCAAGGTCATCATAATACCAGAAAACCACTTCGTTTGTATCAACATCAACAAGATCAACTATCAAATTGCCCATTTCAAGAAAATTATTCCTCTCACATCCTGCACATCCCGAAGCATCTCCTCTGACACACTTTACAAAACCTCCATCTTCGG
>JAKLDO010000102.1 GCA_022703485.1 bacterium
AACATCGGGGTCGCCTGTCATTAAATCCTTTAAAGTTTCTTTCCCGACCGGATAATCGGTAAGAAGATATTCCATCAGCCCAAAAATATTAATTGATTCTGCCGGAGCTTTCTCGGAATAATGAATTTTGAGCAGTTTTTTGTAATCCAAAAGCGGTTTGTAAACAGCAATTTTTGAAGCAAAAGACATCTCATCAGGTATCTCAGAATTATCAACACTTAGCGGAAAGCTCTTGTTATTATTAAAGAAATATTCAATTTGCACATCATCATCGTAGCAAAACACACATTCGTTTTCACTCAGTTCTTTTTTAATATCTGATTTTGTCAGAAGCTCAAGCGCTTTATAAATTGTGCTTTTCCCGCTTCCGTTCTCGCCATACATCAGAACATTTTTTGATTTAAACTCAAATTCATGAGTTCCGTGAAAAAACCGGTAATTTGAAATTTTAATCTTTTCAAGCTTCACAGCCGGAACAGTTTCTTCAGCAACTGCCTTTAGTTTGCTTAATTTTTCACTCATTTTTACCCCCTCCGGTTATCGTTTTCACTTCTTTTACAATTCTGCTGTAAATGATGCACCGCTGAACAGTTTTATCTTTTTTGAAAGCTTGTGCAAGTAATTTTATATATTCCGTTTTTGAATCATCTGACTCGTTTTCATCGAATGGTTCTATCATTTCAACTATTCTGTCAGTGATGTAACAGTCTGCATTTTTCATTGAGTCAGCAAAATAAAGATCATAAACCATGTTGTCAACAACCTGCTCAAATATATCCGCTTCAGCATCAAAGCCCTTTTCTTTTGCAAAAAGTATGAAATCCACCATTGTTTCAAACGGTTTTTGCTGTTCTTCTGATATTTGAGGAACTGGAAAATTTTCAAAAAAAGTGTGCTTCATTCTAACGCCCTTATCTCCTAAAGATCCTCCGCCATAAAATGATTTGATAGAGTAAAAGAATAGAGATGAATTCATCAAGGCGACAAGGTATTTTAAAGAAGAACCTGTTATTATTCTACCAGTATCTAAACAGAAATTATTTTTATCATCATAAACAAAAGATGATTCCTGAACCATTTCTTGAAAAACAATCTTCTCTTTCTCAAATTCTCCGACATAGGCACAATTTCTGAGGTTATATGGCGTGTCACCTTGGTCACTTCTTTTATATAATCCCGGAGCTTTTTGTGCTTTTTCCCCAAATTCTCCATTCTTTCTTCTTTCTTCAACATCTTCAAGATGTTTTTTTATTGCAGGATACTTACTCACATCAATTCTCGGAACACCTTTGTATCCGTTATGAGTGTTTATCAGCCACTGATCTGCAAATTCAGCTTTGTATTTTTTGATGTCTCTTCCTCTGAGAATCGGTTTGATTATTTCTGCTGATTTAGGATCTTCTTTTATAAGTTTATCTTTTGTCGCTCCATCAATAATGAATGCTTCGTTAAAGCCGGTCAATACTCCACGATATATCTGAATATCCCAATCTTTGAGCGGAGTTCCGATTTTTTCGATTTTTCTTTTTATGATTGATTCGTCGGCTGATGATATTATCCAGCTATCAGATTTAAGTCCTGTGAGATCAATATGGTTTTTATTAAAGTAATCAGCTATATTCATTGATGATTTAAAATCTTTTTCAATTTTACATGCTTTCAGCTTACCGGGGTGAGTTGTTTTCTCAAAAAGGAGTATGTTTGTATCAACCGTAGCACTATCAAAAACTTTATATCCGCCAAAATCAATAAGAATTTTCGGAATAGTTTTTTCAGAAAGATATCCTCTCAGTTTTTCCCCATATTTTGCTCTCATCCACTTGTTTGAAGTGATATAACACAAGTGTCCGCCGTCTTTAAGAAGGTCTGCTCCGCGTTCATAAAAAAGAGCATAGATATCGCCGGTTTTTGCAAAAGAAATATATTCCTGATCTTTGTATTTTTCACCTAAGTATCCATTATTATTCTGAAGTTGAATATAAGGCGGATTCCCGATAACAATGTCAAAACCATCTTTAACATCCGGGAAGAAATACCTTGTGTCAAAAAATTCAACTTTCTGATGATTGAATATGTTTGTGTAACTGTCCCAGAGTTCAAGTTCTCTGTTCAATTCACCAACCTCAGCCCTCTTTTTCTCGCCCCATAACTGTTCAAATTTTGTTCCCTTTGCAGGTTTTAAAATACTATTGATCTCATCAGTTTTATCTTTTACTTTTTTATTTATATGAGACTTAATTTCTTCTTTGAGTTTTTCTTTTTTCACATCATTACTTGCATTGAAATAGTCTTTTACAAGCTCTTCCAGCCTTACAAAGAACGGTTCTCTTTCAAAAAATTCACTGATGGTCTCTTTTTCAGGAGATTTAAATATTGCATCAGCACATACTATTTTAAATTCAAGGTTGGGAAGAGGCTTCACCCCCCTGTTCGGAGTTGAGTCATTAATTTTTGTATCAACAATGAGTGAAAGGAAAAATCTCAGTTTTGATATTTCAACAGCAATCGGCTGAATATCTATGCCGTAAATTGAATTCTGAATAATTCCAAGCTTATGTTTGTACGACCAGTCTTCATTTAGCAGCTGATCTTCGACAATTTGCCTGATAACAGAATCCGGTATTCTTTCCACCATTCTCATAACCCATTCAATTGAGTCGGGGTCAACTTTTTCAAGAATGAGAGCCGTCTTTTGAAGAATTCCCATTGGAAAAGCACCGCTACCGCAAGCAGGGTCAATAGATTTCATTTTATCAAGAGCATTCAGAACACCTGTTTTTTGTTCCTTAGAAAGCTCAAGAGTTTCATCTGACCAGCTCAGTAGTTTGTTTAAAGTTTCTTCTTCAATTTCAACATTACTTGAAAGATATGCTTTCAAACTTTCATCAACCATATATTCAACTATAGGTCTTGGAGTATAAAAACTGCCTGTTGCATTTCTTGCTGTTTCGCCTGTATCAGGATTTAATTCAGCAAGGAGATTTTCAAAAACCCTTCCGAGCATTTCAGGATCTATTGAAAGTTCCATATCAAGCGGACTGTTTTCATTAATTGTGAAGTTGTACATTTCAAGAAGTTCAAACAAATCATGGAACCATGCATCATCAATTTCTATAACGCCAAATGTCCCGTTTCCTTTTTTGTATATATCATCATTATCCGGCTCGAAAAGCCCTCCGTTAAGAAAAGGAATCGTTTGTGAAAATTCATATATCCTTAAAAGCGATTCGAATTTTCTTTTGTCTTTAGGAGTATTCAGAACTTCGAAGAAAAGCGGTTCAAGCACACTATGAAAATAATCACTGAAATTCTCAAGTGATCTGAGAGAAAGAAGCTCTTCCGGAATAAGCGGAATCCCATTTACCGACTTTTTCTTTTTCAGAAACCAGCAGAAAATAATTCGACCGATAAGTTTTACGGCAAATTCCTTTTTTCTGCTATCTCTTGGATACTTTGCCTCTTTAATGAAACGGTAAAACAAATCTGCGATTCTTAAATAAAATTCCTTGTTTACCACTTCAACTGAAAATCTGCTTTTCAAATCTTCAATATCTGCAACAGCTCCCTTTTTTATAAGAAATTCTTCAGGAGTTTTAACTTTTGCATCAGGACCAAGAAAAAATGAGAATCTTCTTGGATTGGAAAGCTCTTTTTCTGTCTTTTTTCCGACCCTTTTATAATCAGTCGTAAGCAGTGAAAGACGGTAATTATCACTGTTTAATGATCTGAATATAATAAGTGCGTTGGATGTAACAGTCTCAACATTGCTGCGCATAAATCTGAATGCTTCACGGGTTAAAGTCACCCTCGGATCATTTTCACTGACATGGGTCATTTCATAAATTGCCAGGTCAAATTTTTCAGACTGTCCGAGCTGAACCACTGAATTTATTTTATTAAGTGAAAAATCTCCGCAGTTAAAAGATTTCCGCTTCATTCCGAAATCCAGCCTCGGGAACAAGGTGTTTCTGATGAACGGAATAAATTCACTTTCTTTATAAGGTGCCTTGAAATCAAAATTCATAATCAACTCCGGTCAAAATTAAATCAACTCCTCGGCAAGAATTATGCTTTCCCTTCCGCCGTCAATTTCTCTTGCCCTTTTCCTGATTTTTATAAGATAATTCATCGGAATTTCATCCTCGATCTCAGCAATCCCTTTCTTTTCATTACCTGAATCGATATTTCTTATCATTTTCATATACCTTTCAGGAATTGCTTTCAGTGTCGATGCGGCATATAGAAGCTCAGTCAGATATTCTCTTTTTTCAGGGTTGGTTTTTATAAATGACTTTATCGCGATAGTGGTCTCCGTCTGCTTTTTATCTCCCTTTGAACTGGATGGATGCGTAAAAAGACTGCTTTTCGTATTCTGGTATAAAATATCAAAAGTTTCTGAAACTGTTGCACCTTGTTCTGATATATCAGTTTCCATGAGTTTGAAAGCTGCTTCAATATTTATATCTTCGATTGTTCCGTCAGACTTCGAAAATTTGAAAGAACATTCATCGCCTTTTCTTCCGAACACAAGCACTCCGGATCTTTCAACCTGTTTTGTTCTTCTGACCCTGCTTCTGAACGGAAGTGATTCCGCAGCCTCAAACAATGCCGGATCTGTTCTTTGAGCCAGATAAAGAAGATTTCTGTATTTTGCATCCCATGACTCGTCTTCCTGAGCTTTTTTCTCTTCACGGAGTTTTTCAGCAAAGTATCTGTTCACTTCCTCTTCATTTGTAAGTACTTTTGCATCTTCACCAATCAATGCATGAATCATAGCCATCTTAAATGTTGAGATCGTTTTTATGCCAGTTTCCCGCTCACCTTTATCTGTCGGAAAGTAATTGTAAATATTGAGCGTATCGAACATTTTCCGGTTTATCCTGTTTATTCTGCCTATCCTCTGGATAACTCTTGTTGGGTTATATGGAATATCATAATTGAAAATTGTACCGGCACGGTGTAGGTTATAACCTTCTGAAATCGCATCTGTCGCAATAAGAATATCAAAATCATTCAACTGATCCTTTTCTTCAATTCCTGCATCAAAATTTCTCTCGATCTTCTTCTTGTTCTCTTTCGTTGAGTCTGCCGAAGTGTATTTCATAACCCTCAAGCCGTACTTGAGTTTCTCGTAAAGATAATTCACAGTGTCAGCAAACTCAGAGAAAACAATTATTTTCCTTTGCGGATCAAGTTTAACCTGTTCCTTTAAAATATTCGAAAATGCTTCAAGTTTCGGATCGTTATTTAACTTTCCCCATTCCGATTTAATCTTTTTAAGAAGTTTAATGTCTTTTTTAAGATCTATTGTGAATTCATCATTCAGATCCTGACTTAGAAAAAAGTTGTACCCTTTCTCTTTTAAATCTTCAAAAAGTTCATCAGCTTCAGAAGAAAACATTTCCAGCTCTTCGCCATCACGGCTCAGTAACGATTCAATATCTATTACGCTCCCTCTTTTTCTGACAGGAATTTTACCTCTTTCAAACCATTTTCTCATATCATCTGAAGCAGAAAGAATAGAATCGACAGACATTCTGAAAGACTCAATTGAACTTTCAAATCTTCTCACAAGAAGTGTTCTCATGAATCCTGCAATATGTTTCTGTCCTTCAATTAAATATTCAAGATCTCTAAATTCGGCCTGAGTTTTCTCTTTTTTCATTCTTTCAAGAGCTTCTGGCTTTAAATATGACAAAGGTCTGTATCTCGCACCTGTGAAGCAGTCTTTACCACTTTTATTTTCTTCTTTTCTTGGATATATCTCTTCGGTTGTAGCTTCATAAAGTGGCGCAAGTTTTCCGAGTTCATAGGTTTTTGAAACTGGTTCATTCACGACCGGGAAATATATTTCCTGCTTTTGAAGATCATCTCTATATTCCTCAATTACATCGAGATCGATTCTTGTTCTTCTTATAACAACAGGAAAAATAATGTCCCTGATCTTCATTGAAATCTTCCTGATTTCCTCTTTCAGTTCGGATAGTTCAATATTTCCGCTCCGGTTCAGTTTTTGAAGAGTGGAATATTCTTTGATCAACTCCCTGAAAGCTCCGGAAAGGTTCTGAACAGTTCTAATTGTTGATTTAGCGGGAATCTGAAAAAGCTGAATCAGAGCGAACACATCTTCCGGATTATTGTTAAAAGGGGTTGCAGTCAGCAGAACAACCTTGTTACCCTGACAGAGTTTGTGAAGAAGTGCATAATCTTTTGTTTCTGGATTTCTATATCTTGCGGCTTCATCAATAATTATGAGATACTCTTCGTCAAAGCTGTGTTTATTAAGCGCTTCTTCAATTTTTCCACTGCTGAAAACGAGTGCATTGTATGAAAATTTGTGTCTATATTCCTCCCACTGATCGGTAAGATGCGGCGGAGCGATAATAATTGAAGGCAATTTTAAATTATGTGCAACAGCTGAAGCAATTACAGATTTCCCAAGACCGACGACATCTGCAATTATCACACCGTTATGTCTTTCAATAACTGTCAGCGATTTTTGTATTGCATCGGCCTGGTATTTGAAATTTGAGAATTTTCTGTTTATTTCATATGGAAGTTTTATCGACTTATCATGTTTAACAGAAAAATATTCAGACAATGCCCGTATAAAAAGCAGTATCGGGTGCGGTATTTTTTCTGTCCATATCTTTTGCTCGACTTCTGTAAAAAAATCATCTTTGTTGTATTGACCTATTATTTCAACTGAGTTATCCCACAGCTTTTGAAAAAGATCTTTCGCCTCCTCAAAATCCCGATTATCCCGGAACATCACATTTATTTCGTTTCTTCCGGAAAGTCCGCTATATGAGAAATTGCTTGAACCGGTGACAACTATTCCAAGATAATCACCTTTTTCGTTATGCTCGCTGTCATTTTCGAAAATATACATCTTTGCATGATTAGGATCTCTTGTTTTTCTTACTTCTAAAGATCCGTCCTTAATTTTATTCATGAACAGCTTCAGATCTTTTTCTTGCCGGCTGTTATCGAAACTATCTGTTTCATTGATTAAAACGGTGAGTTTTTCATAATAATCCTTTCTTATTTCAATATCACTTCTTTCATCATCAATCCTTTCAACAAATGAAACTTCTTTCAGCTTACCCGCAATCATTCTATCAATATCCATTCCCACAAGAATTTTCATTTTTTTATTCTTGATATCTTCTGAAAGTTCAGAAAAACCACTGAAATAAAAGTAGCCAACCAGAGCATAAAGAGTCTCACAGTTTGGAATAACATTCCTCATTTTATCGACCAGAAAGCTTTGATCGTTTGTTATTAATTTCCCGGACATTTTTATCCTCGAAAACAATTTTCAATTAATATATCAGATTAGGTTTGATAGTAAATAAAAGAAGGTCTCAATATTAAACATTTTCCTACTTATAATCCTCATCCCTGTCGGCGATCTCATAGAAGATCCGGGAAGGTTTTGAAGTGATCTCGATCTTTTTTCCGCTGACCGGATGAGGAAATGAAAGGTATGCGGAATGGAGTCTGACTCTCCGTTCGTACTTCGGATCGGCACCGTACCGTCTGTCACCTGCGACAGGGCACCCGATGTCTTTCATGTGGACTCTTATCTGGTTCTTTCTGCCGGTGTGCAGAGTGACTTCGAGCACTGTGTATTTATCAAGTGTTTTCAGAATCTTGTATTCTGTCTTTGCATATTTCGCCCCTTCGGTGCCGGCTTTTACGCTGTACATTCTCTGATCACTGCCCTCGACCAGCCATGATTCTACAAACCCCTGATCTTTCTTCGGTTTTCCTTCAACTATCGCAATGTATTTCTTATGTGTTATTTCCCAGTTGTTACGCATGTGCTCCATTATTTTTTCAGATTTCGAGAAAAGGAGGACGCCCGTCACCTCTTTGTCAAGGCGGTGGACAACAAATACTCTTATGTGACCTTTACTGTTATCTTTATACCAGTCAGATAAAATCGCACTGCAATTTGGAGAATCATCCGTACTCGAAGTGTTTATCCCGGCAGGCTTATCTATCGCCACAAAATGCTCATCCTCAAAAAGAATATTGAAAGGAGCCAATCCTTTTTTCACATTCACAAAAGAAGCCGATTCGACCTCATCACCGGGCTTTAAAGCAGTCGCAAAATGAGTCACGATCCGCCCGTTCACACTAATCCTTCCGCTGCTGAGCATCTTTTTGACCCTAGTCCTCGGCGAATCGGGAAAAAGCTTCACCAGCAGTTCCATGATTTCAATATTTTCAGTCACTTTGTATTTCAAGTTCACTCCTGAGGTAAAAATTATATTACTGAAACAATCAAAAAAATCTTAGAAACAAAAAATACTCTCCATGCCGGGATTGACATATGTATATTTCCCAAGTGTTATTCTCCCCTGCGTCACCGGTGCTGCTACAATGGCTTCTGTTTTGTATTTTCTGTTTTCAAACAGAGGAAGAACTTTGTTGAAATTGAGCTTGTTTTCATTAACAATTTCAGCACTTTTTGCTTCCACTGCATATATTGTCATGTTTCTGATGACAAGAGCATCAATTTCCACTCCGTTTGAATCCCGGTAATAATAGACAGATGTGTCAGGATAAAGCGGAACTGTTTTTAATATTTCGGAAACAACATAGTTTTCCCATATCTGACCGATTAACGGATGTTCCCATATACTGACATCGCTGCCGAGTCTTAATAAATTGCATAATAATCCTGTATCGGAAAAAAACACTTTCGGCGATTTTATAAGCCTTTTCCCCATATTTTCAAAATAAGGCTGAACAACTGAAATGACTCCGCTTGATTCCAGAACGGATATCCATGACTTTGCTGTGTTAGGTGAAATTGATGAATCCTTCGCAAGTTCGGAAAAATTCAACATGTTTGCAGATCTTAATGCGAGGAGCTGAATGAATTTCTGAAAACTGTTAAGATCTCCTACACTTAAAATGTTTCTGACATCTCTTTCTATGTATGTTTTTATGTAATCTCTGTAGAAAAACTGTGAATTAAGGTCCCTGTTTTTCCACAGTTCCGGGAATCCGCCTCTTTGAACAGCTTCTTCAACAGAAAAATTTATCCCTTTATT
>JAKLDO010000103.1 GCA_022703485.1 bacterium
TGATAGAAGGCTTCAACAGGAACGCCGTGAAATCAGGTATCGACATAATGAGAATATTCGATGCCCTTAACGATCTTGACAACATGAAGTCGACCATCAAGTATGTTAAGGAGAACGGCGGTCTTGCTGACTGCTGTGTGTGCTATACAGTAGATCCTAAATTTACCTTCAGGGACAAAGTGAATGCTTTCATGAAAGGTAAAAAACTCCCCTCAAACCTTTTTTCAGTGGATTATTTCGTAAAGAAATCCGTCGAGCTCGAAAAAATGGGTGCCGACATGATCTCGATAAAGGATATGGCGGGACTTATCGATCCTGAAACTTCATCAAAACTTATTTCTGCATTGAAAAAAAATGTCTCGATCCCTGTTGATCTCCACACTCACTGTACTCCGGGCTACGGGCTGGGCAGTGTTCTCATGGCGATAGTAAAAGGTGTTGACATCGTTGATACGGTTATAATGCCTTTTGCAGGCGGTCCTGCCGCGCCATCATTTGAACTTGTCCGGATATTTGCAGATAAGTTAGGGCTTGATACCGGCGTGGATCTCGCCGCTGTAAAAGAGATCAGAAAAGAGCTTTTCGATATCAGACATGAGCTCTGTTCATATGATCAGTATAAAATGTTCCCGAAGGATTTTGATCCGGCAGTTGACAAGCTTCCGCCCGAGATCGACAGACTTTTTGATGATGCTATCACTGCGGCAAAGGCTGATGATACAAAAAAAGTCACCGAACTTACACAGGCGATAGAGAAATATTTCAACTTTCCTGAACCCGATGAGATCGTCAGGGTCGCTCAGATACCGGGAGGAATGTACACAAACATGCTTTCCCAGCTTCAGGCTGCAAAGCTCGGTCATCAGCTCCAGAAAGTGCTTGCCACGGTTCCGATGGTCAGGCTCGATGCAGGAGTCCCTCCTCTGGTAACTCCGACAAGCCAGATCGTGGGAATTCAGGCGGTAAGCAGTGTCATCAACAAAGAAAGCGGCAAAGCTTTCTATGACAATACTTCCGTCCAGTTCGTGAACCTCGTGAAAGGAGTTTACGGAAAAACCCCGTGGCCTGTAGATCCTGATTTCAGGGAGAAGGTCGCCGGACACAGAGAGGAAAGACCTTACGATACTTCAAAACATGTCAGGGAGAAGAACGACATTCTTAATGAATTCGGCGGTGTTCAGCTTGCCGCCACTGAAAAAGAAGCGCTCCTTCTTGAACTCTTCCCTGCCGTTGCAAGAGGCTTCCTGAAAAAGAAAAGGGAAGCCGAATATAAAATAGAACTCATGAAAATACAGGATGAGCTTGATAAAAAGAGAGGCGCATTAGTAACTGCCCTTGAAGAGAACTTCCTACAATAATGAGCGATCCCATTCTTCAATATGTAAATACAGGAAAAAAACTCAACCTCAGGGTGGAGAAAATGCTCGCCGCCCTTTATCTTTCACAGTTTTCGGGCACAGTTACGGTAATTAACGGAACTGAAGAATATAAGATCGTGATCAACGGCGACCTTGCGTTCTTTGACAGGTCGGTCATCACTCTTTCGGCACTTGATGAAAAAACACTTTTCAAACTGGATTCCGAAGTACCAGAAGATATAAAAAAAAGAGCTAAGGAATATAATTTTCTCGAGTTCATATTCAAGGTGATAGAGAATATTGACAGACACAATATTCTTTCTTTATTGAAGCCCGTTGCGGCGGAACAGTTCTCTATAAGGCCTGAGGCTGCAAAGCTCATGTTCCTGTATGCCGAGATGGAACCTTTCATCGGTTCGAACCGGATCGAGATATTCTCAAATCTGAAAAAGAACTACAGGACGATATATTTCCTTCTCACAACTAGATTTGCAAGCGTGGTAAAGTCCACCGATGCCGAAAGAGCAGCGATAAATGAAAAACTCGCAAGGACGAACATGTTCGACGGCAAAGATCATGATGAAGATAATAAGGATGTGTTTAAAAATCAGGAACTCACTTATGCCCAGAAACTGTCCGAATTCATAAGCGCCAACGAGAAATACAGGGATGTTTTTTCACTTTTCGGACTTGCTTATGGATTTGATGAGAGAGATCTTCATAAAAGGTATGTCGACATAGTTCAGAAGATACATCCTGACAGACTTCATGATGTTCCGCCGGCTCTCATGGAGAAAGCTGAAAAAATGCTCAAGACGGTGAGCGAGAATTATGAGCTTCTGAAAAATGAAGAAGACAGCAAATCAATAAACGAGCTTATGAAAAAGTACGGGCCTATCCGTACCAGGACAGATTATGTCAGGCTCAAGGAATATGATGAAGCCCTATTCAAAGGCACATCTCTTCTGAGGCTCGGCGAGTTTGAAGCCGCTGCAATAGTTTTCAATGAAATATTCCTCCAGACACTGAACCCCGTCCCGCTTGAAAAGAAGATCTTCTCACTATGGAATCTAAGGACAAAGTGGAATGAAGAGAAAAAACTGGTGAAATATCCCGAGATAAAGAACGACATTCTCACACTTCTTAAGCTCAAAGAACCTGATTTTGAGATATTTTTCATTCTTGCTGAAATATATGAATACCTGAAATTAATTCCTGACTGCATGAAAGTCCTTGTCCTTATTTTAAAGCACGACCCTGAAAACCTTAGAGCTAAAGGTATGAAGAAAAGGGTCATGTACTACGATCAGCAGGATAAAGATAAGAAAAAATGAAAAATATTCTACTTGCATGCATATTTCTCAGCTGTGCAACACTTCTTGCCGACTCAGTAAGCATTTATTACCTCTATGATCCTATCTCGGATAGATACACATTCACAAATCAGTGCAGTGATTACCGTGCATGCAAACCTCTTTATAAATCTAAAGGAGAAGTCAGACACCAGAAGACTTTTAAACTGAAGCCCGGTAAAGAGAACGGATTTGATGATATAATACAAAGGGCATCCGTCAAGCACGGGGTTGATTTTCATCTTATAAAAAGTGTCATATTTGCGGAATCGATGTTCGATACAAAGGCTGTTTCATCAGCCGGAGCAAGAGGGCTTATGCAGCTGATGCCAGATACAGCGAAAGAGCTTGGTGTTTCAGACTCGTTTGATCCTGAACAGAACATCATGGGGGGCGCTAAATATCTTAAATTCCTGCTTAAAAAGTTCAAGAACACCAAAAATGCACTTGCGGGATATAATGCAGGTCCCGCCGCTGTGGTATATTACAACGGAATTCCCCCTTTTGATGAAACTACCGCTTATGTTGAAAAGGTTTCAAATTTCTATAAAAACTACACCGGGAAGGAACTATGGTGAAAAAAAGCAAAAAGCCCAAGAAATTCAAGGGTTTTGGCGGAAGAAAAGTGATAAGCAGTCTCCTTAATTTCAAAAAGGACATTCTTACGCTTCCCAACCTTCTTACTGCCACGAGAATATTTTTCGTTCCATTCGTTCTGGTCCTGATATGGTATGACACACCTCTTTCAAGGCTGTGGTCGGTGATAATCTATTCCGTTGCAAGCATTACCGATTTCTTTGACGGATATTTCGCAAGAAAGCACGGGACCGTTTCCACAACGGGTAAAATGCTCGATCCTCTTGCCGACAAGTTCATTGTGAACCTCACTCTTGTCCTTCTCGCTTCGACCGGAGAGCTCAGCGTTCTTCCTGTGCTGATAATACTTTCAAGAGAGTTCTACATTTTCGGCATCAGATCTATGGCTGTGGAGCACGGGCTTGTCATCGCCGCAGGACAGGGAGGCAAGATAAAAACGGCTTTCCAGATGTTCGCTCTCCCCTTCTTCATGTTCAATGAAAAATCTGTCTACTGGCTTACCGGCATAAACTGGGATCCCCGTATGATCGGATATGTCATGATCTGGATCTCGATATTCTTCAGTCTTACCAGCGCCTATACCTACTCCAAAGAAGTCAAGAACAAGGTTTTCGGTAAGTAATTTTAATCAGCTTTGCCATTCAGTCGTAATTTGAATAAGAATTCAGATGAGGACATCCAAGTCCTCTGTGGTATTCTGTCTTTAATGTTCTGTTTAATTCGGGGTTTCTTTATATATCTTTCTCTTGCCTGCAGCAGATCTAAAAAGATGTTCCATGTTTTTTCTTATGTCTTGCCAAATCATATCAACTATTTTAAATTTACACTCTATACACCTTCTAACATCATAAAATATATGACATTCAGAACCATTTTTGTAAACAGTGATATATTCATAACCCAAATCTTTCCAAATAAAGTCAGGCGGTATCATTTTAATTTTTTCAAGTTTATTATTAGTTTCTTTCATTAATTCATCAACCTCTAATCTTTTAATCTGATTTATGTCCATGAGCGGCTGAACAACGGCACCGATAAATCCGTGATTGTAATCTCTATACTTAAGAAAATATTCATCATTTTTCAAAACATACTTTAATAAAAATCCGAACATAAATCCTTTAACTTCTTTATCCGGTGGCAGTTTAGGATACCCCCTTTTTTTATCATCTTCATCGAAATAAGGTACTACAGAAAAAACCGAGAGTTCTTTATCAACATCTTTTGAACATATTGGCTCTTTCATTTCTTCCATTAGTTTTGAATAGTCTTGTTTCAGCTCATTTGCCATGTTGTATTTTTCTATGGGAATATTGTTAGCTGCTATCATTTGGATTGATTGTGACAAACCAGACAAATAATTCTTCTCTTCGTCATTTTCTCTGCCTGTTTCGAAATTATAGGCTCCTTCAATTTTGCATTCAATCAAATATTTATCACCCAATCTTGACGGTCCGGTTTGCAGTTCATAATCACTTCTTTTATATTTCATAAATCCAACATCATTTACTTCTTTAAAAAAAGATATTATTTGTTTTTTAGAAACATTATATGTCCCATCTTTTATGTATTTATAGAAATAGTTTAGCTTTTCTTTTTTTGCCCCTTTTATAACAACGCTTCCTGTTTCTTTGCCATCTTCAATTCTTATAATTATTGGTTCTTCGCTGCTGTTGGTTTTTATGTATAGCCTACAAACATCCACTTTTAACTTTGAGATATCTTGTTCATTAAATAGTTTATCAACCATTACCTTATTAAAAGCTGCTTCTTTGTTATCAGCCAAAGCCAACGATGTCATTAAAAAAACAATCACTGCTATTTTTTTCATATTATTCACACCCCTTAAATTTAGTTGTATCATCATTTAAAGCTCTCCAACAAGGGTCCCATAACACCACATAGGGGTCAGGTCGCCATAAGCAGAACCATAGGGGTCAACCATAGGGGTCAGGTCGCCATAACTACATATGTTTTTATTTTCCTGCAAGGAATTTCTCCGTATTTTCAATGAGTTTTGCAAGTTTCTTCGTTCTTCTGGTCCATTTTAAATCTTTAACCATTCTGTGCGTTGAAAGTATATACGATTTTAATTCCATTTGGCAAGTTCAAAAATTGTGCGAAATCAACTAAGAATCGATGGTGCCGGAGACCGGACTCGAACCGGTACAGGAGAGTATCCCGAGGGATTTTAAGTCCCTTGCGTCTACCAATTCCGCCACTCCGGCCGGCAATCAGAGAAAGTATGGAGGCGCCTTCCGGATTTGAACCGGAGATGGAGATTTTGCAGACCTCTGCCTTACCGCTTGGCTAAGGCGCCAACTCTTGAGATTTGTTCGATCTTGGAATGACCAAAAAAAATGGAGCGGGAAACGGGATTCGAACCCGCGACGTCAACCTTGGCAAGGTTGCACTCTACCACTGAGTTATTCCCGCTCGGCACGAAGGAATATATTTATTCAGCCTTCAATGTCAATATTTTTTCCGCCAAAATTTTTAACTTCCCTATTTTGCTGAATTAATGAGTTTCAACCTTTTTTGTACGGTTGCCGCCCTCGACCATCCTGTATTCAAAAAGGCGGCATTCGAGCGCCCCGTTGAAGAGAGGTGTCCGTTTTGAGACCTGAAGTCTGATAGATTTCGGCATCTCCAGATCAGCGGTCAGAAGATATGCGTTCCAGCCTGCAAATCTTTTTTTCAGAAGATCACCGAGCTGCGGATACAGTTGTTTCAACTCTTCGACATCACCCATTCTTTCACCGTACGGGAGGTTCGCGACAAGTATCCCTTTTTCGGCTGGAGCGGAAATATCAAGTATATTCGCCTGCTTGACTGATACGCAATCGGCAAATCCGGCGTTTTCAAGATTGATCATGGCCGTTTTCAGGGCATCTCCGTAAAGGTCGCTTCCCCATATCGGAAGTGCCGTTTCTTCAAGTTCATTGTTCACCGCTTCGATCTTTATCTCTTCCCACAGTTTTTTTGAAAACACAGCCAGTTTCTCAAACCCGAAACTGCGGCTTATTCCCGGAGCGATGTTGAGCGACATCTGGGCGGCTTCGATCAGGAAAGTTCCGCTTCCGCACATCGGGTCAAGCAGCGGGATCCCCGGTTTCCAGCCTGCAAGCATCAATATCCCTGCGGCAAGGTTCTCTCTTATCGGAGCGGTATTCGTGAACTGTCTGACTCCCCTTTTGAACAGCGCTTCACCGGAAGTGTCGAGCGATATCTTAATCCCGTCAGTTGTCAGGAAACCGTGTACCATGATGTCGGGATCGTGAGTGTCCACATCGGGCCTTGAACCTTTAACTTTGCGGAATTTATCGCATATCGCATCTTTTATCTTAAGCCCTGCAAAATTAAGACTTTTGAGCGGACACTTTATCCCAACCATGTTCACGCGGATCGTCTTTGAAACATCGAACCACTCGTTCCACGGCAGACCGTAAGCGATATCGTAAATGTCCTTCTCATCAGCGTATCTACCCGAGAAAACCTGCCACAGCACGCGGCTTGCCGTCCTCGAATAAAGGTTCGCCTTCAAGCACACATCCCACCCGCCCGAAAAATGGACACCCCCATCATCAACCACTATCTCAGAAGCACCAATCAGCCCCAGTTCATCACTTAACGGCCTTTCCAGCCCGCGAGGACACGGTGCAAAGAATTTCTCAGTCATGACAGGAGATTTTGAGCAGATGATGAACCTATTGCAAGCTCATACAGCCTTTCCGGTGCAATATCAATATCATCAGGCCAGGAAAGAACTCCCAGCTCAGTATTTACATAAAATTTCTTAAAAAACTCAATATCATTAAACTTCTCAAACACACCTTTTCTCTTTGGATATTTCTCAAAATTGACAATACCTGATCTCCTGTCTCCAAAAACTATCTTGATCTTGTATCCACCCAGATATGTCGCTTTTTTCACATCAAAAACACGCAAGAACTCAGGCATCATCAACTCCTCAAAAAATCCAGTGAATTATATTTTGTAACAACAGGGTTGTCAAATCATATGTTCCATGATTCACATCGGTCTGCTTTGGTAAAAATCGGAGAACAGTTTGTAAACTATTTCTACTCTTTGACAAGCTCAGAAAAGAAAAAGTTAAAAATAGCGCAAGAAACTGATAAAAATTGAAATGTTGATTGGGAAACTTATACTTAGGATGGATTTGCAGAGAAAAGATGAAGTTAGAAAAAAGACACGCAATGTATAGTTGGTAAGACAGGTACATTCATATATGCATATTCATCAACAATAAATAGGTGAAAATGGACAATTTAATAAGAACATTTTCGGACTACTATAACCGATCAGACTTCAGGAAATTTCAAAACACTTTTGCGAGAGAAGTTTATGAAACCCTTGGAACTTCTTATTCCAATTCAGACGGAGAAGTCCAAATGGTTACGGATATGTGTAAAACAATTGACGGTAAGACTTTTGAGAAACTAAAATTTTACACTAAAAAAATACACGGAAAACAGTCTTTTGTTGAGTTTCACAACAAAAACAAACAGATAACTAAGGAATTAGCAGATATGGTCATCATATCTGTTGCAACAAAAAACAGAAAAATTATTTATGAGAAAACAGCTTTTATTCAAAACAAAAAGGAATCCACTGACGGTATATGGAAAATTGACCAAGACCAACTTTATCTACTTCATAACTTTCCGACATTCAAAGGAAACACAGGTATTTTCAAAAGAAACTTCGGTGACGAAGTGGTTTTTCTAAACCACTCAAAGACATTAGGAAACTACGGATTATTCCAAAGCCCAGGAGAAATGATTTTAGTTAACGCCTTGACCGTTTACAAATTACTACAAGGTGACAAAGTTTCCCTTTCGGATATTAGAAAATTTACTCAAAATGGTTCTCAAAAACATAATGGTTTCCAATTTCCCTTAATTGACGATCCGTATTTGGAGGAAATGCTTTGGATATATAAACATTTTCAACATGGCCTACCATTTTTGAATTTACCGTTTCTCAACAACAGTATTGCTTCATTCAATATTTATGAATTTATACGAAATTGGTCGCTATTCAATATCGGTGAGGTTGTTAGTGCCTATGGTAACATTGCGGACAAAGACCTTTCAACATTCAATAGAATTTTACTGCGTGAGGCAGGACTTTCTAATTTTATAAACACCAACATAGACGGACAAGAATTTGAAAATAACTTGACCATTATCGTAGCACATTTGAATTTAGATAATAAGAATAGTGAACAATCCTGCTTTTAATAGATTTAAACATCCCTATTTTAAAACTATTCCGTTGCAAAAGGATTTCCCCTGATGCAACTAGTGAATCTGCCATAACTAGTTATGTTGACTTTGCCATTAACATAAGCGGTTATATAAATCTGAGAAAGGTACGGCTTTATAGTAACCAAACCTTTGTCAGTAGTAGTAGACGAATAGAAAAGATACCCTGAATCAAAAATTGAATAATCAATCTCATCGGACTCTGGACATGGTGAACAACCATAAACAGAATCCCCTAATGCGACACATTTATGATAATAAGGATCCATTGTAAGACAATTTTTTATCATCAACTGTGATTCATTAAGGTCAGGCAATTTCCAATCTTCATAACCATTTTCAACAAGATTTTCACAATAACTAATTGCATCTTCCACATAGGAAATATCAAAATCACTGTTTGCAATAGGAACAGAAAAACTATAGTCATTTATAGCAACTTCATCTGTTGTCTCATCT
>JAKLDO010000104.1 GCA_022703485.1 bacterium
GCTGTAACTGCTGAAGGTCTTGACTGTGATTATACTGCAGGACTGAGTCTCGGTGAATATACAGCTCATGTCAAAGCCGGCTCAATGGCTTTCAAAGATGCGGTAAAGGTGGTCAGACAGCGCGGACAGTTCATGCAAGAAGCTGTTCCGGCAGGTAAGGGCGCTATGGCCGCTGTTATCGGAATGCCGATAGATAAGCTTAAAGAATCTCTTAAACAGGCTTTACTGCACGGAATAGTTGAAATAGCCAACTTTAACAGCAATGAACAGATGGTCATATCAGGTGAGGTTGCAGGTGTTGAAGCGGCAGTCAGGATCGTTCTGGAAAACGGCGCTCTCAAGGCGGTAAATCTTCCCGTAAGCGCTCCTTTCCATTCATCGATGCTCAAACCTGCGGCTGAAAAACTTCATGAAGTTCTCAAAGGCACGCCTGTATTCCCTATGCAGAAACTCGTTGTCACCAATGTTGATGCAAAGGTGCTGAAAAACGAGAACGAAATAGTTCCAAGCCTTGTCAGACAGGTGAACAATTCGGTTCTGTGGGTGCCGTCGATCGAGCTGATGATAGAAGAAGGCGTGGACACTTTCGTTGAAATAGGTCCCGGCAAGGCTCTTTCCGGATTCGTCAAGAGAATTGCAAAAGGTAAGGGCGCGAAAGTGAATATTTTCAACATAGAGGATATGAATTCCTTTAAAAATTACATTTCTTCAAGGAACGGGGAGGTGAAATAATGACATTGAAAGGTAAAAATGCACTTGTTACAGGCGGTTACAGAGGAATAGGAAAGGCTATCGCTCTGAAGCTTGCATCAATGGGTGCGAATGTTGCAGTCAATGATATCGGTGACATAGAAACTGCGGCTGACACTCTGAGTGAAATTAGGGCGTTAGGTGTCGAAGCAGAAGCCATACAGGCGAATGTAGCAGTTGAAGAGGATGTGCAGAAGCTTTTTGCAAAGTTCATGGAAAGGTTCGGCAGGATAGACATTCTCATCAATAATGCAGGCATAACAAGGGACGGACTGCTTATGAAAATGAAGGAATCTGACTGGCAGGCTGTGCTTGATGTCAACCTTAAAGGTGTGTTCCTCTGCACGAAAGCGGCTGTGAGACCGATGATGCTGCAGAAGAGTGGAAGCATAGTCAATATCACCTCTGTGGTTGGTATCACAGGAAATGCGGGTCAGGCGAATTACAGCGCATCAAAGGCCGGCGTGATAGGTTTCACCAAATCCATTGCAAAAGAGATAGGCAGTAAAGGTGTCAGAGTGAACGCTGTGGCGCCGGGATTCATTCATACAAAGATGACAGAAGCGCTTCCTGAAGATGTGAAGAACGCATACATGGCAAACATTCCTCTGAAAAGATACGGCGAACCGGAGGAAGTTGCCGAAGTTGTTACCTTTCTGTGCGAAGAAAGGTCTAAGTACATGACCGGACAGGTTTTAAAGGTTGACGGTGGAATGGCTCTGTAGAGCGAACTTATTATAATTATTGGAGGAAAAGATGAATTATTTTGAAAAGATCGTTGAACTCGTTAAGGAACACCTTGCACTTGAAGATGTATCGAACATCACCCCTGAAACTTCACTTATGCACGACCTCGAGGTCGATTCTCTTGATGCTGTTGAAATAATCATGAAGATCGAAGACACTTTCGGAATTGAAATTCCTGACGAAGATGTCAACACTTTCAAGAACATAGGCGATATCGCTGAATACATCAAAAAGAAAAAAGGCGAATAACAGTTTTCTCAAAAAGATCGAGAGGTGGGGGAATGAACAGAAGAGTTGTCGTTACCGGTATGGGGTGTGTCACTCCGATCGGCAGCACCTGGAAAACATACTGGGATAACCTGCTTGCAGGAAAGAACGGTATTTCGGTCATATCCGGGTTTGATGTTTCCGACTACTCCGCAAAGATAGCCGGCGAGATCAAGGACTTTGATATGGGTCTTTACATTGACAAGACCGAATATAGAAGGATGGATAGATATACACAGTTTGCGGTGGCTTCGGCCAAACAGGCTGTCGAGGATGCCGGTATCGACATAAACACAGTTGATAAGGACAGTTTCGGTGTATATCTCGGTTCAGGTATCGGCGGAATGGGAACGCTGGAGGAACAGCACAGGATACTCATTGAAAGAGGTCCTAAGAGGATAAGCCCCAACTTCATTCCGATGATGATATCGAACATTGCAACAGGACATCTTTCCATACTTTTCAATGCGATGGGTCCGAGCATGACCACGGTAACTGCCTGTGCTTCATCGACAAATGCGATAGGCGAGGCGTTAAAATGCATTCAGCGCGGTGATTCCGACATGATGCTTGCAGGAGGAAGTGAAGCT
Organism: bacterium; assembly: GCA_022703485.1. Taxonomy (GTDB): domain Bacteria; phylum UBP6; class UBA1177; order UBA1177; family UBA1177; genus JAKLDO01. The sequence goes on from JAKLDO010000104.1 coordinate 2,355, forward strand.
TCTATAACTCCGCTTGCGATTGCAGGTTTTGCCTCAATGAAAGCTCTTTCGACAAGAAATGACGCTCCTGAAAAGGCAAGCAGGCCGTTTGACAAGGAACGGGACGGGTTTGTCATGGGAGAAGGCGGCGGAATGCTCATCCTTGAAGAGCTTGAACACGCTTTGAAAAGAGGTGCCAAGATATATGCGGAAATGGTAGGATACGGCATGGCGGCCGATTCTTATCATGTCACTGCGCCTCATCCTGAGGGTAAGGGAGCTCAGAGGTCGATGGAAAGGGCCATTGCAGATGCAGGCATATTCCCGGACAAGATCGACTACATCAACGCTCACGGAACAAGCACCTATTTCAATGATATGCTTGAAACAAAGGCGATAAAGAATGTTTTCGGTCCTCATGCATACGAACTTTGCGTAAGCTCGACCAAATCAATGACCGGACATCTTCTCGGTGCGGCAGGAGCGGTCGAGGCAATAGCCGCGATCTGTTCAATAGTCCATGATGTTGTTCCGCCCACAAAGAATTATGAAATACCCGATCCTGATTGTGATCTTGATTATGTTCCAAACAAACCTAAAACGAAAGTCGTGAACTATGCGCTTTCCAATTCACTCGGTTTCGGCGGACATAATTCAACTATAGTTTTCAAGAAATATCAGAAATAAGACCTAAAACGAAAATCCCTGACTATTTTATAATTGAACAATTGAACAACTGTTGAATTATGGCGCTAACTCATCCTCCGATCCCTTCTCTCTGAGGAAAGAAGGGGAGTTTTAAAGTCCCTTTCCTTTTCGAAAGGGAAAGGGATTTAGGGATTGGGTTGAATGCAGAGTGATTTGCATGAACTTGTTTAATATAGAACGAAAATCCCAGTGCAAGCATGTAACTTCTTGAAACAGGGTTGAAAAAGGAAAATCAGGTAATTTAGAATCTCAGCAGAAATGTCATGTTGAAGCCGTGGAAATCGGTTTTAACGAGGTCTTCGTCCCACAATGCCTCTGCATAAAGATGTCTGTAGGATAGTTCAAGTCCGGTCCAGTGCCACGGATAGATCCTGAGACCTGTCTTCCAGTTCATGTAGCCCAGGTATTTACCGGCATACATTCCGTTGATGTCAAAGAAGAGCCCTGAATATTTGAATATCGTCGTTTCAAATGAAATTCCTAGCGAAGGGAAGGGGACCACAGGAATGTCGAACTTGTCGCCTTTATCCGAATCAGTGCCTTTCAGCCTCACATCGGTGATGAAGGCGTCTATCCTTATTGAAGGCCCGAGTTTCACATTGAAGTTCTTTCCAAGGTCGAGATTAAGGATATACCAGCAGAAGTCGAGCGTAAGCAGATGGACATTGAAAGTGCTTTTGACATTTTCCCCTGCATTGAAAAGAGCATCGTAAAATGTCACATCCTTACCCAGAGTATATTTGGTCTCCTCATTGAACATCGAATATCCGAGGGAGAGTTTTATAGATTTGAACCTGAAAATGAAGTCGCCTGTGAAATTAAGATAAGTATCGTCATATCCGAGATCACGGCCGTATTTCAGATGCGCTTCATCACCGAGGTCTCCGTCCTTTGTTTCAAAATAGTATGTGTGGTAGAAAAATCCGACACCGAGCTCGAGCATTGCGTATTCAGGCTCGCCGAACCATGCTTTTTCACCGCTTTTTTTCGAAGGTGCCTCGTCCTTTTTTGTTTCCTTCGCTGTAAGGGTCAGGAGCGATAGACAGATAATGATTGCGAAAACAAGAGTTTTTTTCATGTTTCTCCCCGTTTATGGCAGATCGTCATAAATATAAATTGCATCCCAGACATCCTTGGTGACAGCGTTCGATGAGATCGTCGCACCTGAAACGGCATCCACTTCATAAGGTGAGAAGCTGTCATACATTTCAGTGCAGGGCCAGCAGCTGTCATTGTATCTGGGATCGAGAGATATTTTGGAGATCTCTATTTCTTTGAACTGGTCGAAGAACCATGAGCCGAGCCTGAACCACCATGATTCGTACTGACTGACTTCAGCCACAGCAAGTATCTTTCCGTCTTTGTCAATTCCTGTCATCATTTCAACAGGTCCGTCAAAACCGTAATGAGATGAGGCAATTGCAAATCCTTTCATCTCGTTTTCATGATATATTTCGAAGTAACCGCCTTCATTGACGCTTTTTGAACATGCCGAATCAAATTCCTCGAATATCTGAAGAACTGCCAGCTTTTCATTTTCAGTAAGTTCTGCTTTTACGCAGTCGACATCACTTTCTTCAGATTCATCCTCATCTTCGGTTTCAGGTTCATCTTCATCGGATGTTCCGTCCGGTTCAGTATCGTCATTCACATTTTCGTCCTGAGTTTCGTCAGTTACCTGATCTTCATCGGCGCTGTTATCGTTCACGGCTTCATCGTCAGATTCTATCAGTTTAAGTCCGGAACAGGAGCATATAAGGAAAAGTGATGTTATAAGCAGAAGTACTCGCATGTCATTTACCCTTTTTTAAAACCTCTGATGAAAAATCTCTCCTTCTTTTTATTTCATCGTATATCTGCCAGATGACACTTGGAATGGCTTTCATGTTGATCTCGTTTATCATGAAAACAGGTAGCGATCCGCCCAGATCGAGTGATGCCTGGCATGTAACCTGAAGCTCGTCAGGAACGGCGGTCTCGTTGAAAGTGCAGCCACCCTTTCTAAAATCCATTTCTATGGCCTTGTCCCCGGCCTGAAGGGGTCTGTCGGGTAATCTTGTCCAGTAGAAATTAAATGAATCCGGTGACAGGAATGTCGTGCAGAGCTTTATGTGAGTATAGCGTCTTTCAAGAAGTGCAGGGTCCATTACGAGATAGACACTGCTGCAGTCAACACCTTTTTTTGTGACACCGCTCTCAATTATGTGAGGTCTGAACGTTTCTGTAAAATTGCCTGTGTCTGTCAGAACCTCATAGGCTTCCCTTATTGTTCCTGAAATTAGAGCGACTACCTGCACCTCGTCTATTTTAGAACCGCTTTTCTCTCTTGTATATATCTGGAATCTTTCGTGATCTTTTTTGAGAACCCACGGATTTTCATCTTTGGGCATTAACGGAAGGCTGATAAATACAATAAGAAATGTCAGTGTCGAGAACAGCCTCACTTCAAACCTATGATCTCAGATAAGTGTTTTCCGGTCAAAGATGATCGGGCCTTGATGATCTGCTCCGGTGTTCCCGATGCAACTATCCTTCCGCCTTCATCACCGCCGTGGGGTCCGATGTCAATTATGTTGTCAGAAGATTTAATTATGTCAAGATTATGTTCGATCACGATGACGCTCGAACCTTTATCGACCAGTCTGTTCAGTATTTTTATGAGTTTTTTGATGTCATCGAAATGGAGTCCTGTTGTCGGTTCATCCAATATATAGACCGATCCGTCAGATCTTTTCTTTGCCAGCTCCTTTGACAGTTTTATCCGCTGTGCCTCGCCACCGGAAAGAGTGTGTGCCGGCTGACCGAGTCTTATGTAGCCCAGACCGATGCTGTTAAGAAGATCGAGCTTTCTTTTTATCGAAGGGAAGGGGGAGAAAACTTCTGCCGCCTGAGACACTTCCATTTCGAGTATGTCATGTATGCTGTAACCTTTAAACTTAACTTCGAGGGTGTCCTCATTGAACCTTTTCCCTCCGCAGTCGGGGCATCTTACAAAAGTGTCCGGCATGAAATTCATCTCTATTTTTATTATTCCTGCTCCCTGACATGTTTCGCAGCGTCCGCCTTTGACATTGAACGAGAATCTTCCAGCTGAATATCCGCGGGCCTTTGATTCAGGCATTGCCGCAAAAAGGTCTCTTATCGCACCGAAAGCACCGGTGTAAGTGGCAGGGTTCGATCTTGGAGTGCGGCCGATCGGTGACTGGTCTATTTCGATAAGTTCCTCTATTTTTCCCTGAATTGAGATCTTTTTATAATTTCCGGGCTGCTTTTTGAGAGCCGGGATGAGCGTTTCCATGATAAGCGAGCTTTTTCCGCTTCCTGAGACGCCTGTGACCGAGCAGAAGACACCGAGAGGTATTTCAGCGGTCACATTTTTAAGGTTGTTTGTTTTAGCCCCTTCGATCTTTATCCAGCCGGCGGGAGTCCTCCGTTTTTCAGGTACAGGGATGCTCTTTTTTCCGCTCATGTACTGGCCTGTTATGGAATCTTTTGCATTGACGATATCTTTTGAAGCTCCGGCAAAAAGAAGATGTCCCCCTTTTTCACCTGCTCCGGGACCGAGGTCGATCAGGAAGTCTGCCGATTCTATCATGTCGCGATCGTGTTCGACAACAATGACATTGTTCCCGAGATCCCTTAGATTCTTCAATATTGTTATGAGCTTATCAGTGTCATCGGGGTGAAGTCCGATACTCGGCTCATCAAGCACATAAGTGACTCCGGTGAGAGCTGATCCGATCTGGGTCGCAAGATGTATCCTCTGTGCTTCTCCGCCCGAAAGTGTGCCTGTTTTTCTGTTCAGGGTGAGATACCCGAGGCCGACTTTGAAAAGGAAAGAGAGCCGCAGTGATATTTCTCTTACAAGTTTATCCGCTATTTCCCAGTAATATGGTGAGAAATTGAAGAATTCACGGTCTTCAAAGTTCCTGTACAGTTTTTTCAGCGGTATTTCACCCATTTCAAATATGTTCAGTCCGCCTATCCTGACCGAAAGAGCTTTTTTGTTCAGCCTCATGCCGTTGCAGGTCGGGCAGACTCCTTCTGCAAGAAATTCACCGAGCTCGTTCCTGATCATTTCAGATTCGGTCTCACGGTATCTTCTTTCGAGCATAGGCACGATCCCTTCGAACGCTTTTTTGAACTTGTGCCGCATATTTGTCGTTTTGACACTGAAGTTTATATCGTCCTTAGATCCGTAAAGTATGGCGTCCTGAACCTTTTTTGAAAGCTGATCGAAGGGCAGTTTGGGATCTTCACCGTAATGTTCGATCGTCTGCGACACCATGACCCTTGTGAACGCCTGTATCGAAGGTATGGCACGGTAGAAGACCTTTTCGGGGTGCACAAGTATTTTGTTCACATCCATGTGCATTTTAAACCCGAGTCCGTTACAGTCAGGACATGCTCCTGCTGGGTTATTGAAAGAGAAAGTTCTCGGTTCTATCTCATCGTAGTAAATGTCGCAGTACGGGCAGGCGAAGTGTTCGCTGAACAGTTTTTCGGTTCCGTCAAGGTCTTTTATCACGACTTTGCCGTTACTTTTCTGCAAGGCTGTTTCTATCGAGGACCTGACCCTGTTCACATCCATGTCAGGTTTTACCGCAAGTCTGTCCACGACAAGATTTATCGTGTGTTTCTTATTTTTATCCATTGAAGGTATCTCTTCATCGAGTCTGTGCTCGGTTCCGTCAATTATTACACGGATGTACCCTTCCTTGTGGAGATCTTCCAGCAGTTTTTCGTATGTTCCTTTCCTGCCTGAGATGATAGGCGCGAGGATAAGTATCTTTTTATCGGTCATATTGAGAACGGATTCGATGATGTGGTTTGCCGGTGTCTTGATTATGACTCTGCCGCATTCATGGCAGTGGACGGTTCCTGTCCTTGCAAAAAGGAGTCGCAGATAGTCGTATATTTCTGTTGTCGTTCCCACGATGGAGCGGGGCGAAGCGTTGAGACCTCTCTGCTGGATGGCAATGCTCGGCGACAGACCTTCAATATGATCGGCATCAGGTTTTTCGGACAGCTCAAGGAATTGTCTTGCATAACTTGACAGACTTTCCACATAACGCCTCTGACCCTCGGCATAGATAGTGTCAAAAGCAAGCGAAGTCTTACCTGAACCGCTCACACCGGTCACAACAACCAGCTTTTCATGCGGAATGTCCAGATCAAAGTTCTTCAAATTGTGATGTCTGCAACCTTTTATTGAAATACAGCGTGACATATTGCCTCCGGAAAAGCAGAAAAACACGGCGTTATCTTATCTATAAATTAAGTAAAAACCAGACAAAAAATCATCTGTCTTTTATGACCGGTAAGTATCCGCAAATCCAAAGACCGCATTAATGCGCTCAGGACAAGGTAAAAAGTCAGAAATTTTGATGAAAACGCCAGATTTTCTTATAAATTCAAAATCTTTATTGAAATCTAATTCAAATTAGATATATTAATTTGGAGTTTTTGATAATTGGAGCGGCGAAATGGTTTGCAATAGAATAAAAGGGTTGACAATATGGGAAATGTCCCATACAATGGGGTTTGTAAAAACGGTTCTTTTAAAATTGGGGTCATAATGAGCGACTTCGAGATAATTGTTTATTCCAAAGAGGATGGTACGCAGCCGGTTTATGATTTTATACGGTCGCTCGAAGTTAAAATGCGGGCCAAGGTGTTTCGTGAAATTGAGCTTTTAAAACGAAACG
>JAKLDO010000105.1 GCA_022703485.1 bacterium
ACCCTGAGGGCAGTCGAGAGCAGTTATGCAGAAAAAAGCTTCTTCACTTTTTTTGCATCCCGAAATAAGTACAAAAATGATCAGGATGATCGATCTACTCATTTGTTTCATAAGCTCCCATGTCTATCGAAGTGCCCTGTATCCTTGTGCTGCCTGCAAGATCTTCCGTGATACTGACAGGTATTTTTGAACTGTCACCGGTGTTAATGCAGGGAGATGTCTCTGAAAGTGCCAGAGGGTAGTCTCCTGAATTAATGAACAGAGGATCTGAATCAATATTTCCACCGCTATCCGTTCCGCATGCTGCAGTCCATGATGAACTTCCGCCGCATCCGCCGATATCGCTATAGCTGAAAACAGGAGTGCTTTTTAAAAATCCGTATGTGCCTTCAGGGAGATTGTAAATATCGTTTCCAGTGTTTCCGTAAATGATCGTATTTGAGATCACAGGATCGCTCTGTCCGTTTGCTATTCCGTTGCCTGAATTTCCGTTAATGGTCGAATTTATTATGGAAACTGCGGATTTCATGTTGACCATGGCCCCGCCCATCAACGCACTGTTAGCGCTGAAGACAGAGTTTATAACAGTTGTTACCGCCTCGTTATTGTATATTGCGCCGCCGAGTCCATTCGGGAGAGAACTTCCTGTTGCTGAGTTGGACATGAAATAGGTGTTAGTTACAGATAGAGTTGATGATTTTGCATTGCTCAATGCTCCTCCGTTCGAAGCCGCATTTCCGCTGAACACTGAGTTTTCTATAAGTACAGAGCAGACGCCTCTTATCGAAACTGCTCCTGCAACGGCCCCGGCAGTGTTGCTGGAAAAAGTGCAGTTCTCAATTGCCACATCGGAAGTATCGATACTGACCGCTCCGCCGCCTGTATTTGCGACATTGCCTGTAAATGTAGATCCTGAAATTGATGGGTGCCCCAGATAATTGTGTATCGCTCCGCCTTTATCGGACTGATTATTTGTGAAAGTGCAGTTTTCAATTATCGGACTTGCACCTTCGTGATTGTACATCGCTCCGCCTGCAAGACTTGCGTAATTATCCTTGAAAATGCAGTTCCTGATCGTAGGGGAGGAGTGTCCGTAACCGAAATCGGAATTTTCGTTGTTCCTTATTCCGCCTCCTTCCTGATTCGGCCATGAATCGCCGTTGGCATTACCGCCTGATATCGTGAAACCGTCAAGAACAGCTGAGTTATCTTTTATCTCCCATCCGTCATGGTAGAACACATGATAAGAGTTCTCTGAATTGCCGGAAGTGGTGTCATCATTATTGAGATCTCCGCTGAGCACGGTCTCATTGGCTAGAAAATCTCTTTGATCCAGAGTGTTTTCATCGCCGTTAAAACCGCCGTACAAGGTAACTCCTTTCATCAGAGTGAAATGATATTCTCTTGATGAGGTGCAATTGCCGTAAAGGTTCGGACAATCTGTCGGATGATATGTTCCTTTCGCAACCCAGATATTTTTTCCTTCAAGGTGGTTTTCAATTAGATATTGTAATGCAACACTCAGGTCGGTGTAAGCGTTTTCCCATGATGTTCCATCGTTAAGCCCTGAGGCATCATGTTTTACAAAAATTACATTTTCAGGAATTGTGACGGTGTCTTCGTCGGACAGGTCAGGATCATCAGTTTCTGCGGTCTCATCATCAGTTTCTACAGTCTCATCATCAGTTTCTACAGTCTCATCATCAGTTTCTGCAGTTTCATCATCAGTTTCTGCAGTCTCATCATCAGTTTCTGCAGTCTCATCATCAGTTTCTACATTCTCATCATCAGTCTCTGCAGCAGTATCGACAATGGTGTAATCAAAATCAACAGTATTATCAGCAGTGTCAGTATCTGAAAATCCCTGCTCATATTTAGTTTCGTCATCAGAGCAGGAAACAGTGAAAATGATGAGTGTAATAATTGTGAAAAAGTAAGCAGTTTTCATTTTTTTCTCCGGATTAGTCGTCCCATGAATATACATGCCCGCTGTAAGATGAATCATCGCCGGTGTTAAGTGTTGCACAATTTTCAACAGTGATATTCTTAAGGGTCGGGTAGTTCTTGTCTCCGGCATAATTGGCCATGGCACAGCCTCTTGAATACATCCACTGAGGTCCGGGCACATGAACTGAATTTTCAGGCCAGCATCCGTTACTCACATAATCGGAGCATGAATATATTCCGGTAAGGTTCCCTTCATAGTCATATCTGAGCCAGTAGTTGGTCCATTCAGGGTACGCTCTTCCCCCGGATATCGTTACGCCGTCAAGAACAGCTGTACTGTTCACGCCGTTGCCGTTATGCCTGAATACATTGTATGATTTCTGCGTGTCTGCCCCAGTATGGTCTCCGCTTATTATTACAGTGTTGGCGGATGTATATCCTGCATCCCCCGGAAGTTTTCTTTCCGAAAGAGATGTTTCGGTTCCTGCAAAACCTCCGTAGACAGTTGTGTTGTTGACGAGCGAGAAGTGTTTGTGCCTGTTTCCGAAAGACTGAGGTGCCGCCTGTCCCGAAATGGTTGCAAAATAAGCCGCCCCCAGACCGTCAAAATTGGTTCTTACTTCAAACCAGAGGTGTTCCGGCCAGTCTCCTGTCGCCGTATAGTCTATGGCTACAGACTGACCTGATCCGACCGTGAAATTATACCATCCCGATTCAGTTCCGCTTGCAAGAGTGAGATTGTCGTGCACTATCGTTCCGCCGATCGTGACTCTGAGGGTTGCACCATACCATCCGCTTGTGCCGCGAAGGCGCAGGGAGTATTTTCCAGCGGCAAAAGAAGGTTTATATGTTCCTCCGGCGACCCATATCTCGGCATCGGCCGTAGAGGCTTCGTTTATTGATTTTTCAGCATCGTCAAGAGCCATCTGCAGATCGGTATATGCATCCGCCCAGCTTGTACCGTTATTTGCACCTGCCGCAGTCGATCTGACATATATTCTTTTGGGAAGTATCAGTGAACTGCAGTCCGGAAGGCATTTAGGATCAGCAGCAGGATCGCATGCTTCATCAGTTATTCCTAAAGTCTTTACACAGTTGTCGAATCCTGTACAGTCGGCCCGCTGAACTATTCCGTCACCGCAGTAGTGGTTCGTTCCGTCAGCTTCTTTGCAAAATTCATTGCATACTTTGCAGGGTTCGGTAACTCCATAATCGCAGAACGGGTTCCCGTTCTGTGCAAAGCCCTTGTCACAATCTTCGCCGGTTTCAATTATTTCATTGCCGCAGACAGGAGTTGCTGCGTCTTCATCAGTTTCAATGTCAGCAGAATCTTCGTCGGGTGTCTCGTTGTCATTTGTGATGTCCTGATCGGCTGTTGAATCTGCATCTCCGGTATTTCCTGTATCAGCGGTGTCTCCTGTGTCTCCTGTGTCCCCTGTGTCTCCTGTGTCTCCTGTGTCTCCTGTGTCTCCTGTATCTCCTGTATCGGTTGTATTTCCGGTGTCTGTTGTATTTCCTGTATCGGTTGTGTCGCCTGTATCCACTGTATCACCTGTGTCTGAAGTGTTTCCCGTGTTTCCTGTGTCCTCAACACACTTTCCGTCTACACATACTAATCCAAGTTCACAATCGAGCGCCGTTATGCAGGTGCCGTCGTTTGACGGATCGTCTGAGCTGCAGGAAACAAGCACGCTCAAGGTTAGAAACATTGCTGAAAATATGGTTTTTTTCATTTAGCAGCCTTTTAATAAAATTAACAACACACAGTATTTTACTTTTTAGAGGTGTTTCAGTCAAGCTTAAAAGGGTTTTGAAATTTTTCATGAAATCTGAAAGAATCCAGCCACTTGTCTTCTCCGGATCTCTTAAACCACTGATTCCTGGACAGTGATCTGTTAAAATAGATGCGGTTTTCGGAAGACAAAGCGTTTTTATCTGTGAGGCAGTAGTTAAGGAACCGTGAAATTTTAAGAAGTGATGCAACAGTTGCTCTTTCTTCCGGTGAAAATGGATATAGCGCAGACCCTCTGCAAAGCCTTAAATCCTCAGGAATGCCGGCTTTTTCGAACATCGGCACTCCCGGAACGAGATATAGCGGGCTCAAACCGCATTTTATCCCTTTTTTGTACAGGTAGACCATGGTTTCCAAGGTTTTTGGAAATGTAGTTCCCGGAAGTCCGGGAATTATGAAAACTTCAATATCCATCTTTCCTTTCACAGTTTTTTGTATCTGTTCTATCTCATAAGTTCCGTGGGGTCTTCCGAGTTCATCTGAAACGGTTTTCGATCCGCTCACAAGTGACAGGTCAAGTTTTATGAAACCTGCATCGTTCAGTCTGCCGGCAAAAGGGACGATGTTCTTTGCCGTAAGACCGTTCAAAGCGGTGAATTCAAGACCCGACTTGTGAAAATGTTCAAGAAGGTCAAGAAGTTCTCTTGCAAAATCCGGATCTGAGAAAATGTCATCATCTTCGATATCGACTATCTGGGCGCCGGTCCTGAGAAGATGCTCAAGTTCAAGTCTGATATGGGAGATGTTTCTGTGCATGAATGCATTGTCCCTGTGAATGGAGCAGAATGCGCACCTGTTCCTGCACCCTGATGAAAAGACTGTTTTCGCGAGTCTTTTTTTTCTGAAAATACGCAGGTGTTCTCTATCGGGAATAAGTCCGCCTGACCAGGCAGGTTCTTTCGAGGCTTCGTTTATCGTGATCTTTTCACCATCCCTGTAGATAAGGCCGTCAACCTTATCAAAAGGTATCATCCCTGAAACAGCCTTGACGAACTGAACCATCGGAACTGTGCCGCTCCCGTGGATAAGGTAGTCAGCGTTCGTAGTTTTCATCATGGTCTCTTTCTGCGCATTCACAGCGGTTCCGCCGATCACGACAGGCCCTTTGAACACTTTTTTTATTTCAGCAGTAAGGTTTTCGACATCGGGGTGGTATGCACTGAAGAGAGAACTTATGCCGATAATGTCGTAATTATTCTGTGAAACATGTCCGCAGATCGCATTGAAGCTGTCACCGAACCTTTTGTATCCGTTGTGCAGCGAAAAAGGGGAACGGTCCTCCTCATAAAATTCAGAAAGATATGCAAGCTCAGGCGGTGTCTGCTGTTTTTTCACTTTTCCTGATGCGGTCGCATCATAGATCTCAGCACGGTGTCCTTCGTTGCGGAGCGCTTTCTGTATGTAGAGAAGCCCGAGAGGTTCCATTCTGTGAGGAGTGTTATAAAAATCAAAAACGGGCGGTGCGATAAGCAGTATGTTCAATTTGAACCTTCTTTGAATTTTCTGTTTATGTCATCTGCAGCAGTGTAAGCTGTGGAGAAGGCAGCCTGTATGTTGTATCCTCCGGTATCTCCATCAATATCAAGGACTTCACCGCAGAAATACAGGCCTTTCACGATCTTTGAACCCATCGTGGATCGATCGACCTCATCAAGTTCTATTCCGCCTGAGGTCGCCATCGCCGCCTCAAAGGGTCCTTTCATGACCTCCATCATGTTCATGCAAAGAAGCTCAGAGATACTCCTTATCTGTTTTTTTGATACCGATCCGCACAGCGTCGAAAGTTCAATTTCCGCAAGTTCGATCAGGGCGGTGCTGAAATTCTGCGGTATCCCGATCCTGTAAAGTGTATTGGATGCCTTTGCTCCCGGTGAAGCTGAAAAAATATCAGATATCTGTTCCATCGCCTTTTCAGTATTGAGTTCACCATGAAAGTTCACGGTAACGGAGTCTTTCATTTCAAGATACCGTGAAATGTCAAGCACAAGAGGTCCGCTAAGCCCTTTGTGAGTAATGAGAAGCTCTCCCTGCCTTGATATCTTTGAAGTCCCTTTTTTCATTGAGATAACGGCATTCTTGAAAGATATCCCTGAAAGTTCAGCCATTTTCCAGTTTTTTACGGTAAGCGGAACGAGGGCGGGGGAGAGTTCTGAGATGCTGTGTCCGAGAGATGCTGCGAATCTGTATCCGTCACCGCTTGAACCGGTTGAAGGGTATGATCTTCCCCCTGTTGATATTACGACTGTCTTTGAAATAAAGGTCTCATCGCGGGTGGTGACCTCAAACGGTCCGTCAGGTTCGCTGTGACTTACAGAGAGCACGGGGGATGCCGTGAATATCCTGTGACCTTTTAATGCTATTTCTTTTTTAAGTGCTTCGATGACATCGGCAGATCTCATTGAAGCCGGAAATATTTTTCCATCCTCCCTTTCTATGAGCGCAACCCCTTTTTTTGTGAAAAAATCAGAAACGGCGGAATTCGGAAAATTATACAGTGCTTTTTTAAGGAATCTGCCGTTCTGTCCATAAGCCTTCAAAAAGGACTGGACATCACCATTGTGCGTGAGATTGCACTGTCCGGAACCGCTTATGCTCAGTTTCCTGCCGGCATCCGGCATTTTTTCAAGAATGACTGTGTTTATTCCGGAATCGATGCATGCCGAGCACATTAGACCTGCCGGCCCGGCCCCGATTATGATAGTGTCATATTCTTTCATTGAAAAAGCAGTTCGACCGCACCTATTGCCCCGGAATCCGTACCGAGACCGGCGCTGACGACCTTAATGTTCTTTGAACTTATTGAAAAGGCGTTCTTTTTAACCATTTCCTGAAGAGGATCTATGAAAATGCTTCCGAGGCATGAAACTCCGCCTCCGATGACTATTATTTCAGGGTTCAGGAGAGTTGTAATGTTTGAAAGATATATGCCCAGACCGTGTATCAGATGATCGAGAGCTTTCTGTGCTCCGGGGTCTCCGGTTATTATAAGAGAAGGGATCTGTTCGGTTTTTATTCCGAAAAGCCTTTCAACGGCCGGACCTGCATAGACAGATTCCATTATCGAGCCGTCAAGCAGGATGAACTGCCCGAACTCTCCGGCCGCACCGTCTGCACCGTGATATATCCTGCCGTCAGTTATTATCGCGCCTCCGATCCCTGTGCTTACCGTGACATAAAAAACATGCCTGTAACCTTTTGCCGCACCGAAGCGGACCTCGGCAAGGCCGGCGACCCTTGCGTCGTTCTCAACGACTATATCAGTTTGGAATTTCTCCCTGAATATTCTTCCCACTTCTATGTTTTTCCAGTTCATGAGGTTGGGGCAGTCGTAGACCATTCCTGTCTTATGGTCGACAGGTCCCGGCACTCCTATACCGATCCCGCCAAGTCCGCGAGGGTCTATTCCCGCCGCTTCACAGCCTTCGGTCACAGATCTGAACATATTCCCGATGACATGGTCAACGCCTTTGAGCGATTCAGACGGCACCCTGATCTTCGAAAGCACTGATCTATCGCTATCTGTAATAACTGTCAGTATTTTAGTTCCGCCGAGGTCTATGCCTGCAAAGAATTTTTTCATGTGCGACTCCGTAATAAGCCTTTCAGCAAAAGGGATTATACAGTATTTTCGGTGCTTTTCCATATTTGCTAAGAAAAAGTTTGACAATATCCTTTAAAGAAATATAAATTACACGCTGTCGATTTTTTGACACTTTATGAGGTTTCAGATGTTCGTTACTTTTGCAGTAATTCAGGTTGTTATCTGTGCACTGCTTGTAGTCGTTATCCTTCTTCAGGAAGGTAAAAAGGGAATGGGAGCCATTTTCGGCGGTTCCAGCAGTTCCATTTTCGGTGCAAGAGGTGCGGCTAATATTCTTACCAAGATAACATCCGTTCTCGCGATCCTGTTCATGCTCAACTCTGTCTGGATGTCTTACATTTCAAGCAGGGATGCATCGGTTATCGATGCTGTTGAGGCAGAGGCTGTCGAGACTAAACCTGCTACAGAGACTGCTCCTGTTGAGAAAAAAGAGGAACCGGCTCCTGCTGAACAGAAGGAACAGGCTCCTGCAGCTGAATAAGTTCTTTTCGATTTGAGTTTTTCCCACCGATAAGTGCAGAAGTGGTGGAATTGGTAGACACGTAAGACTAAGGATCTTATGCCTATTGCTGGTGTGGGGGTTCGAGTCCCCCCTTCTGCACCATATTTAAAGCCTCCTCCGGGAGGTTTTTTTATTTTCCCCGCATAAATGTTCTAATAAATAATGAATAAAAAAAAGACGGTCCGCAGACCGCCTTTAATAATTGAGATCTTAAAGACCTTACTTCTTTGTGAGCTTTTCGATCATGTCGATGAGTTTGTCGGGAGCCGTCGGTTTGTCAAGAACTCTCACGATGTTGTTCCATGTGAACTTATCCTGAGCAAGCCAGTTCGGATTGTTACCGTCGCTTGTAAGGAGAATAATCGGAACATTGGGAAGATTCTTGTCTGTGCTGATCTTCTTTGCAAGTTCAAGACCGGCGGTTTTGTGTTCCATCATTACATCGAGGATGATGATGTCAACTTTGATACCTTTTTTAAGTGTCTCTTCAGCTTCCTTTGCGCTCATTGCTGTGACAACTGAGTAGCCTTTCGCTTCGAGAACGAGTTTGTTCTGTTCGATGATGTCAAGATCGTCATCAACAAGAAATACTTTTTTAGACATTGTTTACTCCATCTATAACGGTTGACAAAAAAACACTGAATACAGTTCCTTTTCCTTCAGCCGATTCTACAATAACCTCTCCGTTGTAAAGAGCAATTATTTTTTTAAGAATTGAAAGACCCAGTCCGCTTCCCTGCACATTGACCGTGAATTTATTCTTGATTCTGGAAAATTCCTTGAAAAGTTTCTCCTGGTCCTCAGGGCTCATTCCTATTCCCGTGTCCTCGCATCTTATTTTTATTCCGTTCTCAGCTCTGTTAACATCGAGAAAGACCTTTCCCCCGTCCACATT
>JAKLDO010000106.1 GCA_022703485.1 bacterium
TCTATCTTTTTTGAGAGATCATCAAATTTTAACTTCAGTGAATAAATTAGTTTTTTATCCATGTCACAAACCCTCCATTTTCAAGATCAATATACTTTCCAGAAATGGAAATAACAAATTAAATTAGATTATTAGCTAAAGAGAATTTGATGTTTCAATTGAATATTTATTTGGGGTTTTTCAAAAACAGAACTTTGAATACCGAGGCGGCTAGATTTCGCATTTTGAGGAGATACCATTTCCTGCCGTAGAGGATTTTGCAAAGTTTTCCGGGTGATGAAACGGTGAATTTATTTGAACCGGCAGGTCTTTCGATACAGCCGAAGATCTCATGGACTTTGAACGAGCTCCTTTCAAAGAACGGTTCTTCCATCATTGCATAAAGCATGAAAAGATGACAGTCGAGCATTTTTGAAAGCCCGTGGCGGTTTGCGGTCTCAAGAACTTTTTTCATGTCGCAGTTATAAAGAACGATATAGAATTCAAGCAGTCTTTTCACTGTCAGGTCCGCAAGGTCCTCCCTTGAATAGTCATGAAGAAGCATGAGCATCAGACCGTGCTCGATCGAAGGCACTTTGAACTTCAATCCGTCACTGTTCTCAAACTCACTGCTTTCATTGAATATCTCTTTTATCAGACCGCGGTTTTTTATCAGTGTGATGTCAGAATGCATCTCTACAAGTATCGAATCAACTATAACAGACTGCTCTTCGGCAAAAAACGATCTCAGGAACGGTGAACCGGGAGTTTTCACATAAAGCCCCGGGTTTTTCTTTAAAAAAGCAGGTATCTTCCTGAATTCATCCCTCGAAAAAAGGATATCTATGTCGATCATGGTCCTCAGACCCTGAAACTCATTGAAAAGGGTGTTAAAAAGCCACATGCCCTTTAAAGGAATGAAGTCTTTGAGCCCGTTCTTTTGCAAAAGCAGTACAAAATCCTTGAAAACCCTGTATTTCAGCAGATTGGAGGCTTCATTGTTCAAAGATAAGGTCCTGAGCTCTTCGTCATAATTTCCGGCACAAGTTATCATCCGGAAATACTGGTCCTTTTCAATATCCTTGAATTCACTACGGAATTTGAATTGCGGAAAGATCCCTTCCTTCATTTTTTGACATCTGCAAAATATGCGGTCAGCGCCTTTGTGACCGTATCGTCAAGGTCGGCATATTTTTTAAGAAATGAAGGGTTGAACGATGAATCCATTCCTAAAAGATCATAAAGAACAAGCACCTGCCCGTCTGTCGCTTTTCCTGCTCCTATTCCGATCGTAGGAATTTTAAGAGCGGCAGTTATATCTTCAGCGAGCTTTTCCGGGATCCCTTCAAGAACTATCATCTCGGCACCCGCTTTTTCAATTATCTTTGCAGATTCAAAAATGAACTCTCTTTCCTCTGGCGTTTTACCCCTTTTGCCGAAACCGCCGAATTTATTGACATATTGAGGAGTGAGACCGGCATGTCCCACTACAGGTATTCCGAAAGAAGTGAGCTTTGATATAAGTTTTGCAACTTCCGCTCCCCCTTCCACTTTGACAGCTTCAGCACCGGCTTTCATCAGCTTTATCGCATTGCGGAGCCCTTTTTCAAGAGAGACCTGATAGCTTCCGAAAGGCATGTCAGCGATGAGGAACGGGTTTGTAATGCCTTTTCTGACAGCCTTTACATGATACTCCATCTCAGAAATGCTAACCCCGAGAGTATTGCTTTCCCCTTTTATCACATTGCCCAGACTGTCACCCACAAGCACCGATTCGACACCGGACTTTTCGACAAGCCTTGCAAAACTTGCATCATAGCATGTGACCATCGCTATTTTTTCACGACCTTTCATCTTTTTCAGGACCGGCAGAGTCACTTTTCCCATGTTACCCCCTTAAACTCACCGGCCATGCGGATGATAGTATCCCAATCGAGCTCTTCCGCTCTTTTTCCTGCAAGACCGTTGAATTTTTCAAGTATTTTCATATCGAGGTTATTTATTTTGAACACATTTGACAAGGTTTTTCTTCTGTTGGAGAAAAGAACTCTCACAAAATCGGCGAACTTTACCAGATCAGTTCTGGAAAAAGCGTGTTCATTAAACTCTATCTTGAGCACAGAGCTGTAAACTTTCGGAGCAGGATAGAACTCTTGCGGAGGAAGCGTGAAAATGTATTCAGCCTTGCCGACAAGCTTTATCAAAGCGGCTACAGGTCCGAAATCCCTAGAACCGGGCTGGGCAACGAACTTTTCAGCCACTTCCTTCTGCAGAAGATATATCGCTCCATCGAGATAAGAACTTTCAAAACATGTATTCATAAGTATCGGAGAGCTTACCTGATACGGCAGATTTCCGAAAACGAAACCTTTTCTGTCCTTGTAAAATGCTGAAAAATCTATTTTTGTTCCGTCAAGGCTTACAACTTCAGCGACACTGCTGAACCTTTTCCTTAGAACTCCGAGCATTCCGTCATCAAGGTCAGCCACAGTGAGGGGAAAAAGTTTTCTTTCAACTGCGATCGCAGTGAGCGACCCGAGACCGCCGCCTATTTCGACATAAAAACCCTTATTTTCAGGGACGAGATTGACTATTCTGTGAAGAGTGTCGTCATTGAAAAGAAAGTTCTGTGAAAAGTTCTTTTTAGCGTGCTCTCCTGACTTTGCAAGATATTCCTTTATCTCCCGGAGGCTCATCTTTTTGTCCTCACGGTAGGTGAAACATCGAAATCGACAGGCGTGAATTTCCCTTTTTCAAGATCGTCAAAAGCCGCCGCCGCGACCATTGCACCGTTATCCTGACAGTATTTCAACTCAGGAATGAACAGTTCGATCTTTTTTTCGCCGGAAAGCTTTTGCGACATAGCTCTTACCGCTGAATTTGCGCTCACCCCGCCTGACACAACGATCGCTTTATAATCCTTCATGCTCATGGCCAGTCTCATTTTCCTTTCGATGAGCTCGACGATCCTGTCCTGAAATGAGGCCATAAGCGACGGCATGTCGGCATTTCCTTCATCAAGCACCCTTTTAACGGCCGATTTTATGCCGCTGAACGAGAAAACTATCTCATCAGCATATTTATTATTGTTCTTAAGGAGATACGGAAGTTTATATCTGGACTTGTCGCCTGTTGAAGCTAGTTTATCTATGACAGGGCCTCCGGGATATCCGAGTCCTGCCATTTTGGAGACCTTGTCATAAGCCTCACCGGCCGCATCGTCCATTGTTTCACCCAGTACGATCTTTCCATTTTCATTTACTTCGATTAACGAGGTGTGCCCGCCTGAAACGACAAGCGCCAGATAAGGCAGTCCGGGTTTTCTGTCTTTCAGAAGAAATGCGCTTGAAATGTGGGCATCAAGGTGATTCACGGCAATGAGAGGCTTGTTCCAGCCTATCGAAAGTCCTTTTGCGGCGCATACTCCGACAAGCAGACTGCCGATGAGTCCCGGAAAATTTGTGACCGCTATCGCTGAAATGTCATCTTTATTCTTTCCGCTATCGACCAGTGCCGATTCAATTGCCGGTATTATCCATGCGATGTGGTTTCTTGCCGCTATTTCAGGGATCACTCCGCCGAAAAGCTTGTGGACGCTTGTCTGGGAGACTGTCCTCTGGCTCAAGACCTCCATTTTTGATGATACCACCGCTACCGATGTATCGTCACAGCTGCTTTCTATACCAAGTATGTACTTTATCATGTCACTCCTGAATAAAACTGCGAAGAAGCGCTATCTCGCCTGCCCATCTGTCAGGATCGGGAGTTTCAAGAATAAGGGGAATACCGTGAGCGAATTTCTGGTTCATTATCCATCTGAAGCAAACGGTATCGATGAAACCCTCGCCGAGCTGTTCATGTCTGTCCACGCGGCTCATGTGAGGTTTCTTTGAATCGTTGAGATGCATACCTGACAGATATTTCAAGCCTACAGTTCTATCGAGTTCGCTGAAAGTCTTCATGCAGGCTTTCTCTGTCTTTATATCGTATCCTGAAGTGAAAGCGTGGCAGGTGTCGATGCAGATACCGACTCTCGATCTGTCTTCGACTTTGTCAATGATCTGTGCAAGATGCTCGAACTTATATCCGACATTCGTTCCCTGTCCTGCTGTATTTTCAATGACAGCAGTGACCCCTTTTGTCCTGTCGAGCGCGATGTTGATCGATTCAGCGATCCTTGCAAGACACTCTGTTTCTGAGATCCCGCCGAGGTGACTTCCGGGGTGGAAATTGAGCCTGTTAAGCCCGAGGATCTCACATCTTTTCATTTCATCAATGAAAGCCGATCTCGATCTTTCAAGCGCTTCCGTTTCCGGATGTCCCAGATTTATGAGGTATGAATCATGCGGAAGTATCGAATCTGCCGCAAAACCGTGTTTCTGACAGTTATTTCTGAAAGCTTCTATGCTTTGAGCGGAAAGCGGAGCACTGTGCCACTGTTTCTGGTTCTTCGTGAAAAGAGCAAAGGCGTTCGCACCTATTGCAACAGCGTTCAAAGGGGCGTGTTCGACCCCGCCAGATGCTGAAACATGTGCTCCGGTAAGTAACATTTTCACCTATGCATAAGTTCTTGCGAATATTTTGTCCCTTCTGGTATTTCTTCTGATCTCAAGCGCCATCCTTTCAAGCTGTTCGATCGTGTATGATGTCACATTTTTAGCTTCCGGCGAAAGCACGCTCGTATTCACGAATCTCTGAAGATAGTATTCCGCGTTCTCGGGTATGAACTCCATCATTTTGTAGATCCTTTCATAGCTTTCCACAAGCGGCGGATACATTGTCGTTCTATATTCGACTCTGAGCCCCTGAGCTTTTTCAAGTATCTCTTTTGTGGCAAGAAGCCTTGTTCTCACCTCTTCTTTATCGAGTTTAGCGCCGAGTTTTGAATACATGTCGGGCGATGTCTTGATGTCTATGGCGATGTGTGAAAGATAAGGTACCGTCTTTTCGATGAACTCGGGGCGGAGCCCGTTTGAGTCGATCTTTATATCGAGACCGAACCTTTCCCTGATCTCTTTCATAAGTCCGATGAGCTCTTCATAAAGGGTCGTTTCACCGCCTGAGAACGAGACTCCGTCAATGAACTTGGACCGTTTCTCGATCTCTGCGAGTATCTTTTCCCTTGGAATGATATCCTCTTTTTTCACTTCAAGGAGCGAAGCGTTATGGCAGTAAGGGCATCTGAGGTCGCAGCCGGCAAAAAAGAACACAGTGGCGATCCTGCCCGGAAAATCAATAAGCGAAGTCTGCTGGTGTCCGACAACGGGAAGCATTTTTTCCTCCAGAAACAAATTACGGCAAGATACTATCACAAAGACCGAAAAAATAAAGGATGAATCGGCATTTGTTTTTATGCCGGTTTTAAGACTTTATCCACACGGTGTATTCGCCTGATTTTTCTGCGGCTTTTTCCCATCCGTTGCCGGGGCCTGTGTAATCGGAGCCGACGGAGACTGCGAGTGCTTCTTTTCCTTCACTGTTGAGCACAATTCCGGCAAATCCGGTGTGTTTTGCTGTGAGGTCGATCCAGCCCGATGATGAGACTATGCCGGCTTTTTTCCTTATGCCGATGAGTTTTTTTATCTCCTCCCCGAGTCCCCAGTCGAAGTGATCCGGCCAGTAGATGCACGGCGTTCCCGGCATCGTGAGAATGAAAGCATAGGCCTTTGACTTGAAATGAGGCGGACACGGCCAGCACCTCTGACCCCAGTCATTCGCCGGGCAAGCAGGAGAGCCACCCATATCGTGATTATCGACAAAAGTTACGACAGAACTTCTTTCCTCGGCATCAGCCCGTAAATTAAGCCCTTTTTTCAGATTGGCGGGGTCTGCACTGTTTATCGCCCTTTTCAGAATTATGTCAAATGCACAGCCGCAGCTTTCCCTCGCCCAGCCAAGGATCCTCGCACCCTCATCCGCACCGTAGCGCTCCACCATCGGATCGTTTTTCATATTCGGTGAATCCTGCCAGTACTCGCCGACTGAGAAATATTCGGTCTTTGCAGTGTCTTTTATCAGCGCCACGACATCGTTCACTTCATAGCCCCAGACATAATCCCACCGCCAGCCGTCAACACCGCATTCGTCCATCAATTCGGTCAAAGCGGCTCCGAACCTTTCGTGAACAGCCGGATCTTCAATGTTGAGATCATATTTGCCGTCCATGAAAGTTCCGCCGGTGTCCCTGATCCCCATCGCCCAGCTGTTGCCGGGGTAAGGCCAGATATCTTTCTGCATCCTTGCGCCGTCCCTGTGGTTCGTCACAAGATCGATAATTACTTTTATGTTCTTTTCATGCAGTTTCGATATCAGCTCTATCAGCTGCTTTTTTGTGCCGTACCTTGAATCAAGGTCGAAATCCCGCCAGAAATAGCCTTCCCCTCCGCCGTGCTTCCCGTTTGACTCCCAGTGCGAATCATCGATCCACGGAGGCGGCATGTAAACTATCGTGAACCCTGCATCGGCGATCTCATCGACCATGCCGGCAAGTATCTGATACCACGACTCCTTCCGCCCATCAACCGTGCCAGTCCCTTTCGTCTTCACCAGATTCCAGTGAAAAGCCTGCAACATCACATTTCGACCGTTTCCCCTGTTATACATCAAATCCCCCCCTGATCACTCCGCGAAGAGCATTGGTAAGAAAAATATCACCTTTTTTAAGGAACCCAGCATCGAAATATTCCTCGCGTACGACTATTCCTTTTAATTTAAGATAGCGGATAAAATGCTTTCTGCAAATTCCTGAGACTATCTTTCCGTCACCGGGCGGAGTGAAAAACCCGTCATCCGTTCTCACAAAAACATTGTTATAGCTCCCTTCAAGGACACTGCCTGTGTTCCTATCTATCAGTATCACTTCTTCGTCAGTTTTTTCCGTGTGCTTCACAAACGGCCAGCGTTTCAGGTCTCCCTGCGGCTCGACATCCCTTAGTCTGACATGCATTTTCTTTTCTGGATCACTGAACGGCTCAAAACTGATCTTCGGAATTACTGTTCCATCCAGTATCATCCTCATTCTCGCATTATTCAGAGTGTTATTTGCAAGTTCAGAAATGACAGCATTGAGCCACAAATTTTCATCAAACACGATCCCGAGTTTTTCCGCCCCCTTTTGAAGCCGGATGAGATGGTCCTCGATCCACACAGCCTTGAAACCTGCAATTCTCACCGTTGTAAATACCGAATTACTCAAAAATTATCTCCGGATCTTCAAAAATGTTCAAAAACGCTTTCGCTTTTATCAGTGTCTCAACAAATTCCTTCTCAGGATCGCTGTTCCATGTTATGCCGCCGCCTGTTGAGTAAATGAGCGTCCCCCCTTTTCTCTGGACTGTACGGATCGGAATATTGAAAACAGCATTTCCGTCAAGTCCGGTGAAGCCCACAGCTCCGGTGTAAATTCCTCTTTTGTATTTTTCAAGCCGAGAGATCATCTGCATCGCGGCTATCTTCGGCGCTCCGGTGATAGATCCGCCCGGAAAAAGCGATTTGAAAAGCTTGATCTGATCATGTTTTTCAATTTTACCGCTTATTTTTGAAACCAGATGGAAAAGGGTCGGAAATTCCATAAGTCCGGCATGAAGATCAACTTTTACAGAACCGGGAACTGCAAGTTTTCCTATGTCATTTCTAACAAGATCGACGATCATCGCAAGTTCGGCACGGTCCTTTTCACTGCTTTGCAATTCCAGTTTCAACTCATTATTTTCTTTATCATCTTCCCCTTTTCTGATCGTCCCTTTTATCGGAAAACTGCTCACTTCAGTTCCGTTCTTCACACGGTAGAAACACTCAGGCGAGATCGAAAGCACTTCACAGGCTTCACTATTTATGAATGCGGCATAGTCAGCATGGTTCTGAGTCAGATATCTATAAAACAGAAACCAGGATGGAATGTCTGTTTCAACTTTTAAGGGATATGTGAAATTGACCTGATAGACAGAACCCTCGCCGATCAGTCTTCTGATCTCCTCAACCGAATCATAATACTGCTTTTTTGAGATAAGCGCCTTAGCCCTGATACCTGATAATTCGTATTCGTGTTTCGGAACAGGCATTGCAAGTTCCTCTAAATACTTATCTTTTCTTTCATCACTTGTGTTTTTTGACACATCAGTTTCAAGAAGTATCAGTTCAGCTTTTTTCTCAAAAGTATCAACAACCAGAAAACTGTCGGAAAAGACAAATTGGAAATCGGGAACTTCGATCGTATTCTTTTTTGCCGGCTCTATTTTTTCAAAAAATCGAACACTTTCATAATTCATCCAGCCTGAAAAAAGAGGTATCGGAATGTCAGCAATATCTTTGAACTCTCTCAATGAAAACAACACATTAAGCATATCGTCAAACTCTATTGAACTATCCAGTTCAAATAACGGATCCAGTGACAGAACAGAAAACCTTCCGTGCTCAGGATCAAGTCCCGAACTGTAGAAAAGCACCCGATCCATCTGACGACTGGCAAGAAAAGAAAGCTGTAACAAATCCGGAAAGTTATTAAGCACCAGTCTTTGAAAAGAATGAATTTTTATAATAACTGACAACAAATACTCCGATATGAAAATCAAAGAAGAATAACAGACCTAACCCGTTCGATTTCAAAATAAAAAGAACAGAAAGTTAAGAAAAAACTTTAATAAAAACAACCTCTTTGGT
>JAKLDO010000107.1 GCA_022703485.1 bacterium
AAGATTGACCGACGACCTTTCACCGAGAGGAACTATTTTATCAGCGATACCGGCAGTGGAGACCGTAATGCGACGGTTGGAAAAGTTCAGCATCATATCATCCATGAGAATGATTATGGAGTTCACCGTGTTCTCAAAATTAAGAAGAGGTTCTCCCATACCCATGTAAACGACATTGCTGAGACGGTCACCCTCGCTTTCAAGTATCCGTCTGGCCTCAATGACCTGACCTGTGATCTCCCTTACAGTGAGATTGCGGCAGAATCCGAGCGTTCCGGTCCTGCAGAAAGCGCATTTCAGAGGACATCCCGCCTGCGTCGAAATGCACAGAGTGTTCCTTTTCTCCTCAGGAATTATGACAGATTCTATGACCGAACCGTCATCCAGAGTGAATGTTAGCTTCCTTGTGCCGTCACCTGACATGTGTATTTCGGGAGCGGCGAGAGGAGTGATGGAGAACAGAGAGGGAAGAACCGCCCTGTCATCTTTTGAAAGATCGCTCATCTCACTGAAAGAGTACACATCTCTGTGATATATCCATTTAATTATCTGGCGGGCGCGGAATTTAGGGAAACCCAGACCTGAAACAGAATTTTCAAGTTCATTCCTTGTAAGACCGAATATCTCTATTTTTCCGTCAGAGCTTGACATAGGGATTTCTCGTTCTTTCCCATGCTATTGTCGTGGAGCCTTCGTGTCCGGGATAGACAACGGTCCTGCCGGGAAGAGTATAAAGCTTCTCTCTGATGTTCTTTATCAGGGCTACAGCATCGCCGCCCGGAAGATCAGTTCGGCCGACACTTGATCTGAAAAGGGTGTCACCTGAAAAAAGGACATCACCGAAACTGAAACAGACACATCCTTCGGTATGTCCCGGAGTATGAATGACCTTTATCACCGATCCGGCAAACGGAAGTTCAGTTCCGTCGGCAAGTTCTATCTGAACACTGCCTGAATATACGAAATCAAGCCCGAAACCGACAGAAAAGTTCCTGTCAGGCCTGTAAAGATGGTCCTTTTCAGTTGAATGGACTGCAACCTTGGCGTCAGGAAAGGCTTTCGCGACATCGCTCAAAGCGCCGATATGGTCATAATGAGTGTGCGTCAGCAGTATGTACCTGACATTGAGACCTTCCGCCTGATCTATTATGTCAGCGGCATCTCCGCCCGGATCTATTATCAACGCTTCGCCGTTATCAGACACGATATAACAGTTTGTGCCGATCGGAGCGACCTGAAGTACTTTTATTTCCATTATTTTACAGTCACATCGTCAAGATAGATGCCTTCGAGATTGTCGCTTGCATCACTTGTGAAACGGAACCCTATGTTAACAGTCTTCCCCTTGTACGGAGAAAGGTCGCCGGTAAATTTGTAATATGCGGTCCCGAGCTTTTTAGTCACTTTTGTCTTTGTGTTGTCAAGCGCATCAAGAGGCGAAGGGGTAGCCGCAGAAAGAACTATGCCCGTAAGCACCGGCCAGCCTGCATCGGTCTCTCTTTTTACAAGCACTTCCATATAGTCGAATGGACTGTAACCGTTACCTTCGACATTCACCCATGCCATGAACTCTATCTTCGGGGTTCCTGAAGTCGGTATTGTCACAGGAGTATTAAGCACCAGCAGTGAATTGCTGTTATCTGTATAATTTCCTGAAAGGCTTGTCGCAGCGGCATTCGTTCCGCTCACTGCCGCCGCAGGACCGTTTGTCGGAGCACCGATCTCCCAGACGCCGTCCTTTGACCAGTTCGTTCCGCCATCCTCAAAATCTTCAGAGATCATCGGAACGCCGGTATCCCCTGTATCACCGGTATCAGCCGTATCTCCGGTATCAGCGGTGTCACCGGTATCGGAAGTGTCTCCGGTATCTGCCGTATCACCTGTATCTGCCGTGTCGCCTGTGTCAGCTGTATCACCTGTATCAGCCGTATCACCTGTATCCGCCGTGTCACCTGTGTCAGCCGTATCACCTGTATCTGCCGTGTCACCGGTATCGCCTGCATCTACTGAACATTCATTTGTCGCCGTGTTGCAGTAAGGCTCCATTGCGGTACAGTCAATATTGTTAAGACACTCGACACACTGGTGAATGTCAAGACGGCATTTTGTCTTGTTCGGGTCCTTCGTACAGTCTTCATTTGAGTCGCAAAGAAGATTTTCAGCTTCAGCCTTTGTGATGCAGAAACCTTCGTTTATATTGCAAACCCAGTTTATCGGACAGTCAGACTCTTTCTGGCACAGAGGTCTGTTTGCGCAGTAATATGTCAGAACTCCGCCGGTCGTGTCAGGATTCTCGAGGTCGCAGTACTGATTCCTTGCACATTCAAGATTCGTATTGCACGGTGTCTTGGGGTCATCATCAACAGGTTCATCATTGCAAGCTATAAAAACAACTGTCAGTAAGATAATAACATATATCGCCGGCAGTATTTTTCTCATTGAACACCTCATTGAAGGATCTAAGCATTTAAACCGCTTGCATTTTAGTTAAATCCATTATTTTTTCAATATATTTCTTCTATTCAATATATTATTTTCTTGGAAGTTACCAACTTTTCTCTATAATTCTTCTATAGTTCTTTTTGCCGGAGTATGCTTATGACCCTGCTGAAAATAAAGACTGCCGGTGACGCAGTGCTGAAAAAAAAAGCCAGACCCGTGGCCGCCATTGACGATAGTATAAAAAAACTTGCGTCAGATATGGCTGAGACCATGCAGACAGCCGGCGGGCTCGGTATCGCCGCGCCTCAGGTAGGTGTTTCACTACGGGTCATCGTAATAGATTTCGGATATCTTGATTTCGAAAAAGCCGAATCGGCAGGAGAAAAACCAGCCGAACCCGAGTTCAGACCGGTCACCATAATAAACCCCGAAATACTCGATAAAAGCGGAGTTTCATCAATATCTGAAGGGTGTCTGAGCGTTCCGGGATACAGAGCTCCGGTCGAAAGAGCATCCCATATCAAAGTCAGATTCACAGGCATTGATGGAAAAGAACGGATCATCGAGGCGGAAGGGCTCACAGCGATAGCCTTCCAGCACGAGATAGACCACATTGACGGAATACTTTTCATAGACAGGATCAGTACGCTGAAAAGAGGTATCGCCGTTAAAAAAGTTAAGAAATTCCTTGAAGATATTGAAGAGGACGGAGATAAAGTTGAAAATGCTCTTTATGGGAAGTCCTGAGGTATCAGTACCTTTTCTCGACTTCGCATATTCGAAAAGCTCTGAAATGATCGTATTTACGCAGAAAGACAAGATCAGGAAAAGGGGAAAAGCACTCGAACCGACCCCGGTGAAAAAAAGGGCTCTTGAACTTGGCATTACAGTTCATACGACATCAGCCAGATCGCAGGAATCAATTAATATCATTAGATATTTTCAACCTGATATTATACTTGTCGTCGCTTTCGGGCAGATACTTCCGCCTGAACTTCTCGCGATACCGAAGCTATATCCTCTCAATGTCCATTTCTCCCTGCTTCCGCAATACCGGGGCGCGACACCCGTGAACACAGCTCTTCTGAACGGAGACTCCGTCACTGGCACGACGATAATGGTCATGGATCAAGGGCTTGACACCGGAGACATACTTTATTCGGATGAATGCACTATAGATCCTGACGATAATGCCACGGAACTGTTCAGAAAACTCACGAAACTGTCCCTCGGACTGCTTGAAAGGAACTGGAATGATATAATATCCGGAAATGTGAAAAGAATTCCTCAGCAGGGAGCTTTTTCACTTACGAAACTGATAAAAAAGGAGGATACTGTCATAGATTTCAACGCTGACGCAATATCCGTCCATAATAAGATCAGAGCATTTAACGAAGAACCCGGCACAAGAACAGTTTTCAGGAACAGCCCCGTGCTCATTGAAAAGAGCTTTCCTGAAACGAACGGACCTGAAACTCCGGGGACCATCACTGCTGTCGGCAGGGACCATTTCACTGTCGGCTGCGGCAAAGGCGCCATCAGAGTGCTTCAGCTTAAACCGGCAGGAAAAAGATCGATGAAAGCGAATGAATTCATCAACGGGTATAAACCTTTGACCGGAGAAAAGCTCGGATGAGCTACAGCAGGACAAGAGACCCTAAGCTCGCATCAGCGGCCCTCACAAGAAAAGTTCTCGATCAGTCGATATTTGTCAACGAACTTCTGAATGACACCCTTTCAGCGTTTGAGTACGGTCAGAGACGGCTCATAACCGAGCTTGTCTACGGCACGATAAGAAATCTCATGCACATAGATTTCTGGATATCGAGGGCATTCAATAAACCTTTCAAAAGGATAGATCCCGACCTTCTTTCAATGATAAGGATATCGCTTTACCAGATAATTTTCATGTCTAACAGGGAACCTCATTCCATCGTAAATGAATCCACTGAGCTTGTTAAGCAGAATTCTGGTGAAAAAGCCGCCGGATTCGTCAATTTCATACTTAGAGAGATCCTGAGGAATGGAACTGACAGCGACAACATGCTGAAAATACTCGGCAATAACAGGGACAAGTTTCTCCAGACATATTATTCATATCCGGAATGGCTCTATAAAAGAATATCAGAAGTGCTTCCCGGTGAGCCTGTCGAGACATACCTGAAAATACTCAACAGACCTCTTGGCATAACCCTGCGGATCGAAGGTGATGACAGGCACCGTGAAGAGCTTATTGAAAAACTGAAGGCTCAGGGGGCGGAGGCTGTTCCTGCCAAAGACTGTAAATACGGCATATACACAAGCAAAGCTGTCAACTTTGACATGGTGAAGAACTTTGAAGGTGTCTACATACAGGATGAATCATCTCAGCTCGCAGTCTATGAAATGGGCATCCGCAAAGGCGACCGCATACTTGATATCTGCGCCGCTCCGGGGGGAAAGACCCTTTTTGCATCTTTTCTGACAGGAGAGACGGGACTTGTCACATCCGCCGATGTCAACAGGCACAGGCTGAATGTGCTTGCCGAGACCGCAATAAAATATAAAAAGAAGAACATCGAGGTCAAACTGCACGACTCCACAGTTGTCAACCCTGAGTGGAACGGTGTTTTTGACAAGGTTCTGGTTGACGCGCCTTGCAGTGCCCTTGGAACGATAAGAAGACATCCTGAAGTTAAATGGATAAAAAAAGATACCGATCCTGTCAAGATGGCGCTGATGGCTGAAAAGATACTCGACAGCGCATCCGGCTATGTCAATAAAGAAGGGGTTCTACTTTTTTCAGTATGCACTTTCACAAGGGAGGAGACTACTGAACAGGTGCAGAACTTCATTCTCAGACATCCGGAATTCAGGATAGAGAAAGCCTATTACACTGTAAGCAGTCTTGAAGACAACAGAGATGCGTTTTTCATCTGCAAAATGAGGAGAATAAAATGATCAAGATCGCTCCATCGATCCTTTCCGCTGACTTCCTTAAGCTCGAAAGCGAGATAATCTCGATAGAAAAAAGCGGGGCCGACTATGTCCATCTCGACATAATGGACGGAAATTTCGTTCCTAACATAACCTTCGGGCCCATGATAGTGAAACAGATAAGACACCTCACGAAACTTCCTTTTGATGCGCATCTGATGATAAAAGACCCTGTGTTCTTCGCACCAATGTTCGTTGATGCAGGATGCGATATGATAACAGTGCATGCCGAAACTGAAAAACATCTTCACAGATCGCTGGAATATATCAAAAAACTGGGTGTGAAAGCAGGGATCTCGGTTAATCCCCATACATCAACCGGATTCCTGAAATATGTGGGCGACCTGTGCGACCTGTTCCTTGTAATGAGCGTAAATCCCGGATTCGGAGGTCAGAGCTAAATCGAAAGCGCACCGACAAGATCCGCAAGGTCTGTGAAATAAGAGAGCAGTACGGTTTCAAGTTCGAGATCTCGGTAGACGGCGGTGTCAACAGTGAAACGATCTCAAAAGTCGTCAGCGCCGGAGCCGATGTCGCAGTAATGGGCTCATATTTCTTCGGTACTGATATCAATGCCAGAAAAGCGCTTGTGGAAAAAATAAGATCAGGAAAATAATTCTAATAATGAACTATTGTCATTATTTCAATTCCTTCACACATCTAAACCCCACACTGTTGGAACTTGTCCACGGGGTGGCGGCCATTCGCTGGGCTATCCAGCCGCTGTAATTTGAAGTTTCCTCCCATCTGCCCCCTTTGACTACTTTGAGTTTGTCGCCGTATGTCGCATCTGTTCCAAGGTTCATTGTCCAGTTGCTTGAAGTCCATTCTGAAACATTGCCGTTTAAATCCATAACTCCGAACGGGGAGATGTCTAACGGATATGTTCCGACTTCGGCTGTGTCATAGCTTTTTGTTTCATTCAGTGAATAGAATATGTTGCCGAACCTGTTAGTGCTGTCAGGATCAACATCTCCCCATGGATACCATCTCTTTTCTCCGCCGTTTGCGGCTTTAACCCATTCAAATTCTGTGGGGAGCCGTTTGCCCCGCCATTTGCAGTATTTTTCCGCTTCATAATAGTTCACATATAAAACAGGATAATTGTCATATTCGGAGTTACCCCAATAGTCTGATCTCCAGCCGGATCTTTTCTTGACGGGCTCAGAACATATTCCCGCTTCAACACATTCACTGTAATCCTTCTGGGTCACTTCATATTTATCAATGTAATAGAGCGGAAGATAATTTTCATAGTAGGCTATCCAGCTCTCCCACGGTCTTTCATCGGGATCAATGAGGTCGGCAGGGGGTGAATAGCTTCCGACATAGTATTTTCCCGCAGGAATTTCCATCATTTCGGATGTATCTGCAACTGTCTGATATCCTTTGCACTTCCCTTCCGTACAGACATCAACGGGGGTGTCAGCATCTCCGTCATCGCAATTGGATCTGTTCGGGATGTTAGTGCATTTCTGCAATGTCACTGAATATATGTCATCTGTGCAGGGATTTGAGTCATGACATGTTTCATTCGGCTCAACTTTTCCGGGGTCGTGAAACTCCGTTACACAGACACCTTCATAATCATCAACTGTCGTTCCTCCCACTATCGCAAAATATATGACACTGTAGTTTTTCATCACAACGGGGTCTGCCATGCTTTTGTTGTGCTCAAGAACCCATTCCTCATCTGTCTCAAGGTTGATGACTTTCTGCCATCCCCCTTCAGATCCGTCGTATTCACTTCCGTCAACCCAGCCAGCATAAGGGTAATTGATGAATGCTCTCCCGTTGTTTCCGGTCATGGTGTCGGTAAGGATGGTTTCTGTGCGGTTAAACAGGTCGTAGAGCACTATTGCCATGCCGTTTCTTGACCAGTAGTCACTTGAATACAGTGTCCATTCCCGACGGGTTCCATATATCAGATATGAACCGTAAACAAAGGGCTTACTCGCAGGTTTTTGTAAAAACACTTCCACAGGGGTCACTTCAAATGCTTCAAGATCAACTTCAAATATGCTGAGATAGAAAGGTCCTCTGGAAAGAACACTGTTTAATGCTTCATCATCATTGCCTATAACTGCATTTATATATGCCTTCTTTCCGTCATGGTGGAAGCTGTCAACCTTATATCCATCCAGTTTGCGGTCTTCACCTGTTCTGATGTCATAAACATGAAGCCAGCCGGGCCACTCCTCCCTGTAAACGACATACGGCCACACAACCTGCGGTTCGTGACAGTCTTTATCAAATCCCGCAATTCTTTTCAGCTCCCAGTCTCCTTCCATTTTCCCGAGATAGCAGCTTTGATTTCTGTCTCCACTCATTTTTATCGTACTGTAGGAAAACACCAAATATTCTTCCCCTATATCAAAAGAAAGAAAGTATCCGTCAGATGACATATCCGGTTTGTTTGTAAGAATTTTGTTTACTTTGCCTTCGTCTCTTGAACAGCTATAAACAGTAAGAGTATATTCTGGAATTGACTGCATAAAAAAATAATGACTGTCATTAACCCCCACTGACTTGGAATTGTAGTTTCCCTTGGAATTTCTCGAAAGTATGTGTGCAACTCCGTATTCGTCAGGCAGAGAACACTGAACATCACTCTTTCGAGGATAAAAACAAAGCTCGTCTCCTGTTTCAGGAACTGGAAGGCACGGCTTTATAAATATGTCTTCATCCGTGTCGTCATCAGGAATCTCATCCGACTCCGCCAAGGCTTCGTCGGATAAATCGTCAGGAAAATTATCATCGGTTTCAGAGTTGTCAGAATCATTAAAAACATCTTCATCAGCTGACACATCCTTATCATTGCCAGGATTATTGGAATTACACGAAGTGCATAACCAGAACAGAAAAAAAAGAAGTATTATAGATGATATTTTATTCATTACTCCTCAAACGGGCAAACACCTTCTTCTTTGCAGTAGCAGTCCATGTCTCTCAAAATATACCCCGCTTTATATGCGGGCTGCCAGAACAGATATTTCCCTTCAAACGATGTAAAATTATGTCCGTAACTTGTCTGCCCTTCTATTGGTTTCGAGCAATAAACTTTTTCTTTATCTATT
>JAKLDO010000108.1 GCA_022703485.1 bacterium
TGTTCACTTTGAAAGTTCCAACGCCGTTGAGGTTGATCTTCTTCTCAGCGGTGATAGTGTCCTTAAGAATTGATGTGAACACATTGTAGATCTCTTTTGCCTGGTCGTTTGTAAGAGCAACACCTGCATTGTCCTTGATTGCCTTTACAAAATCATTCTTTGTTGTTGCAACGAGTTTCGTTTTCTTTGCCATCCTCATTCTCCGTTCTAAAAGTTCATAAAAGGGACAGTTCATTGTATGATACGCAATGCAATTGTCAAATCTTTTTAAGCAAAAAATAAGATTTTTTTTAATTTTTCTCAAGCCTGTACAGGGTATGACGCAATGGTGAGTTTAAAAACCAAGTGAAAACAATGTGTTGGGTGTGGTGGAACGGATTGTTTGAATTTTGAATCAATGGTAATGTTTTCAGATACTTAGGCAGACATCGGAAGTCATTTGGTGATATTTCCGGAGATATTTCCCCGGTTGCGGTACTTCTCCACAGCCGCTTTTGTGACATAGTAGAC
The DNA here is from genome assembly GCA_022703485.1 of bacterium. Taxonomy (GTDB): domain Bacteria; phylum UBP6; class UBA1177; order UBA1177; family UBA1177; genus JAKLDO01. Next base: position 511 of record JAKLDO010000108.1, read on the forward strand.
CGGTATGGCAAGTACTATGCCGAGAATGAACCCTCCGATCCATGTGCAGATGAAAAGATCAAGGAAAAATCCCTGTTCTTCTTTCAGCAGATTGAAGAACCCGGTGAGAGTATCTCTACCCTGAAAAGCCGCAGAGAACGAAGCGTAATCGAGAACCTCTCCTGAATGATAGAAAAGTGTTCCGATCCAGTAGGTGAAAGCGTAAATGGGAATAAAAGTAATAGGGTTCGTGTACCATACTCCTGATGCGGCCGCAAAGCGATTTACATTTTTGAAGGGGATCAGAAGGAACAGGACGACGATCATCTGGATACCCATTATCGGAAGAGCTCCCACAAATACTCCGGCAGCAAGACCGAATGCTATTTCGTGAGGAGTCGAGTTCTGGGTCACAAGTTTTACAGCCCAGTCCTTAAGTTTCTTTTTCATATCGCTGTATTTCATGAACTGCCTCATTTCAGCTTACGCCAACGGTGGGAATCATATTTGCGTGAAGTGAAAAGGCAAGTTTCCATGAATCCCTTATTATATTTGATTTATAAATAAGTTTATGTATCATTGCGAGGAAATTTTTTGAGGTTCCGGGTTGGCATTTTCTGAAGTCAACAGGCTCGTATCCGAGCGAATTCCTCTTGACAAAGTGATCTCGAACTATGTAAAACTTGAGCCGACCTCAAAAGGATTCAAGGGATTATGCCCTTTCCACAAGGAGAAGACGCCGTCTTTCCATGTTAACACGGTCGAAAATTTCTTTTACTGTTTCGGTTGTCAGGCTTCCGGAAATGCAATAACCTTTCTGATTCAGAAAGAGGGTCTTACATTCGGAGAGGCGCTGAAAAAGCTTGCAGAGGATTTCAAGGTGCCAGAGCTTATCAATGAAGTGCCTGAAATAAACGGAGAGCTTGAAGCTGAAAGGGCGGAGGTGTTTGATGTGAACAGGTCCGCCGCAAAACTTTTCATAAGGAACCTGGTTTCCGACGAAGTTTCAAAAAAATATCTGTCGGATAGAAATGTCAAGGACGAAATGGTTAAGAGGTTTGCTATCGGGTCAGCCGGTTCAAGCGAAAAGTTCATTTCTGACATGTCGGCAGCGGGAGCGAGCATTAATGCGCTTATGAGAGCCGGGCTGATAAGACTTGATCATAACTCAAGGCCTGTAAGTTTTTTCTATAACAGGATAATGATCCCGATAATATACAACAAGAATGTCATCGGGTTCGGAGGGAGGCTTCTCAGCGGTGATGGACCGAAGTACATAAACTCTCCGGATACGGTGGTTTTTAACAAGAAGGAACATCTTTTCGGCATAGATTTCGTAAGGGAGGGATTGAAGGACTTTCCTTTTGTGGTTCTGTGTGAAGGGTATTTTGATGTGATAGCAATGCACAGCAGCGGGTTCAGGACAGCGGTGGCGGCACTTGGAACAGCGGTCTCCGATTCCCATTTGAGGACGCTTGCAAAGTTCAGAAAACCTGTTGTCGTGTTTCTTGACGGAGACGAAGCGGGAAGAAAAGCGGCCAGGAGGATAACGACCCTTCAGATACCGGACGACATAGATCTCAGGGTGGCGTTCATAAAGGATGAAGGTGATGATCCGGACTCGCTTCTTCGCAAAGAAGGCGGTGCTGAAAAGGTCAGAGCTCTTATTGAAAAGGCGAGACCTCTTTTTCAGGAGATGATAGATGAACAGCTTGAAAAATATAACGGAACGGAAAACCTTGAGGAGAAGCTTAAGATCGAAGGTGATATAAGGAGCATTCTGAAGAATATTCCGCACAGAAAGGTCAGAACATATGCGGTGTACATACAGAAAAGATCAGGAAATATGATAAATACAGGTACTCTGCGTCACAATAATATTGAAAAAGCTGCTCAGAAAGCGGAGCTCGGTGTGCATGTGAAAACAGAAGATGCCGACACAGAACTTGATTCGAAGCTGAGAGACCTTGCTGTAATGGCATGTATGTATAATGAGTTCATACCTTCACTTGAAAGTCTTAGCGATGCATTTTACGATTCAAGGTTTGCACTTGTTTTTGATGATATTATGAAAAGATACAATGAGCAGGAGGATCTCGGAGACATAATAGAAAAGCTGGATGATACCGGTGCTGTTTCAGAAAAATACAGGGATAAATCCTTCGATCTTATCGATAGGGATTTCAGGAGGAATCACGCATATTTGATGATAGAAAAGAACGACCGGCTAAGAAGAGTGCTTGCACTTGAGAACAATGATGAAGCTAGAAAAAGGATAGCCGCCCTGTTGCAGGATACGGCTGCTCTTAGGAAGATATATAATGACAATGCCATATAAGGAGTAGTGAATGAGAAAGCCCCCCTTCATGAGAAAAAAAGAAGTTGTTTCCAGAAAGATCGATCTCAGGAGCCAGACACAGACAGGAAGGAAAAAGAAGGATGACGAACAGGATGCGAAGATAAGCACTAAGATAGAGCAGTTCGAAAATGAAGGAAAGGCTCCGAACAAATCTCTGAAGAATGTCGCGGAGAATGTTCTTAATGCCACTGGTGATGTGTCTATACAGGACATAGACGGGCTCATTCCTGAAAATGCCGATTTCTCTGTGGATGACATGGAGATGCTTTTCAACATTCTTGATGATTTCAATGTTGATGTGAAGATGGATGTCGTAGATGACGATGATTCAGCTGTAGAGCCGGCTGTTTCCATACTGAAGAAAGGCGGTACGCACGAAAGGGGAAGGAAAGATCCGCTAAGAATGTACATGCTTACGATAGGCGCAGTTCCTCTTCTTACAAAGGACGGTGAAGTTGAGATCGCCAAAAGGATAGAGTCAGGCGAAAAGGAGATAATCAGAATACTTCTTGATGCTTTCATAACTTTTAAGGAGATAGTGAGCATTCCTGACAAGGTGATGAACGAGCAGCTGAACATAAAGGAAATCGTGAGGGAGATGGAGGAGGAGCTCGAAGGAGATGACGAGCTCGGAGACATAGATGAAGAAGAGGAGCCTGAGACAATAGACGACGATGACGATGACGACATCGTTGACAGGAAAAAGGATACCGCAAAATCTGATAAGAAGGATCCCGAGGAAGCTGAGGCTGTCAAGCCGCAGATATCTGACAAGAACCAGGCTCTCATCGACATGGTGACCGAGAGCGTTGAAAAGCTCAAGATTGCAAACCGTGAAAGAGCTAAGGCGCTTAAGCTTGCTGAATCAACATCGATCAAGGCCGAAACGAGAAAAAAACACAGAGAGACCGCCGTAAGGATACTTGAAGACATGGTCAACACGATCCTTGAGATGAGACTCAACAAGATGTACATAAATTCCCTGTGCGATAAGATCAGACAGTATGAGGAGAAGGCGAAACAGCTCCAGAAGAACATCAAGCACATCGAGCACAGCATGAACATGACCTTCGAGCAGATGGGTGAGGTCATTGCAAATCCTTCAAGGTTCCCCACGATAAATCACAATTCCGACTACATAAGTGAAAAATACGCACTGATAAATCAGACCAAAAGGAGCATGAAGAAGCTTGAGGCGGAGACTTCTCTTTCGATAGATGATCTTAATGCCAATTCAAAAATGCTGCGTGATGCGGAAGAAGCTGTGAGGTATGCAAAGAACCAGCTTATTCAGGCCAATTTGAGACTTGTTGTAAGCATTGCCAAGAAGTACAATAACAGAGGGCTTGATTTCAAGGACATCATCTGTGAAGGCAACATCGGTCTGATAAAGGCCGTCGATAAGTTCGAATACTACAGAGGATATAAATTCTCGACCTATGCGACATGGTGGATACGTCAGTCAATAACGAGAGCGATAGCTGATCAGGGCAGAACGATAAGGATCCCTGTGCATATGATCGAGATGATGAACAAGATAAACAAGACGATCAAGGAGCTTACCAATAAGTACGGGTTCGATCCGAGCATTGCCGATGTTGCAAAGCATATGAACCTTCCTGAAGAAAAGATAAGAAAGGTCTGGAGAAGCGCCCGTGAGACGATCTCACTTGAGACACCGATAGGAGAGGATGAGGACAGCCAGCTTCAGGATTTTGTCGAGGACCCCAAGACCCTCAGTCCTGAGGATTATACGGCAAGACAGAACATGGCTGAGATAATCAGAGATCTTTTCTCAGGACTTACACCCAGAGAGGAGAAGGTCATCAGAATGAGATTCGGCATAGGCGAGACAGAGACATATACACTTGAAGAGATCGGCCGCGAGATGGGTGTTACAAGGGAAAGGATCCGTCAGATAGAGGCCAAGGCGGTTCTCAAGCTCAAGAAGATGCTGAAAGGCAGAAAGACCTCGTGGGATGATTTCATCTAATTTCCGGATTGAAGTTTCTTAAGAATAGCCGCCATCATTTTAACAGGGTCGTCGTCATCCGGTCTTCCTGTATATTTTTCGCTGTCTAGCCCCGCTTCCTTTATGAACATTGAATCAGCGACTGTCTTTGTGTTTCCGCGGAAGCTATGCTTCTGGGAATTGTTATCGTCAGAAGTTTTCTCGCCGGTGTTATTGCAACATAAGCGAGTCTACGCTCTTCTTCAACATTGTTCTCTTCGATGGCGATGTGGTTGGGCATTCCTCCTTCATAGAACCCGATGAGGAAGACCTTGTCAAATTCGAGTCCTTTTGCACTGTGGGCAGTGATAATGCTTACTGAATTTATTTTGCTTTCTTCGTCTCCTGACTGGAGAAGGGTGACAGAATTTATGAAATCTGAAAAGAAAGCTCTTGCGGTTTTGTGTCTTTTCAATGACGGGTCTGTCGCCACCGCATCAATGAACGCTCTTATATTATCAAGCTTTATCCTTGCCGATATCTCGCTTTCAGAGGACCTTCTTATCTCATCTTCAATGAGTATTTCATCTATCAGTTCTTTAGCGAATGTAAGAGGGTCCGTCTTGAGCAGTCTGCCGCTGAGCTTTTCGAGCAGCATCGAAAAATCCTCAATGGAGGACGCCTGTTCTTTCCTGAACAGAGAGCTGTAGTCCCTGAAATTCCTTATGAACTTGACTGGCTCTATATTCATTGACATTGCGGTTTCAAATATCTTTTCCTGACTTGTGTTTCCTATCCCTCTTGCCGGATAGTTTATTATCCTGCGGAGACTTATCTCATCAAACGGGTTGAGCAGAACTCTCAGATAGGCAAGGACATCTTTGATCTCCTTGTTCTCAAAGAACTTCTGTCCTCCTATTATTATATAAGGTATAGATGACCGGTTGAACGCTATTTCAAACGGTTTAGACTGAGAATTGGCCCTGATTATGACCGCAATGGTGTCAGCCCTCTCGCCCGATGACAGCCACCTGGTGATCTCACTTGCAATATATTCCGCTTCGGCGGCCTCATCTTTCTTTTCAACTATCCGTACACCTTCATCCTTTCCAGCCTTTTTTGATGTAAAACATTTCTTTCCGGCACGGGTGGGATTGTACTGTATCAGATTTCCGGCCGCTGTGACGATCTCATCCACAGAGCGGTAGTTCTCCTCCATTTTTATTATTTTGCAGTCGGGGAAATCCCGTTCAAAATTAAGGATATTCTCTATTTTGGCGCCTCTCCAGCTGTAAATGCTCTGATCATCGTCCCCGACCACGAAAATGTTACCGTACGTTCCTGAAAGGAGTCTGATGAGCTCGAACTGGGCTGAATTGGTATCCTGATACTCATCGACCATTATGTATTTGTATTTTGATGAATGTTTTGCAAGTATGTCAGTGTTCTCTTTCAGGAGCTTGACAGGCTGGACTATGAGGTCGTCAAAATCCATCGCTCCCGCATTTCTTAGAGCTTTCTGGTAAGGTTCGATCAGCTTTTTCGCTGTCGAGTGGTTTATGTTCGATACAAGAAAGTTCACATTCCCTGCAAGGTCAGGGTCGTTCTTTATTTTTGAAATTGCGGCCAGGATGGTCCTTGATGAGAATCTTTCGGTCGAGATGTTCTGCTCCTCCATCACCTTTTTCATCAGTTCGTTCTGTTCATAAGGTGAGTAAATGGTGAAATCGGAAGGATACCCTATCGATCTGTATTCTATCTTGAGTATTTTAAGACCCAGAGAATGGAAAGTGCATACGGTCAGACCGTCGGTGGTGCCGGAACCATCAAGCAGTTTTTCAGTTCTCTCGCGCATCTCCTTAGCAGCCTTGTTTGTAAATGTGACGGCAAGTATCTGTGAAGGTTCTGCTTTTCCTGAATTTATGAGGTGGGCTATACGGTGGGTTATAACTCTTGTTTTGCCTGATCCTGCCCCGGCGAAGACAAGAACTGCTCCTTCAGTGGAATAAATGGCATCCAACTGCAGTTTGCTTAATTGAGGGGCCAATATCGGTCTCCGTAAATAAAATTAAAAAAACATTAATCAACCGCATTAATATTGCTTTTTTTAAACATTTTTTCAACATTATTGGGATTTATTCCGTTTGATATGTATTTTCAACATTAATTTTCCAGTGAATAATCGCAACTGTTTATAATTATTGATATTGTTCCTTGCACATTTTATTGTGCAAATTGCTGAAGTCGTTGAATTCCATAGCTTTTCTCCAGTTTGTCTCTTCAGAAGTCAACATATTTGTTGAAAGTCGTGTTCCGGCCTTTGAAATATAAAAAAACGATACAAACTCACAAAAAATGATACAATTTTTCAATCTCCTCAAAGTGTAATGTTAAAAATCTTTTTTTACCTATACATAAAAATCTATAATTGATATGTGTTATCAACATTAAAAAACAAGTGTTATGTCGCAATATACTGTTATTATTAACTTAAAATATTGCACAAAAAAATGTGCAAAATGAAAAAACCATGCAATTCAATGGGTTTTGCAAAAAAGGAGCTTAATGATTCAACAGAAATGTTGATTTTGACGGGGCAGATGGAAATAGCTTGTTTCAAAACAGATTAAAATCAGGTCAGCGTTCCATCATTGTACGGTTCATGTGCCTGAGAAATTCCTTTGAATATTTTATTGCGGGAACTTGGCTTTTTGTAAAGAATGTCTGCTTGTCAGTTAGTGTGAGAGTCGGGTCTCCCTGTATCATCATGCCAAGCCACCATGAGTCTATGAAAGGTCTGTCAAATCCGTAGCTTTCAAAGTTCTGCCAGATGTCGTTGACCCAGAGCTGATATGCTGTTCCCCAGTTTTCGCCTGAGGCAAGGGCGGCATTCATCACGTCAGGATTGAAAATCCCTCCTGTCTTGGTGCTTCCGATTATTGCAAGTCCGTATTCTCCCTTGACATATTCAGAAGCTATATTCCCGCCTTCTTCGGTGTATCTTGAGATGGAGCAGTCAAACAGGTTGTAGAAGCTTCCTTTAACTTTGCCGTCAATTATCTCCTGAATCGAAAGTATGTTCGCAGGGTTGGGTGAGAAGTTGTCATCGAAGTATATTCTCTGCGGGTCGGAGTGTATCCACTGATATACAAATTCGGCACCTTCGTTCTTCATGAAATCCATGTAGGTGGTTTTTGTAGTGTTCTCGCGGTCTTCTCTTCTTTCATAATTCTCCCCGTATATCGACCCGAGGCCCCATTCACTGTTCTTTATGTGCATGTAGTCATCGTAAACATTGCCGTTCTCGTCCTCATAACTGTTCCAGTCATCATCTATGAAAGAAAAGAAGTTCCTTGTTTCAAAGAAAGATCCGTTCTTTTTGTAGTCATGAACTCTGCCGAGGTAGGCAGAGATCTCTTCCGCTGTCCCTGTGATCCTTGATGTGAATATCTCAACTGTCAGTGTTTCAGGGTACTTGTCATATATTCCGTTGAGGTCCGTGTCTTCCCATATTCCATCCATGTCCATGAAAAAGAACTCGCTGGGGAACTCTTCATAAACTATTCCGTAAGGTT
>JAKLDO010000109.1 GCA_022703485.1 bacterium
AATAGAGGTCCCTGAGAACATTGATGAAACCGTTCCGAGATCACAGCCTGCAGTAAAAGGGAATTCCCTCAGGACCACCATTCTCTCATATCTTCAGGAAACGGCTTCCAGCGCTTTCGGAGAAACGAGCGGCGCGGCAGTGGTAATGGAGATAAAAACGGGCAGGATCCTTGCAATGTACTCAAGCCCTTCCTACAACTCGAACCTTCTTTCAAGGAAAAGAATACCTGAAAAGATCTGGAGAGAATACAGTCAGAGCATTTTGAGACCTCTCGTTAACAAAGTCACCCGGCAGACCTACTATCCCGGTTCGACTTTCAAGATACTCCCTGCCATCGCCGGACTTCATTATAAAGAGATAACGCCGATGTCCACATTCCTCTGTCAGGGATGTCTCTGGTTTGCAAGCGACACCAAATGCTGCTGGAACAAATGGGGGCACGGACATGTGAACCTCAAACGGTCATTGAAAGAAAGCTGTGACATATATTACTACAACCTTTCCGAAAGACTCGGTCTGGAAAAAATGACCCATTTCGCATCCCTTTTCGGTGTAGGGTCCAAAACAGGCATAGACCTCCCTGGAGAAGAGTCGGGAACGCTGCCTGACAGAGAATGGTTCAACATGAACTATCCCGGAATGAAAGTGCACAAAGGGCTTCTGATGAATCTCGCTATAGGTCAGGGAGACATCAGGATGACACCGCTTCAGCTGGCTGTAATGTACGGTGCATTCGCAAACCACGGTGTAATAGTAAAACCGAGAATGGCCGAAGAGATAATTGCTCAGGACGGTTCCGTAACAAAGATCAACGATGAGGTAGTAAGAGTGCTTGACATCAGCGACAGGCATTTTGAGAACATAAATAAGGCGCTCTGGGCTGTCACAAATGAACTTGGAGGAACTGCGTTTTTCTACTCGGATCATACAATACCTGATGCGGCCGGCAAGACCGGGACAAGCCAGGTCATATCAAATATCGAAAAAAAGATGATAGATTCAATTGATGATGAAAAAAGGCTCATGACCGAGGATGATGCCCTTTTTGCGGCGTTCTTTCCTTTCAAGAACCCTGAAGTCGTGGCTGTATCGGTTGTTGAGAACGGAGGTCACGGCGGCAGTGTTGCGGCTCCGATAGTATACAAGCTTCTTAAATCTTATTATTACAAGCGGAGTTTCAAGGAATAATGCAAAAAAGAAGATTTGACATAGGGCTGCTGATGCCGGTCATGGCGATCATTCTTCTGGGGCTTGTATCTTTGAGCAGTGCGCTTTCAGCTAATCAGGACAGGTTCAACATACAGCTTGTGTGGGTCGCTCTCTGTGCCGGAGTGTTCCTTGTGACGACATACAGCGACCTCCGGACATGGGAAAGGTTCGCGATCCCGATGTTCGCAGCAAATATCATACTTCTTGTCCTCGTCCTGATAATAGGAAAAAAGATAGGCGGAGCTCAGAGATGGCTCGATCTGGGTTTCATGAATTTCCAGATAAGCGAGCTTTCCAAGGTCTCGATAATACTTTTCATGTCCTACAGGCTCAACACCAAACCTACGCTGGAGGACGGATATAACCTTTTCGACCTTGTGCCCGAGGTCCTCGCTCTTCTTGTGCCTGTAATACTTATATATTTCGAGCCTGATCTCGGGACCGCCATACTTCTTGCACTTATCGCTCTGACCATGATAGCTTCGACAAAGATAAACAGAAAATGGATGACTGGGCTTATAATATTTCTGATCGTGGTGTCCCCTCTTCTGTGGAATTTCGTCATGAAGGACTATCAGAAAAAAAGGATCGTTGCGATAGTTACTATGATATGGTCGGACACTTCAGAACTGATGCTCACTTCGCAGTATCACACAAACCAGTCGATAATAGCTGTCGGAAGCGGCAAGTTTTCAGGAAAAGGCTATAAAAAAGGGACTCAGAACATGCTTAATTTCATTCCTGAGCATCATACAGATTTCATTTTTTCAGTATATGCAGAGGAGTTCGGATTCGCCGGGGTCTCAGTACTCATCCTTCTTTATCTTTTCCTTCTCGTGAAGATAATAAACCTCATCGGGCGTGTTCAGGACAAGTTCTCGGCACTCCTTCTTGTGGGGACAGCCGCCCTTTTCTGGCTGCAGGTCTTCATCAACATCGGAATGGTCATCGGAATGCTTCCAGTCGTCGGAATACCTCTTCCATTCTTCTCATACGGAGGAAGCTCCCTGCTGTTCAGCTCATTCCTCCTCGGGATCGTCCACAACATAAGTATTAATAGAAGGTATTGAGCTTCAACCCATTCCCTAAATCCCTTTCCCTTTCAAAATGGAAAGGGACTTTAAAACGCCCCTTCTTTCTCAGAGAGAAGGGGTTCGGGGATGAGTTATTTAAGGAAATTATTATCTGATCCTCATTTTGTAGAAGCTTCTCCAGACGAAGAAGAATGCCACTGCGAGGAAGAACAGTCCGACATAAGGTGCGACATCACGGAAATCTGGTGAGATCGCTATTTCCATTGCAAGAAGTCCGAAAAGGGTCGTGAACTTGATTATCGGGTTCATTGCAACTGATGATGTATCTTTGAAAGGATCGCCGACTGTGTCACCGACAACACATGCTTCATGAAGAATTGTTCCCTTCTCCTTGAGATCGACCTCAACAACTTTCTTTGCATTATCCCAGCATCCGCCGGCATTAGCCATGAAAATCGCCTGGAAAAGACCGAAAAGAGCTATCGAAATGAGGTAGCTTACAAAGAAGCTGACAGCCTCATCTCCGCCCGTTGGAGATGAAAGGAATGCAAAAGCGAGGGCAAAGGAGAATATGCCTATGAAAATATTGAACATTCCTGCCTGAGCATACTGAGTGCATATCTTGACGACCTCTTTTGATTTCTCGGTTGAAGCCTTGAGATCAGCATTCGGATCAAGATTGATGTTCTTCTTGATATACTCGACAGCCTTGTATGCACCTGCAACAACAGCCTGGATCGATGCGCCGGTAAACCAGAAAATTACCGCTCCGCCGCAGATGAAACCCAGTATTGTGTAAGGATTCAGCTCGGAAAGTATTACCTGCGGATCGATACCGAGAGTCTTCTTGATGACAAGTATCAGTGAGAATATCATTGTCGTGGCGCCGACAACCGCAGTTCCGATAAGAACAGGTTTTGCCGTAGCCTTGAAAGTGTTACCTGCGCCGTCATTAGCTTCGAGATAGTGCTTAGCCTTCTCAAAATCAGGTTTGAAACCGAAATCTTTCTGTATTTCGGCTTCAACATTTGGAAGTGTCTCGATCAATGAAAGTTCATATACGGACTGTGCATTGTCGGTAACAGGCCCGTATGAATCGACTGCTATTGTTACAGGCCCCATTCCAAGCATTCCGAACGCGACCAGACCGAATGCGAAAATGGACGGGAAGCTCATCATCGAATCAAGACCGAAACCGCTTGCGTAATATGCACCGAACATAAGACCGAAGAACACCATTCCCTGCCAGAACGCACTGAAGTTTCCGGCGACAAGACCTGAAAGAATGTTCAGCGAAGCCCCGCCTTCACGGGATGAGTTAACAGTTTCCTGAACATGTTTAGATTTAGGACTTGTGAATATTTTTGTAAACTCAGGAATAAGAGCCGCACCGAGAGTTCCGAATGAAATTATAAGTGAAAGAGTTATCCAGAGATTATCAGGAAGATCACCGATCATAACATAGCTTGCAGCGAATGTTACAATTATGGAAATTATCGAAGTGATCCACACAAGCATTGTAAGAGGATGCTCAAAATCCATATCGTCTTTACCCTTATACATCACACCGGCTATCGCTCTGTTGATCCAGAAAGCGAAAATGGAAGTGATGACCATGAGAATTCTCATGACAAATATCCATGTCAGCAGAGTAGCCTGCTGGGAGACATCGGCTACAGCAAGGACTATGAAACTGATGAGTGCGACACCGGTGACACCGTATGTCTCGAAACCGTCAGCTGTAGGACCTACTGAGTCGCCGGCATTGTCACCTGTGCAGTCAGCGATGACACCGGGATTGCGGGGATCGTCCTCTTTGATCTTGAAAACTATCTTCATAAGGTCCGAACCGATGTCGGCGATCTTTGTGAAGATACCGCCTGCGACACGGAGAGCTGAAGCGCCGAGCGATTCACCGATAGCGAAACCGATGAAACATGCTCCTGCTGACTCTCTCGGAACGAAAAGAAGTATTATGAGCATCATTATAAGCTCGACGCAGACAAGTACGACACCTATCGACATACCTGCATCAAGAGGGATGTTGAGAAGCTTCAGAGGCTTTCTTTCAAGAGAAGAGAACGCCATGCGGCTGTTTGCAAGTGTGTTCATACGGATACCGAACCATGCGACACCGTAGGAACCGAGTATACCTATCACAGACCACAGCAGGATCAGTGCAACGGCACCTGCTGAATTGTGCTGAAGATATCCGAAATAGAACGCGATACATATTGCTATGAAAACCTCGAGTATTAACAGAAACTTACCCTGCTGAAGAAGATAGGTCTTGCATGTCTCGAATATCGTCTGGGAAACATCGAGCATCGATTTGTGCGACTTTATCGCTTTAACCTTCATATACTGATAGACACCGAAACCGAGACCGAGGAAACATACTATGAAACCGATCATCAGAAGATTGTTCTGACCTGCTTCAAGCGTAGGAATTACAAGATCAGCTTCACTCGGGAACGCTAATAACGGAAAGACGAGAACGCTCATCATTAAAAAGATCTTTTTTAACATCTCTGCTCCTTATTGATTCTGGTTGGTAATATACGAAAAACAGTGGAAACCTACACCAATTCACGAAATAAATCAAGATATTGACCTGTGTTAGAAAAAATGTTAGTTTAATGCCGTCGGTAAAATATTTTCCTGATACGGAGGAACTATGATCAATTACGGGGAATTACTATTGAAAAAAGAGCCTTTTTCGGAGATCGTTATAGGCAACACCGCTATTGTGCGAGCCATGATAGAATCAGGTGTAAGGGTCGTTACAAGCTATCCCGGAAGCCCCACTCCTGAAATAGCGACGGCAATTGCGACAATCCCGCATGACAGAAGACCTTTCTATTTTGAGTTCTCCACGAACGAAAAGGTTGCGACGGAAGTTGCATATGGCGCAAGCGTCAACGGGCATCTGAGCTGTGTATTCTTCAAAAGCGTAGGCCTCAATGTCGCCGCTGACACTTTTGTCCAGCTCGGACACATGAACCTCACCGGAGGCATGGTCATAGTTCTCGGAGACGATCCTGGAGCCCATTCATCCCAGAACGAGCAGGATAACAGACACATCGCAAGACTTGCATACACTCCGGTCCTTGAACCGGCATCTCCGGCTGAAATATACACATACTTCAAAACAGCCGCAAAACTGTCCCGGAAGAACGGAATGCCTGTCATACTGAGACTTACCACACATACATGCCATCAGAAAGAACTCGTTAATTTCGACGGGTGGACACCTGATGAACAGGACAGCACTCCCCGTTTTGACAGAAAGAACGGACCGTACATCCCTATCACCTCAGCGGTATTTCCGATGAAAAGACGGGCGATTTACAGACTTTCAGAAATTTCATCATCGAATGAAATACGGGAACTTAACACTTTAATCAATAATGGAAGCCCGAAAGGGATCATAACTGCAGGAACGACATTTCTATCGGTCATGGATGTACTTAAAGATTCGCCGCAGAAACCGGATATACTGAAAACAGCTCTTGTATATCCTCTCCAGATGGATGTCATCAGACAGTTCCTGAACTCCCACGATGAGGTGAAAATACTTGAAGAGCTTGATGACTTCATTGAACAGGCGATCAAGAAAGAGGCTTTTGACGCCGGAATAAAATGCAGAATAACAGGCAAAATGTCAGTCGAGGATCATATCGGAGAGTTCACACCGGATAAAGTGAGAGAGATCCTGAGCAGAGACTGGCCCGGCATAGTTAAACCCTCAGCAGACGGACCTGTAACGGCAAAAACGCCGGCGAGGCCACCTCAGATGTGCCCCGGATGCGGACACAGATCTGCATTCTATGCCATAAAGAAAGCTTTAAAAGAGACCGACATCAAGGTCGGGGACATAGGATGCCACACACTCGGCTTCCTTCCGCCCTACAACATGGTAGAACTGCTCATGAGCATGGGAGCCTCCACTGGTATTGCAAGCGGACTCGCTCTTTTCAACAATTCAAGAAAAGTGGTGTGCTTCCTCGGAGATTCCACATTTTTCCATGCCGGGGCCGCAGGTATAGTCAATGCCATATTCAACAGGCACGACATAACACTGATACTCATGGAGAACGGCACGACAGCCATGACAGGCCATCAGGAACACCCTGCCACAGGACGCAACTTTGATGAGATCACGGAAAGAATTCCGGTAAGGCAGATGCTTGAAGGCATGGGAGTGAAAAAGATACTTGAAGTAGACACATACAATCAGAAAAAGCTTACTGAAGCAGTCACGGAAGCCGTCGCGTACGAAGGACTTTCCGTTGTGATCGCAAAACATCCATGCATGCTCAAGTTCACAAAAGCGCAGAAAAGGAAAAGTGACGCACCTGTCAGGCAGGTATCCGTTGATACTTCATCCTGCGACCGTTCTTATGAATGCATAAACCGCTTCGCCTGCCCTACTTTCTACCGGAATTCCGACGGCACGGTGACTATAAACAAAGACCTCTGCATAGGTGACGGAAGCTGCATACAGACATGCCCCGTCAATGCAATAAAATATTAGGGAGGGTGGAATGAAAGGAATGAACATATACATAACCGGAGTCGGCGGACAGGGCATAGGAATGCTGAGTGAAATACTCGTCAGGGCGGTAAGCGCCGCCGGATACCGTTTCAAAGGTGTCGATACTCACGGGCTTGCACAGAGGGGCGGAATTGTCGTTTCTCAGCTGAGGATCGGAAATGACATACATTCTCCCCTTATCGAATCGGGAGATGCAGACCTTGTAATAAGCCTTGAAAGGCACGAGGCATTAAGATCGCTCGAGACCATGCTCAAAAGCGGCGGCACTATCGTCTGGTACGATACGTCATGGCAGCCTCTTCCCGTAAGGACCGGGGAATCTCAGGAGGTCACTGCGGAAATGGTCGAAGAAGCGGCGCAAAAAAAGAAAGTCCGCAATATCCGTGTTTTCAGGAAGGACCTTCCTGACACAAGAATGCAGAACATCGCTCTTCTTTCTGAGATCCTGAAAAACAGGCTTATACCGGGACTCGGAACAGAACATTGTGAAAAAGCGATGAAGGAACTGATGAATGAAAGACTTTTTGTCAGGAATCTTTCCGTTCTGAACGGCTGAGCCTTTCGCGCATGCTGAATTCACAGCCGCAGTATTTCTGACGGTACAGACCGTACTCCTTTGAAATTTCCAAAGACCTCTTATAGTCCCATTTATCAAGGAACCAGCCTATGCCTGTTTTTTTTGAAAGCAGACGGCCTATCTCATCAAGCCATTCAAAATTCTTATACGGACTGATGCTGAGAGTGGTAGTGACAAGGTCCATGCCTCTCTTTTCAGCGACCCTGAATGTTTCAAGAAGTCTCAGGTAATAACATATTTTACAGCGCAGTCCCCCTTCTCCGCTTAATTCAAGAGGTTCGACAAGTGAATTCCATGAGCCATTGTCATATTTTCCTCTGATAAGCTCAATTTCAGGACCGTATCTGCGCAAAAGATATGTCTCAAGCTCTGAAAATCTTCTCTCTTCCTCTTCAGCAGGAGAAATGTTGGGATTATAGTAAAAAACGGAAATGGACTGGCCGGGTCGATCTTTTTTTATCTTTTCAAGAGTTGCAGTAGTGCACGGGGCACAGCATGAGTGAACAAGAATTTTTTTCAACTGAGTCTATTTCGAGTCTTTTTTAGGTGAAAGGAATGAACCGTCAGCATCC
>JAKLDO010000011.1 GCA_022703485.1 bacterium
CTTCTTAAACCGGTAAGCACTTTTATGATGTCCTTATCAATAAAACTTTTAATATTATCAAGCATATATTTTCTTTTTATCATAAAGGCCTCCTTTAGAAGTGCGACTGATATTATCACAGTTATAACTTTCAGTCAAGGCGTAAATCATGCTTTTAAAAGTTATGTCTTTGTCGGGTCTGTTTTTGAGCGTTTGATTCAGATATGCTATTTTTCCATACTGCCGGAAGGGACGATTATAAGGACATCTCGTGAGTCAAGAAGCGAAGTTTCATCACCGTAAACATCTATTCTTGCTTTAAAAACAAGGGTTTTGTTCTTTTCAGGCTGGCAGAAATCATTCTCGAAATCTATGCTGAAAGTGACTTTTGTGCCGGGAAGGACTTTTATGAAAGTTGTTGCATCCATTCCTTCGACATTTTCAGCCGGATCTGCCTGAAGAGGTGTCAAAGCTTTAATGAAATCAATGGATTCAAATGAGTTGCAGGTTCCGTCAACAGGTTCTTTTCTTGTTGAGACATTCATCTGGACATGTTTCACGAGTTCAAGTACAGCCGTGACTATCTGGTCACTCATTCCGCTTCCGTCGCTGTCAATAGTATAGTTAAAATAGGCTCCGAGGCTGTCCTTTGAGCCCGTCCCTTCTGCCACCTCGTTAAAATCATTAAGAGAATCTCCGGAGTTTATTCCGATGAACTTGGCATTTATGTTATTCATGGCAGTGATCGCTTCCGCTTTATGAATGACAGGATCTCCGCCTTGGGAATTGTAGTTGTTGTCTGTGAACTCTTCGTCACTTGCCATAATGAAGATCGGAAGAGATCCCGGTCTGAAGCACATTCCTCCGTAACTTTCGCCGCCGCAGGCACTTCCGAAAATGCCGAGATTAGATCCATCGATATTTGCATTATACGGAAAGCCGTTCGCTGTTCTCCAGAGAGCAAGAGTGTGATATTCATCCGATCCGCCGCAGGAAGATATTGTATTTACTGCATTTTGTATTTCAGCTGTGTCAAGAGTAATGTGCTGTTGAATAAAATAAGGCTGGTCTGTAAGAGTTCCGAATTTCACAAGCCCGAATCCGGTATTGGGTATCTGTGCTTTAACTCCTGTGACGATGACATTGTTAATTCCCTGTTTGAGATTATCGTGTTCTCCTTCCATTGAACCGGAAAGGTCAACAAGTATTGCAATGTCCGCCTGCTGAATGTCTGTCCTGAAATCAAGCTGGCGGTTTACAGTTATTTCCGGTTTGTAGGGAAGAATGACATAAAAAACATCCTCGGGTATCTTGTCAGCGTTACTGTTAGGGTCTGTTCCGTATGCTATTTCGGCAAGGTCATCAAAACCGTCGGCATCGCTATCCTTTGATTTAGGATTTGTGCCGAACTGCGATTCCTGAAAATCTGTGAGTCCGTCATTATCGGTATCAGGGCTGTACGGATTTGTCTGAGCGGTCTTTTCCTGAGAGTCGCTTACGCCGTCATCATCGGAGTCGGGGTCGAGACAGTTCTTTATACCGTCTCCGTCATTGTCGGCACAGGGAAATGAAGGACACTCGAAGCTGTTTAGATATCCGTCTTTATCAGCATCTCCGTTTCTGTCATAGCATGGATCGTCTTTATACGGGTCGTTGCCGGTGTTTCCGGTATCTGCCGTGTTTCCGGTATTGCCGGTATCGCCTGTGTCAGCAGTATCTCCGGTGTTGCCGGTATCGTCAAGAACTTCTCCTGTATTAGGATCGACACACTTGAATGTCTCAGGATCGCACTCGTAAGGATAAGGGCAGTCAAAGTTCGTCTGGCACTGTTTTTCAGCCTCCTCATCTTCGGCACACGAAACAGCAATGAACATGAGAATTAACATAACCGGGAAATAATAAAATAACTTCATTTTTGCACCTATTTAGCAGACCAACTGACAAATATTGTATTTTATTATGGAAAAAAATCAATCCTTTGGGGAGGAAAGCTCTTTAAGAAACTGTTCTGCGCTGTAACCTGACCTCGAAGCGGCATTGATAAGGTCCGATATCACAGTAAAACGGTATTTGAACTCTTTTTTCCTTTCTGAGACCTTTTCGATGTTTCTGAGAATTTCAAGCACCGATATCACGAAAAGTCCGGCAAGGAAATCTTCAAAGGCCTCCCTGTTGAACCATGTAACACCTTCATATTCGTTTATCTGGAGTATTTCCATCATATTAGTATCGCTGAAAACCTCTTCCATCAGTTTTAGAGGAAGCACTTCCGGTTCATGGTGTCTCCACCAGTTCTGGTAATATATGAAAGCTCTTATGTGTTTTACGATTGACCTTGAATGGAACGAGGTCATTCCATCCTGCTCGAACAGTTCGGAAAAGACTCCTTCAAGCCCGTATTTTCTGAAAAGTCTGTTACTTTCGGGGCCGTCATTCACTTCCGACCTTATCATTGAAAGTCTTGCTCCGGCCGCAAAACCGAGCACCATGAAAAGATAATATCTGTTTGCCGAAAGATTTTTCTGGAGATAATTGTCGGCCTGAAGGTCATAGTCCTTCAGCTTATATCTGGGAAGATCGATCACGGCTATCAGGTCCCTTATGAAAAGATCGGAAATGTCCCTGTTTATCTCTTCCACACCTTCAAACCGTGAAAGTTCAGAAATGAAACTCTGATATCTGTCAGCAACGGAGCGGTAGAACTTTGAAACAGGATTTTTCTTTTTTTCATCCTTTCTTTCGCTTACAAATTTTTCAAAAGTATCCGGATTTACAAATTCTTTCATCAGATCATGAAGTTTTCTGTAACGGATTCTGTCAAGTTCGGGTTTCAGGTCGGCACAACCTTCACCGTTAAGTTTTTCACAAAGTTCAGCCCATGGTTCTTCAATGGAGTTCGCGACTTCCCTGAAATCACAGAAAACGAAATATTCATACGCATTCATTGTAACGAAAAATCCATGTTCGCTGATATCACGGCATCTTTTTATGTAGTGAAGTCCTGAAATGCAGTCTTTAAATATAACAAAATTATCCGAACATGATAGTCCCAGAGCATAATCCAGTTCTCTTCTTTCCATCATGCCGTTGATCTTGTTGAGGAATCCGGCCGAGGTCTTTATCCAGCCGGCAGTTTCAGAATATTTATTGTGGTAGAAGACAAGCACTCTCTCGTTCCCTGAACCGTTCGAGTATGCAAACACATTTTCATCAACAGAGCCGTCCTCCAAATATAGATCGAAAAGATGAAAGTGCTCTACATGGGCAAAAAGTTTCCGTCTGTGCATCAACGGAAAGATGTCCTTCTCGTGTCTGCTTACAAGTCCCCAGTTGACAGATTCGTTCCAGTAGGCTTTTTTATATTCCATACCGTATTTTTCTGAAAAACCCTCCACCTGCCCGTGTCCGAACATTGGAAGTCCCGGCATTGTAACCATCGAAAGGGTCACACCGAAATACTTGTCTCCGTCACCGAACTGCTTCACGGCGGTCTCTTCATCAGGATTGTTCAGGAAATTCACATGTCTTTCAAGTATCTGCGGGTCGAACTCAAGTATGTTCTTTATCGACTGTCTGTATTTTGCATTGTCTTCGTTTTTCATGAAGTTCATGAATGCCGAATTGTAGACGCGGTGCATTCCGAGCGTCCTTACAAAATAGCCCTCCATGAGCCAGAAAGCCTCTGCAAGAAGCAGTGTATCAGGAGCTTCAGAAGCGACCCTGTCAACGACCTCTCTCCAGAACTCTTTGGGAAAAAGATTGTTGAACTCCTCTTTTGTCATTCCGTGTTCAGCTCTTGATGCAATGTCACCTCCCTTTCCCGGTTCGGGGAACCAGAGTCGGTGATAATGCCTTTTTGCAAGCGTCATCGCAGCATCGAACCTTATTACAGGAAATGTCTTTGCAATGCCGATGATCGTGTTCATGACATGTTTGCGGACATCCTCTCTGAGGTAGTTCAGCTGAGCAGTATCGTTCCAAGGCATGCATGTTCCGTCATTTCCGTGATATACATAAAGAACTTCCCCTGTTTTCCTGTCCACTCTTTTAAATGTCACGGCGGCATCCGTCTTGTCGAAATAATGGTCTTCAATGTATATTTCTATGTCAGGATCGCTTGAAAGGTTCTCTCCATTGTATGAATATCCGGGGAAAGGAGGTTCTTTAAGCGACAGAAACCATTCGGGATGTTCGTAAACCCATTTTGAATCTACCGCCATATGGTTCGGGACCATGTCGCTTGCAAGTCTTATACCGAATTTCCATGCTCTTTCCTTGAGATTTTCAAGTGCCGCAGAGCCGCCGAGCTCTTTTGCTATCGAATAATCGAAAAGCGAGTATGCGGAAGCGACCGCATCAGGGTTTCCCGTCATCTGCTTTATCTGTTTTGAAGCACGGCTCCTTTCCCACAATCCGATAAGCCATAAAGCCGTAAACCCTCTTTGTGCAAGGGTTTTAAGCTCGTCGTTAGGGATCTGGTCAAGAGTTTTTATTTCACGGGCATAAGACCTTGAAAGCTGTTCAAGCCATACAAAAACATTTTTCGCTATCATTATCACCCGCGGCATCCATGAAGAATCTGTAGAAAAATTCTCAAACTCCTCGTCATAGTTCCAGTCGTTGGAAGCAAGGGATTCTTTTGTTATCATCTCGCCGCCGAAACTTCCCGGACCGAAGACGGGCCTGTGCTCCTCTTTTATTATGTCCATGGATGTGAGGAGTTTTTTAGAGAAGTCTCCCAGTATCTCAAAACCCCAGTTCTCTTTTATGAATCTGAGCTGACCGCTGAGTGAATCGGGGCTTGCCCGCATCGGGGCGCGAAGAAGGTCGATGAGAGAATGTTTAACACCTCCCGCGGAGATCCCTGTGCTGTCGCGGAAGTTCTTTTCTATCGCTTCAAATGCCGGAATATATGCTGTCGTTTCACTCAGTACGGTATCGCTGAAAAGTTCCCTGTAAGGTTCAAATGCGGGATTTTCGTTGGCAAGCCGGAGAAGTATCATCTCCTCGAATTCCATCAGTGCGCCTGTGGTTCCTTCAAATGAAGATGTCAGATGCTCCAGCGGGGTTTTTTCGGAATCATGAACGGGAAGAGGAGGAAATTCGGATGTAAAGACCTTAAGTGTATCAAAAAGTTTTTCCCCGCCGATCAGGTTTGCAACGGAAGAATATGTTTTCTGGAGGAACAGCGGGTCGATCGAATTTTTATAGATGTGAAAGACATGGTGAAGTATTTCATCGATAAGTCCCATTGCATAGATATCGCCAGGTCTTGCATATCTGTTCGAATTCTCGGACTGGAACTGCAGATTCATTTTCGCGGCGAAATCACGGGCTGCCCCGAAATCGGCAAAGATTACATTGCCGGATGTTGAGAAAATGTCTCTGCGGAACGAATATCTTTTGCGGGAATCCCGACTTACATGAAAGTGATAAACCGGAAAAATGCCGCATGAAGGAATTGCAGGCAAATTCCTTAAAGCAATGGGAAGTAATTTTTTCATAAAGGCCCCTGTCTTATTTTGAAAGGCATTTTTTGACTATTTCGCTTGCCGCTTTTCCGTCGAACTGTCCGTCGTGAGACTTTTTGAGCTCGGCCATCACCGCCCCCATCATTTTGACCGACTTTTCCGGGAGTTTTGCAACTATTCCGTCAACAACTTTTTCAAGTTCTTCAGCTGAAAGCTGTTTCGGAAGAAGCGCTTCAAGTATCTCCTTTTCCCGCAAAACTGAGTTCTTGTCTTTTCCGAGTTCGTCGAGTATTTTGATGTTTTCATTTACATTTTTGAGAAACTTCTTGATAATATTGAGCGTTTCGGCTTCCGTCGTCTCACGGTTCCCGTCATTTTTGCCGATCATTACAGCTTCTGCGACAAGGGTCGAGATAAGGTTGCTTTTGATGGTGTCCTTTTCAACCTTAGCCTTCATCATGATCTTCTTGAGTTCCTGGATCATTTTTCACCTCTGAATTAAAGAAATTCCGAATAACGGAAAATTATATCCCTGCATTTATAAATATCAAATAAGAACCGCCTTAAAAATAAAATTATTAAAATATGAAATAAAAATATTGATAACACATAGTAGATAAATATTATCTTTGAGACATGACGAGGGAGGTGTAAATGATAAAAAAACTGTTTTTTGCCGTTTCTGCGGTTCTTTTTTATTCAAATGTGAATGCCCAGCTCATTGTGGCAAGTCCCGGGACCGATGCGCAGATACAGAGTCAGACGCTTCTGATGTCGCAGCTCGCTTTTCAGGAGCAGATAAAGGAATATCAGTATTATCTTGAATATATTTCGCAATTTGTTGAGATAATTGCGTCTGTCAGGAACACCACTTCAACAATAAGGGAAATTTCAAAAACCGGTTCTAAACTGAAAAACATGTCGGCGTCAGACTGGCTTGAAGAGGTGACAGGCGAACTTGCTGATGTCATGCCGGGTTTCGAAGATATTAAAGATGAACTTACGGCGACGGGAAAGAAAATAGTGAAAGGCGGGTATCATGAATATGTTTCCAAATGGGATGCAAAAACAAGGAACTATCATGAGCAGCTTGTGAAAAACTATGAAAATCATGTAATGTTCCCGGAGCTTTATCCGTCATCTTCGAAATTGAAGGAAGGTCTTGAAAAGTCTGAAAGCGCCCAGAAAATAGTTCATAAAGCATGGGTTGAATCAGGGCTTGAATATGAAATGAAAGATGATGTTGTAAGAAAGAATGTGTTCAAAAAATATTACGATGAGTATATGAAACAGGCGAGATCAAATGACAACATTGAAGCTCTGGGGCTTGCCAACATAATGCAGGCAGGTTACCTGAGCGCCGAAGCGCTTGAGCATCTGAAAAAGAATTCTGATATCACTGCGATCCGTGAGCAGTTTGAAAAGGATGCGCAGAGTTCATACAGAGAAATGATAAGAAAACTGCTTGAAATGTCTGAAAAAAAAGATCCAGGACATAAAAAAGGAAGCGTCTTCGGTCTTGATGGCGGCAGAAAATGACTCAAAATAGTTTTTCTCCCTTATCTCTAAATGAATTGAAAATGATCTTGGAAAAAGGTGAAGGATATCGCATAGAATTCAAAGAAAAACTTGGTTCCGGAATAGATAAAGAGATGATTGCTTTTGCCAATGCTTCGGGTGGCAGGATTTTGGTGGGTGTTGCTGACTCAGGGATAATAAAAGGTCTTAAAATCACTAATAATTTAAAAAGTCAAATTCAAGATCTGGCAAACAACTGTGAGCCAGCAGTAATAATTACAATGGAAGAGTTCAAGAATATTCTTATCATAAATGTCTTTGAAGGAATAGACAAGCCTTATAAATGTTCCTCTGGTTTTTACAATCGTGTCGGACCAAATTCCCAGAAAATGAGCCGGAATGATATTATTGATTTTGTAAAAACAGAAGGAAGGGTCAGATTTGATGAAATAGTTTGCAGAAAATTTGAATATGAAGAGCATTTTGATGAAAAAAAATTGAATAAGTTTCTTAAAATTGCAGGGATCTCTAAAGTTCTTGAAAATGAACTAATTCTGAAAAATCTGGATGTTGCATCAGTTGATGAATTGAAAAAAATCGTAATTTATAATGCCGGCGCATTGTTTTTTTCGAGAAACCTTGATGATATTTATTTTCACACGACGGTGACATGTGCTCTTTTCAAAGGAAAAGAAAAACACACAGTCCTTGATAGGCGTAATTTTAATGAAGATGTTGTGTCAAGCGTTGATTATGCAATGAACTTTTTGAAAAAATACATTGCTGTAAGGTACGAATTTAATGGAAAGCCGCAACGAATTGAAGTACCTGAAATACCTTATGAAGCTCTCAGAGAAGCAGTTGTTAATGCAATCGTTCACAGAGATTATTTTCAAAAAGGTGCTAATGTAATGATTGAAATATATGATGACCGTATTGAAATTATAAGTCCGGGAGGACTTGTCAAAGGGTTGTCGCCGGAAGAGTTTGGCGAAAAAAGTGTTTTAAGAAATCCGAATATGGCCAACTTGTTTCAAAGAATAAATTACATAGAAAAAATGGGAACCGGGATAAAAAGGATGCAAAACATGGTGATTCGTGCTGGTCTTAAGCCAATAAAATTTGATTTTTCAGATTTGTTTGTAACGGCAACATTTTATAAAAACACTGTTGTGAATGAAGAAATTGTTGATTCAGGGGCCGAGTCGAGGGCCGAGTCGAGGGCCGAGTCGAGGGCCGAGTTGGAAATACTATCTGCTTTACTAAAATCAGAAATGTCAATGCAGGAAATTGCAAATGCCTTAAATTCCAATACGGTGACAGGATATTTAAAAAGATCCGTAAGAAATTTGCTGACAGATGAACTTGTTGAATATGTTTTATCAGAAAAGCCAAACAGCCGTTTGCAAAAATACCGATTAACAAAAAAAGGATTTTACAGACTTAAAAAAAAGAGTATGAAATGATAGCAATATTGATTATCTGCGTTGCGCTTTCAAATATCGATGAAAATGCTGCCGTTAAAATTAACCAAAAATATTCCCAGCTTATAGAAAATTCGGTCGGAAAGTATCCTTATATCAATTCAGGCGGGAAAAAACTTAAGATATCTCCGGCACTTATAAAGGCGGTGATCTATCAGGAATCCCGCGGTAACGAGAATGCGCTGAGCCCGGCTGGAGCGAAAGGTCTGACGCAGATCATGCCGCAGACAGCAGAGATCCTGAAGTGTGATTACGGCAGGCTGAACCGTCCTGAACTTGCAATTGACTGCTCGGTGAAATTTCTGGCCGCGCTTCTCACCTATAATAAAGGCGATCTTATCAAAACCCTTTCGGGGTATAACGGCGGAACCCATTCAACAGAAACAAAGGCTACCGCGGCAGAAGGGCCTCTTGCCGGCCGTATCTATGACAATCCGGAAACAAAACAGTATGTTGCAAATGTCCTTAAATGGTATGAATGGTTTAAGGAGAGGCAGTCCGGAATAAAATAACTTCAAAAAAAACAGTATATTAGTATAATTTCCTCCGTATCTGATATTTGTGTGTGGGGGAACAAAATGTATCTATCGAGATTTTTTTCACTGGCAGTGCTTTTTATTGTTTTGCAAGTGCTTGTTTTTGCTGGTTGTGACGGGTCGAACACAAGAAGAACAGTGTCTGAAACCGACAAGGATTCTGTCACCGATGAAGATTCTGTTACAGACGATCCTGAAGATTCCGATACTGCGGCGGATGAAAGCACAGCGGATGAGGATTCTGTTTCTGCAAAATGCGGCAACAGCATCGTGGAGCAGGGAGAGCTTTGTGACGGAAATGTAAAAAACTGCGCTGAGATCGATCCGGTCGCATATATTTCAGGCAAAGCTAAATGTGACAAAGACTGTATGAAATGGGACACTTCCACCTGTGAAGAAAATCCTTATGAATGCGGTAATTCAGTTGTAGAAGGAAATGAAAAGTGTGACGGCGGAGTGAAGAACTGCGTTGAAATAGATGCTGACAAATATATTGCAGGAAAAGCGAAATGCCTTGAGGATTGTACAGGCTTTGACACAGCTACCTGCGAAGAGAAGGAAACTCCTGATGAAGATTCCGGAAACACTGGCGATACAGGTGATACCGGCGATACAGCTGACACCGGAGATACCGGAGACACAGGAAATACCGGAAATACCGGAGACACATCTGACACGGGTGATACAGGAAATACAGGTGATACAGGCGATACAGCAGGTGATGACGATGTGACTGCTCCCTACTGCGGTGATCTGATCGTAAACGGAACTGATGTATGCGACGGAAATACAGCCAACTGTGCTGACCTGGGTTACGGCACTTCCGGGACCGCCACTTGTAAAAATGACTGTACCGGATTTGTAACTGCCGGAAATTGTACAAAGGTCTTTTACTGCAACACAAAACCCGCCACAGGAACAGTATGGAACACTGTATCGAGCTACACCCAGACATGGACAGGCACAAACTGGAACCCGGCAGATGATTATACAACAGAATATAATGTGACTTCCAGCTCGACAACCTGCAGATACACCTGTGATGCAGGCTATGTCTATAACGGAGTGAGCTGTGTACTTGAAACTGCGCCATGCGGCTCGGTAAAATTTGACGGGACAAGCGGATATGTCGAAGTTCTGCACAATGCTGTTCTCAATCTCAGCGGAAGCTGGACCATTGAAGCGTGGTTCATGCAGTACATAACTGACGGACAGACACCTGTTATCAGAAAAGGGAACACGACGACATCCCCGGCATATTATCTTTACGGTCATGAATACCAGATATTCTTCCCGAGCAATGCATACGGCGGATATTATTATGATTCCAGTAATTCTGAATCTGCAACTGCCGCGACAGAGCTTGATATCAACAAATGGTATCATGTCGCAGTTGTAAAAACGGCATCGAACCTGAAGATATTTGTGAACGGTGTGCTTGAATCGACTGAAACCACTTCATATAACCCGCTTAACAATTCAGAGAATCTTTTCTTCGGCTCAAGAAGATCCAGCACTCCGTCATATATGCAAGGTCTTGTCGATGAAATAAGAATTTCTTCAACTGCAAGATATTCCTCAAATTTTACGCCGGATAAAAGGTTTAGCAGCGATGCCTCAACGATAGGTCTTTGGCATTTTGAAGAAACTGCGGGAACTGTTGCGGATAATGCCGCCGGAAGCGGACTTGACGGAACGCTCAAAGGGGGGGCAACGTGGACTTCGCAGTGTGTTGACAATTATGAAGTGCCGGTCCCTGAGATCGTTGACACCATCGGTTCTTCAGAGACTAACACAGCAGGATCGAGCAGGATGAGAGGTAATTTCTATTCTGTGACAACGGCAAAGACCATAACAGAAATAGAAGCTTATCTTACACTGCCTGATACCGGTGCAACGATCTATTATGATGTTTACGAATCAACCGCACTTGACGGAACTTACACTCATAAAGTCTCTTACAATGTTCCGTTCACTCTCGGAGGAGAATCTTTTTACAGTTCCGGTGCAATTGCGGTGAGCCTTGAAGCAGGAAAATACTATTATATCGGCGTAAGATGGGGAACGGAATCAGTCACTTACTATTATAATACAGCAGTTTCACAGAGCTACACCACCAACTTTGGTAAATGGGAGAACGGTCTGTCATACGGAACCACAACAAGGCCCGATTCTTTTGCCTATTCATCAACATACATTGAAAATTCCTATTATCAGAGAATAACATCCAAATAGCATTTGGAAAACGCACTTTTTCTGTTAAATTTCACTAAAAAACCGCATCGTATAAAAATTTCTTGATTTTGTGTTTTTGTCAAATAAAATCTAATTGCAATTAGAAATATAGAATTTTGAAGTCTAATTGTAAAACTGGCAGATAATGCTGAGGAGGTTTGGCATGAAGAGGATGAAGTCAATGGAATTGCTGGTGTTTGCTGCTGTTTTTATTGTGCTGTCACATGGGGAGCTTCTTGCCGCAGGTGACACTTCGGCGATAAAATCGAAATTCACCGAAATGGCGGACATGGTGTTCGATGTCGCAAGGTACATCGGGATCTACGGAGGTCTCGGAGGAGCTATAATATCGCTTCTTTTCCGGTATATAAACAAGGATTCCAACATCTGGTCGGATGCTTTGAAGATACTCGGAGCGGGAGCGGCGCTTGCGGCATTTTCTTCAATATTAAAAATAATCGCCGGATGGATCTGATGCGCGTTTACAGGATACTCGGTTCAAAACAGTCTTTTCTGGACCGCGGTCAGGCTGTGCTCATGAGTGTTTTCTTTTTTGCAGGAGCCGTTTTTGAGAACATCTTTTTTCTTTTTATCTGCCCGGCCGTCATTTTTGCCGTCACTTTTATCATAAGAGAAAAGTATTTCGGCGGAAAACCTGAGTGGTGGATCTATTCGATCAGGATGATGCAGAGAGAAAACATATATTATTCAAGACATTTAAAAGACAGGGCGGAACTTAAGAAATGAGCAGTATATTTGATATGCTCAAAATAATATCCATTGAAGAAGATTCAATAATAACTTCATCAATGCAGAGGTTCACGATGTGGTCGGTTGAGGGCGGCGACTGCTATTTCAGAGAACCTGACCTCACGAGGGCATATTCGGCGTTCATGCGTGAAGTGAAGGAGAACACGATAGTCGAATTCTTCCGCATATCAAAACTGAACGACAAAACAATGGAAAAAAGACTTGCAGACGAATCTGACCCGGTCATGAAACAGAGACTGGAACACATCATTGACCTTAAAATAAAAAATGTCAGGAACTATTTCCTTGTCTGTGATGACATTCCTAAAAAAGATCTTCCTGACGGACCACTGGACATTCAATATCACAGAAATGTTGCGGAATCGTTCGGATTTAAAACGGAAAGACTGAAAAACGATGAGATCAGAGAGGTGCTGTTTGAGATAATTTCGTCCGGAGAAAAAATGTTCACTCATCCTGAAATGACGGTCAGAGAAGAGCTTATTGGACAGAAATGGAGCGCCGGACCGGAATATTTCAAGGCGGGCAGAATTTTCTGCAAAGTTCTTTCTTTGAAACATATGCCTGATATAACAAGACCTTTTATGATGTCGTATCTTTTTGACTATCTGCTTTTCGATTTCATTTTTGCAGTGTCTCTAAACATCCTTCCCCAAAGCAGAGAGCACCTTTCTCTTGAAGCGAAGGAACGGTTCTATATCGCCACATCGGGACGGGGAGCCGCAAGGAATGCAAGGGAGACCGATGAACTGATGACGCTTCTGGCTCAGTCAAGGCACAAAATAGGTTATCTCTCCTCCAAGATCATTGTCTGGAGCAGAGACTCCGATCTCCTTGAAAGCACGGCGGTACATATTGCCGAACTGGTGAAGAACGGGAATTGTTTTTTTGAAGAGGAGACCTGGGGTCATGATCTCGAATTTTTCAAGTCCATTCCTTCACAGATGTCAGGCTCGGAAAGACAGCACAGAGTTATCTCGCCTAATTTCATTGACATGGTCCCGGCATCAAAGCACGGGCATGCTGATATTAACGGCGGTCATCCCCTTTTTCTAAGGAACAGATTCGGCGAGATCTACGGATTTGATGCGGGAAATCCCAAAAGGAACAATAAGAACGGCTCCATCTTCGGCTGTTCAGGAAGCGGTAAGTCGGTAACAGTCAACACTTTGATAGCACATACGTTTTTTCCGAACATCAGAAACACGGCAGGCAGAAAAGGAAGGATATTCATTCTCGATTTTGCAGGAGCTGAAAATTCCTCATATCTTAAAATGGCTGATCTTTTCGGAGGTGTTTTCATACCAGTCGATCCGAAAGGACAGGTTGTTCTAAACCCTTTTCCTCACAGGGATTCTGTCTATAAAGACGGTGTGTGGGACACTTCGGCGCTTAACTATCTCAGGCTTATACTAGACCTTGTCCTTGAAGTTCGCGAAAAAAGCATGGATGCCGACCTTTACAGAATAATACTGTCAAAAGCGCTTAAGAACATGTACCTATCAGTGGAACAGCCTGTACTGAGCGATCTTCCGCAGTTCATTGAGGACGAAGACCGTGAGAAAGTTAAAATCCTTGTAAAACTTTTAAAAGGGTTCATTGACGATCCGGTGTCAAAGATGATCAACGGTCTTTCAACAATAAGATACGGAGATGAACCTTTTGTTATCTATGACCTGCAAAAAATATCGGGACTTAATGAAAAACTTAAGGAATTGCTGACATTTATCGTTATACAGGAAGCTAAAAGAACAGCTTTTGAAATAACAGACAGTTTCATTCTTTTTGATGAAGCGGCCCAGCTTATAAAAGATCCGAGACTGGCAGATCTCATTGAAGAGCTTTTTGCAACGGCAAGGAAATACAATACCGGAGTATGGACCGTTACCCAGAACTATTTAAGCTTTA
Organism: bacterium; assembly: GCA_022703485.1. Taxonomy (GTDB): domain Bacteria; phylum UBP6; class UBA1177; order UBA1177; family UBA1177; genus JAKLDO01. The sequence goes on from JAKLDO010000011.1 coordinate 13,903, forward strand.
AAGAACTTTCTCTTTCTTCAAAGATCAAGATCAACACCACCGCCACAATATTTCTAAGCCATGCAGGAGATGAAGAGGCAAAAAGGCTGGTATCATCAGATTTCGGTTTCACGGAACAGGAAAAAGCCGCATTTGACGGTCTGAAAACAGTGAAAGGAGAATATGCGCTTGCCCTTTTCAGGGTGCAGTCAGGCGATTCATTTGAAAGCGAAGTCGTGAGAATAGAACTTTCTCCTCTGGACTATGCGGTTGCAACAAGTGACAGAGAGGATAACAGACTTCTTAAAAGCTATGCGGAAAAACTTGGAATAAGTCTCATCGAAGCCTGCAAAAAAGCCGCCTTTATTGCCGGAAGAAACGGTGAGAATGTCATTCAGACAGTAAAAAAAGAGCTCGGGGAGATAAAATGAATCTGCATTTCAACCCTCAGAAATTATTGACTGAAGCCGGAGCAGGATGGGTCTGGGATGTCACATTCACAATAATACTTACAGGTCTTGTAATAAGTTTTGTGGCGGAGATCTTTAAAATTCAGAAAAAAGGAGATCCCGATTTTGCCGGACTTGTGTGGAAAACATGTATTATTTTAATTCTTTATAAATTTCTGCCCGTTGCAGTTGAAGATATTACTGAACAGTTGAACAGATCGCTTGACCCGGTCGACCTTGATGCCGCTTTTTTCAAGGCTTTCTCAGCCGCATATTCGAACCTGAACCTTTCATCTGGAACAGAAGCGCTTCCCGAGGGATGTCCGGCAAATCAGAATGTCACATTGATAAATGCCGGAGTCGACTATCTTTCTTCTTATTTTACTCAATATATACAAAAGCTTATGTTGTTTTTCCTGATCATGGGGATATGGACTTTCAAAGAGATCGTTTTTTCATGGGCATGGCCTGTGTTCATGTCGGTCAGCATGCTCGGAATGTGCTCTGCACTGGTGATACCATCATTTCCGGGACAGGGGTTCGGAGCTCTCGGCGGTTTTTTCAGATCTCTTGCATCGGTATCATTATGGCCGGTAGTTTATTCTGCAATGATCTTCATATGTAAAAGACCTCTCAAGGAAGTGTTTGATATTACTAACGAATTGTTAAAATGTCCAGTGTTTGTGACCTCTGATACAAGTTTCGTTACCGCCGTTGCAGGATTGTCTTTTCTTCTTCTTGCAATAATTCTGACTCCGTTTCTTTCTGCAAGGGTCATCAGCAATGAAGGGGTTAAAGGTGCAGTTTCCGCGGGGTTATCAGGAGCCGCCGCCGCCCTGACAATTTCCGGAAAAGGGATCAGCCGGTCAGCCGGGCAGACAGGTTTCATAACAGGTGTCGGCACGCAGCTTATAAAAAGCGGTGAAATGGTATCCCGGCTTGTGGCGGCAGAAAACACAAATAAATACAGCTATTTGAATGTGGCAAAGGCGACGGGCGAAGACAATACAAAACAAAAAGAACAAGCTGACTTTAACACATCAAGGGAGCTGATCACAAACGATAAGGATCTAAAAAAATGAAAAACGGCAGAAATGATGAATTGCAGACATTTTTCTCTATGCTCAGTGCAGGAAATATTCAAAAGATCAGCAGAAGGTTCAGCATATTGATGACGCTGGCAGTGGTGTTTATGTTCTTTATAACTGCGTCATCACTTCTGTTCGCTTTTGCTGTAACAATGAAACCGACGCCGGTGATCGCTTTTGACAGAGACGGCAGAAGGGTATCTTTTTCCGGTGAAGAGACTCTTAGAAATGAAGCTACGGTGGTGAGAGTTACACGCTTTTTATCTGATTTTATTCAGAATTTTGAAGGGGTAAGCCCTGATGTCGAAGAAGATCTCACTGCCGCTTACAATATGCTGACACCGAAATTCAGGCAGATACTTCTGGACAGATCTGTTCACAAAGAAAAAGTAGAGACATGGAAAAACAGGAATTTTAAAACGGATTTCAAGCTTACAAAACTGAAACTGCTTAAAGGAAGTCTGTCTCCCGGAAGCGTTCTAACTGTTGAAGGTATTGGAGAAATGTCATTCAGAAATGCAGTCGATTATGCAAATGAAGGAGTTCAGAGAAAAGATTTTGTCTATTTTTCAGCATTGCTCATAGTAACGCCGGTCTCTTTTGACATATCACCTGACGGATTGCTGATCGATTTTTATAAAGGCTCTACGCTCGGTGATCTCAGAAGTCTTAGAGCATACCTTCTGGAAAATGGCAAAGAATATCTCATTGAAGATGAAAAAGAGGAGGTCTTTGAATGAGAAAATGCGCTGTATGGATAATAATATTATGCTGTTATGTGTTTTTAAAAAGTGAAGAAAAGGAAGTTGCTAACAATGATCCGGGATTTGTTCCGATCAAAGAAAAAGTATCGGTCTTCATTATTAAAAATAGTGATTCTGTGATCTACAGGACAGTTAACATTGCGATCGGTGAAGTTTTTGTGCTGGAATTTCCGGCAGACATATCTCTTGATGAAAATCCGACGATCGGTGATGCAGGTCTGCTCAAAATAGAGGTTGAAACAGAACCTTTGAAAATGAAGATCTGGGGATTGATCTTTCCTGAAATGAACGAGGAATCAATGTACGGACTGAGCTCCAACGTACAGTTTAAAATAAATTCAGGACAGACATTCATTTTCAATCTTGTGCTCAGCCCTGCCGCAAATTCCAGCAACAGAATAATTTTCAGTTATCCTGAATGGGAAAATTCTCAGAAAGAAATAAATAAGCAGTTGGAAACATTGAGAAAAGAGCTTGATGAAAAATTCAGGAAAAAAAGCCTTGAACTGGAAAAGGAAAGTGAAAAGCTGATGGTAAGGTTCATGGCGCAGTCATTCTCCGAGTTCTTTCAATGCAGCAGTTATTCAGCAAGAAAAGAGGAATCGCTCGTCTTTTTAAGAAGTGACAGGATCTGCAAGATAGGAAAAGACGGAGTCATCGCTGTAAATTTTTCAATAAAAAACCGCAGCAGACAGCGGTTTCATGTTGAAAATGTAAAAATATACAGTTTAAAAGGGGGGAAAGTGGAACTTGATAATGCAGTCTATCATCTTGACAGATATTCAATGCAATTTGACGAAATAGTGAGCGGAGCTCTGGCATTTAAGTTAAAAGACGAAGACTATTCAACGGAATACATTATAGAAGTGGTCGAAAGTGCAGGAAAAAAAAGGAAGATCGATGTCAAAGTATCATTCTGAAGATAAAGCTGTTTTTCATAAATATGCAAAAAAACGAAGAACAATGACAGTTCTTTTCATTTTTATGGTTACGGTCCTTTTTATGGCAGGTTTTCTGTTTTCATCATTTGGTAATAAAAAAGATAAATATCAGGAAGTTAAAGAGATCAGTGATTTTGAGGAATATAAAAAGGGAAGACTTTCGGGCGGGATACTTTCTGCAATGAACGATGCTAAAAAAAGTGAACTTGCGGAATCGCAACCTTTATCAGTTCCGGCAGATGAAAAAAAACAGCAGAAATTAATAAAAAAAGGGAAAAATTATGAAAAGGATTCTGAAATAATAGAAAAATATGCAAAAGCTTTAGATGCCGGTTCATACAGCTCTTTTCAGCCAGCCGGCGGAAGGAGGAATTTTATTCCCGGCGGAGGGACACAGGGAGGCGTTTTCATAAAGGACAAAAAATCTATAAATGTTGAGAAAACCCTGAATATTCATAATGTTGAAATAAAAGTAAAACTTGATTATTCGATAAGGTCAACGGCTTCTTCAACAGTGATAGCAACTGTCATTAAAGGAAGCGATACCGTTACTGAAGGTTCAAAGTTTTACGGACAGGCCTCGGGTTATTCAAATAAAAGAACTCAGATCTCTTTTTCAAAACTGATAATTAACGGTTCAACTTACTCTGTGAAAGGTTTTGCAATATCCGGCCGTGATCCCGGAATTGAATCAGAAGTAACTGATATATCTAAAGAAAACTCAGCATCATCAATTAAGCAAGGTGTCGCAAGAACAGTTTCAAATATCGCAGTAAAGCTTGCGGGTTCAACGGGCAGTGTCGCAGGAGAAGCCGCATCAAATACAGTTGATCCGGCATCTTCCGAGATACAGAAACAGGCTGAGGCTAATAAAATGACCACTGAATACAGAGTGCCTGCTGGAACGGCATTTTTCATATATCTGGAGTAGCATGAAATATATAATAATATCAATATGTTTAATGCTGTTTTCTCAGATTAGTGCGGAAGAAGGCGAGATCCAGATAAATATCGGCGGCGGAGGTTTTTTCCCGCTGTCACTCAAGACCGACGATGAAACGGTAATTGTATATTCAAGCTGGAATGTGGGACTTAATACATATTTCGGACTGAGCGACAATTTCGATCTTGGAATTCAGCCATCATTTACAAGACTTACCGACACTTCAAGAAAAGGCGAGTTCGAAGGTATCAGCGGGAAGGAGTATTTCAATTACTGGCGGTTCCAGTGCCTTGCCCTGCTCAGATATAATCTTTACCCCGGAACATTCTTTTCACCGCACATCATTGCCGGCGGAGGTTTTAAGGTCGAGACATTCACGGATAGAGAGTTCTACAATTCAAAGAACGAGGTGCTTTCAAGCTACAGAAAAGGTGATTATGCGCTGATCATGGGAGTTGTTGCAGGCGGGATCGATCTTCAGTTCAGGGTGTGGGAATGGATAATGCTGTCAACGCAGGTAATGTACAAGTGGTCGCCTGACGATCATTCAATTGACCTGTTCGGATTTTTCGGAGCGACATTTTTCGTAAATTATTACAGATAGGAGATTAGATCATGAGAAAATGTCTGATCGCACTGATGGTTTTTATTGTTGTTTCCTGTGATTCAAAAAGACCGGAATCAAAAGGTGAATTCAATTACTCTCTCAGGGTTTCTTCAATTCAGATCCTTGCCGATGTTGAGGTGAAAGAAGGTGATGAGATCATTCAGTCGGGCGTTACAGATGAATCGGGAAAAATAGTCTTTTCAGATGTCAGAGCTCTTACCGATCTTACTGTAAAAATATGCGGCGGAACGGTGAAACTTGTTTCAGGCACGGAACCGGTCGCATGGACAGGTTGCATGGAAGCATCTTTCAAGCCTGTTGATGTCGATGAAATTTCTGTAACTGTTGATATATTCTCAACATTCATTTCAAAATATGATTCAGAAACAAGGACCGAAGAATTTCAGGAATACCTTGATATTACAACTCTTCCAGCTCCCGTTCTTCAGACAAGCTTGACCGATGCGACAAAGCGGTATCTGTGGTATCAGGGGCTTGCAAAAGTGGCGGAAAATGTTTCAAAGGCGAATTCTGTGACTCCCGAAACAATGTATTCCACCGAAAATCTGTTAAATCTCCTTTACGCCGACCTTGCTGATGATGAAGTGATAAACGGCTCGACGGAAGCGAAGTTCGGATCACTCACAATTGAAGCGTCAATACTGAAGAATATCCTTGTCGATGCAATACCTTCAGTGGATAAGGCATTTTCAGCGACCGACCTCAAAAGCTGGACTGATAAAATAAGAAATTCACAAGCGAAATTCCTGGGAGGCGGGGGATCGGGAACTGACAGCGAAAAACCGGTTATCACGATCGAAAATCCGACAGATAATTCAGTTGTTTACGGGATAGTTGAGGTTTTAGCAAATGCGACGGATAACAAGGAAATTACAAGCCTTAACTGCTCTATCACAGGCGAGGAAATGCCCGAATTAACAGATACGGACGAACTTTCTGAAAAATTCAGTTCCAGTTTTGATTCTACATCGATCACAGACGGCAAAATAACGATAAAATGTATTGCAAGTGACGGAACAAATCTCAGTGAAAAGGAGATCAGCGTCACAGTTTCAAATTCAAATACGGTGAATCTCAAGGCATTTATCACAAATGAGCTGACTCTCTGGGATTCAGTAACAGTTTACAATATGGCGGGAACTAAAGTTCAGACAGTATCTTTTGCTGAAGATGAAGAGACAAAAACCGTTCTCGCTCCCGGAATTTACAGGTTTGTTTTCAAGGGTGGCGCTTATAAACCGGTGTTTTTGGCAGATGAAACCATAGAGTTCGATTCATCGCTGGAAACAAGAGGTGAAGTCAAAGCAGGGGAGACAACAAATATAATCGCAACGCCGCTCACCACATTGAGGGAAGTTCTGTTTAAGGAATCGGGAGACGAAGAAAGTTCTTTTGAACTGATCTCGGAGCATATTGACAGTGATTTTCCCCTTTATATCGAGCCTGTTTCAAAAAATCAGCTTACAGAAAATTCAAAGTATTATATCGCACTTGCGGCACTTGAAAGACTTGCGGTGCTTATCGGGGAAAGACACGACCCCGCTCTTGTTGCGGGAAGCATTACAATTGAACAGGTGCTTAAAGCATTAACGGACGATCTGCAGACAGATACCAAAGCGGTTCTTGACGGCGGAGACACGATAAACCAGTTCCCCGTTGACTCATATCTTTTCCGCTACTGGTACGCAATTGCACTTAAACTGTTCCTTGAAAGCGATGAAAACCTCACAGGACTTAAATTTTCAGACCTTCAGACAGTAATTTCTAACATTTCAATGGATGAATCGGAACTTTTTCCTGTTGCTGACAAAGCAAAAAAAGTGACAGATAAGCCCCCTGTAATAAGTGAAAAGCAGTTCAAGAGGAGTTTTGAGACCTATTATCAGAATTACACGGTTGAAAATATAATTTATGCCAATGATTCAATATTTTCCTTAAAATTTAAGGCGCTTCCGGATAAAGAAGGGGATCTGAACCTTGATTCTATCGAGGTTTCAGGAGATATTGAAGTTCAGGAACTTGACCAGACCCTTGAAGATGGAGGTTATATCTCGAATATCAGGTTCAAACAGGGGGTCGATGGAGAGAAAACTGTTATGATCAGAGCTGTCGATAACGCAAAAAACGCCGGCACTGCGACTCTTCAGGCAGTTAAAGATACAGTGAAACCTGTGATAAACAGTTTTGAGCTTATAAGAAATTCAAAGCCTGTGACATCGGAATATGCCGGACTGCCGCTCACTTTCAATTATATGATTGATGAGCTCAATTACAGAGACACTCAGCTTGCGGTAAAAACGGCATCGGACGGAACCCCGTTTATTTATAAATCCGTGAATACAACTAAATCGGGAAGCTGTCAGATCTCAAATACCGATCTCCCTGGAGATAAAACGGACGGCGCATATCTTTTCAGCGTGAAATTCACCGATAATGCGGGAAATGAGGAAACTACAGAGTTTCAGAAAATCATCGACACGGTAAATCCTGTTATTGATTCAATAAAGATGATCCCCGAAATAAACGAATCCGGCTTTATCAATTCAAAAAATATTACAGTTGAAATTACAGCCAGTGATAATATCGGGCAGACTCTTAATTACTGGATAAGAAGAAATGTTACAGGTTACGATATGAATGGTAACAATCCGCCCGATGTGTTTAACATAGAGGAACCAACGGATGCTGAAATTTCCTACTGGTTCAAAGTAAGCGATCAGGCGGGGAATGAATCTTCTGAATCGGTTCCTTTTGCATTCACGATTGATACGGTAAAACCTGTTATAACCATTTCAAATAAGGCGGCTCTGGAGGCAAAGTCGTGGAAAAGCTCCGCTGATGAACTTGTATTGAATTATACAATCGAAGAACTTAACCGCGATCTCTGTGAACTGAGAGTAAACGGCGCAAAGGCTGATGATATTACTATTTTCCCGACAGGTAATAAATCCTTCAAGTCGAATCCGCTCCTTGACCCACAGATCGGGCCGTCGCTTCCGAATACCGTTTCGATCTACTGCAAAGACAAGGCGGGTAATGAGACTGAAGAAACGGTAAATGTCTATATTGATGATACGGCTCCCGAGATCGCCATTGATGCGGCCCATTTCAAATATAACGGTACGGTGGTCGATCCCAGGATCGGAACATGGACCCAGACCTATGTGCCTTTCACGGTAGCTGATAATTTCGGGAGATCCAAGGAAAATCTGACAGTTAAATACTACTACACTGCACAAGTCACAAATTCTCTGGGCGTGAATACTTCGCACCGCTTCCCCGGAGAAGGTACAAAAGCTGTTGAATCGTGGTCGGACGGGGCTTTTTCTGATGCAAGGTGTTATCTTTCCATTGATGAATGTGAAATACCGGTAGTTCATTCTCTTGATTCGTTTCTTTACAATAATTTGTTTGAATACATGAAAAACCGAAATACTGCTTTCATTCTCAATATTGAAGTTTCTGATTCTGCGGGGAATACCGTTTCACAGTTGATTGACTGGGTTTCTGATAAAGAATCTGTCTCAATGGAATCGGCGGGTTACAGTTATGATTCCGGGAGTATCTGGCTTTCATTTGTTTCTAAAAAATCTGTAAAGGATTTCAGACTGACCGTGAACAGCGTAACATCAATTCCGGACTGCTATCAGAATTTCATTGACGGAATGGGAATTTATATTTATTCATGCCCTTTTACAGCCAACACCGGAGCAACTTACAATGTGACGATATCTTCAATTGACTCTTACAGCAATCTTGCTGTTGCAGGCTGTTCAGATTTCGACAGCGGCGAAACAAATTACTGTTTTTCCGGAAGTGTCAAGGCGAGCGATCCACAGCTTTCAGTTCTGATAACACAGCAGACGGACACAACGCTTAAATATGATGTCTCAAGCGATTCCACTATAACCGAATGCCGGATACTAAAAAAAGGTTCAAATTTTGCAGCATGTAACGGAGGATTTGCGACAGGTTCAAAAACTGAAAATATTTCAACATGGGAGGATGGGAATTATACGATAAAAGTGAGTGCAAAAAATTCTCTCAATGTAACTGCGACAAAAACAGCTTCTTTTATTATTGATACCACCCCGACATCATTCAGCTTTGATATTGTCAATTACAAGAATCTTTATTATAAATCGACTCCGACTCTCAGCGTGAACGCAACCATTGCCGGAGGAGTGAAAAAACTTACAGTATATCTTCCTGAAAGATATGTGCATAAAACAAGAAATACTGATTTTGTAAACTGTGCTAATCAGAAGTGTTACGGAACCTATGAAAAGAAGATATTTGAAGCCGAGCCGTCCTGTATGATAAATCCCGGAGGAGGATATAACTGCTTTTTTATGAACTATACCCCGCCTGCCGATCTTCTTTCAGGATTTTATGAAAGGGTGAGGTGGGTTATAACTTCAAAAAGAAACGGTGAATCAGAAACGGGATATTTTGATCTCAAATCGATTAACAAGGTTATCAGGGTTGCGAATTCAAATGTTGATTATCCGAAAATAAACAGCGTGACGCTTGCCCCTGACAGCAGCGAAATGATAGTTGATATGGTCCCTTCTGTTTTTTCTGAGGCTCCGCTCTCTTCGGGGGCTTTGTTCAGCTATAAAGTCTTAAACGACCCTGATACAGCTAAAAATACAGATATGTACTGGAAAATATGCGGAAGTGAAAATGCATCGATCCGTAAGCAGTATCAGCACTATGATAATAAAATAAAAGCTGCTTTCCGCGAGCTTAAATACTCCGGTTCAACTTATCAGGCATATTTTGATCCTGATGTAAGTGCATACTCTTTCGGTGAGAACATAAATCTCATGTACGGTTACGGTGCGGATTGCTTTGATGATTCAGGGTGTCCTGCCGGTCCGGAGTTTCTGAGTGTCTCAACCGGCTGTAAAGAATGGATCGACAGTTCACGGGACAAAGCCTGTTTCCCTGATTACAAAAGGCATTATACAGATGAAACGGTATCCATATCCAGTCTGGGCATCTGCAAAACATTCGATGCGTCAAAAAAATGCATCGAATATCATAAAACCTGTTTCGATCCCTATGATTTTGAGCCGGCATACATTTCAGGTTATTACGGCTACCCTCGTCTCAGATCGGTCTGTCCGCTCCTGAGGGATTTCAGATATTTTCCGAAAGATCTCAAAATATCTGTTACCGACGACACCGGAATGACAGCGACGGTTCAGAACTCCGCTCCGGGGAGTTACACCGATCCGTCGGAATGCCCTCAGCAGAAAAGAGCAGAGTAGTATGAATGCAAAAGAACTTATCCCTTGTCATGGAGGATACCGCAAGCTGAAAAGTTTTCAGATCGCACAGCTTGTATATGATGTAACGGTCCGTTTTTGCGATCTTTATGTTGAAAGATATTCCAGAACCCGGGATCAGATGGTCCAGGCGGCAAGAAGCGGAGTCCAGAACATTGCAGAAGGGTCTGTAGCTTCTGCAACATCGAAAAAAACGGAGTTGAAGCTCACAAATGTTGCAAAAGCGAGTCTTGAAGAACTAAAGCTCGACTATGAGGATTTTCTTAGACAGAAAGGAATGGAACTGCTGAAAAATTATCATCCGGTATTGATGCGTTTCAAAGCAAAACAGTGCAGATCAGTTGAAGAAATAAGATCGTGGGTTAAAGAGGAAAAAAAGTTTTGGAAACAGGAAAATCAAGGACCTACAAGGACCATCAAGGACAGACAAGGACCATCACGGACGGATCCAAAGTCCGTGCAGGTCAGTGAAGGTCCGTGCGAGTCCGTGAATTCCTCTTTTTTTGTTGCAAATGCCGCTCTTTCTCTTCTGAACCTTGCCATCTATCTTCTTAAAAAACAGATCATTCGTCTTGCAGATGATTTTGAAAACAACGGAGGTTTTACAGAAAGGCTTTATAAAGTGAGAAAAGAAAAGTTCAGACACCCTTAATTAGCTTTTGTATAGGTTTTTTGACTTTAACCCACGAGGATTTACAATACAGCAGCAACTTTCTTTCGGAGTATGATATGAATTTGAAAGACCGCTGGATGAAGCTTCGGAATTTTCAGTCACAGGATTTCTGGGCAATGGTGTTCGCCAGACCGCTGACAATACTTTTTCTGCTGCCGCTTGTTGAAAAGAAATGGGTGACACCGAACAGGATAACTGTTTTAAGTGTGATCTCAAAAGCTGCCGGAGCGCTTTTCATTTTTTTTGACATGAGCTATACGGGTGCCGTCGCAGGAGCGATCCTGATAAATCTCGGACTGATACTCGATAATATGGATGGAACCGTTGCAAGATTCCGTAACACTGCATCGAAGTTCGGATTTTTCTTTGACAAGGCGACTGATGCGATGACCATGGTCCTTATTTTCTGGGCTATAGGATTCCGGGCATATAATTTCACAAATGACATTGTTGATCTTGTTGTTCCAATGATATCGGTTACTTGCGTGTACATAACGGCATATTCGAAATGGGTCGCCGAAAGGGTTCTTCTTGATATGAAGATCTCTGAAAAATATCATACCTCGGGCCTTAATGAATTTGCTGCGGAAGCTGAAAAGGGATTTATCTGGCAGTCACCTCCGCAAAGAAGCGCATTTGACTGGATAAAATGGTTTGGAAAAGCGCTGTTCTCGATACTTTATTTCAATGAAGTCGATATTTTCTTCTGGGCAGGACTTGCTCTAATCACTGGAGAATATTGGATATTCACGAAGTTCAATTGCGGATTTCTTCTTCTTGGTCTGTTTGTCGGTCCCATCCTTTTCGGTGTGAAAGTGTGGAAAAGGGAAAATGAAATAAAAAAGATTAAAAAAGGCAGGGTTGAATGAGACTTTTTTATGACATTATTGCCGACAAAAGAGACGGCAGGGTTTTAAGCGGAGAGGATATTTCCTATTTTCTTGACAGTTATCTGTCGGGAGATCTTTCCGATTATCAGATGTCAGCCATGCTCATGGCAGTTTTTTTTAATAAACTCAACGACATGGAGCTTAGAGTCTGGGTCGAAAGAATGCTTTACAGCGGTGAAGTGATAGATTTCAGTGACATTCAGGGTCCTGTCGTTGATAAACATTCTACAGGCGGCGTAGGTGACAAGATCTCGATACCTTTAGCTCCGCTCCTTGCCGAGCTCGGTTTTTTCGTTCCGATGATCTCAGGGCGGGGTCTGGGACACACCGGAGGAACTCTTGACAAACTTGAATCGATCCCGGGTTTTTCTGTTAATATTTCAAAGGAAGAGTTCTGCAACATGGTGAGAAAAATAGGGATATCGCTCATCGGGCAGACGCCTGCAATAGCACCGCTTGATAAAAAACTTTATGCATTACGGGATGTTACGGCAACGGTTGAGTCGATCCCGCTTATAGCGTCATCAATAATGAGCAAGAAGCTGGCGGAAGGGATAAAAGGACTGATCCTTGATATAAAGGTCGGTAACGGTGCTTTTATGAAAAACATGGAACAGGCGGCCGACCTTGCAAAAACGATGAAAGGGATAGGAGAAAGGTTCAACACAAAGGTCGATGTTCTTTTCACGGACATGAACGAACCCCTTGGATTTACAGTCGGAAATTCGCTTGAAATAGAGGAATCCATAAATGTAATGAAGGGCATGTATATTCCGCAAGTAACTGAACTTACTTTGAGAATGGCGGCAACTCTAATGGTTTCCTTCAAAATGGCGGCATCTGTCGAAGAGGGTGAAAGAACAGCAAAGAAAGTGCTTGAAAGCGGTAGGGCCGCTGAAAGGTTCCGGAAGACAGTTGAGATGCAAAAAGGCGATCCAAATGTGGTGGATAATATAAATTTGCTTCCTAAGGCATTGAAAAGAAAGGATGTTACGGCAGAAAGATCAGGATATGTTGCAGGCATGGATGCTCTTTCCTTCGGCAAGGCTCTGGTTCAGCTTGGCGGAGGAAGAATAAGGAAAGAGGATTCAATTGACCCGTCGGTCGGTTTTATTTTTGCAAAAAAGGCGGGAGATAAAGTGGAAAAAGGGGATGTTCTGTACTCAATACGCTATAATGATGAAAATAAACTCCTGAATTCGTTAGGATATCTGAAGGAAAGCGTGAACATATCGGAAACGGTGCCTGAAAAGAGAAAAACAATACTCGGTGCTCTTTAACTGATGGAACTTAACAGATATTTTTATATCCGGAAATTTGCCCGGACATTTTCAAACAGGCTTCATAAAAAGATCTATGATATAATTCTCAGAAAGGCCGATCTTGAAATGCCGCCCAGGGAATCCTCAGTAAATGCAGATGGTTCAAAGAAAATAATAACGGTTTACATTTCAGGAAGAAAAAGCAGGATAGAACAGTTCATCCTTGCAGGCTTCATGATTGATAACGGAATTGAACCGCCGACACACTCGTTCGGTCCGAAAACTTTGTTTTTCAGGCCGCACAGGGAGATATGGATAATAATCCTTTCATATCTGAGAAAAAAGCTCATACCCGAAGAAAAGATCGAATCTCTCTATATCCCGGTCGATTCTCCTGAGGAGCTTGTTGACGATTACCGTTTCCTTACTGTTTTCAGGAAGATAAAGAACAGAGAGATACGGATCGTTCCGGTAATAACACTCTGGAATAAAAATCTTCACGAAAAGGGAAGATGGGACTGGATGAGGCCGTTTACAGGTGATTATAATCTGTGGTCCACTTCATGGGAACTTCTTATGCTTATTATCAAAAGAAGGAAGTTCACTTTGAGGATCGAGACACCGAAAGTGTGGAATACCGGTTCTAATCCGAAGCTTTTCATAAACAAGCTTTACAAGACAATGGAGGAATCCCAGAGCAATGTTGTCGGTGCAAGTTTGAAAAGCTGGCTTTCGCTCAAGAACGACACCCTTGTGGGGATGAATCTGGAGCATCATTATGAAAGAGAGGAAGCAATTGAAATAATTGACAGAATGGCGACAAATTATAGTCCTGTCATGGCGGAGCTCTATACAAATATCACAGAAATGCTTTTCCGTACCATATTTACAAAATTCTACTACTCGAAAGAAGAGATAGATCATCTCCGCTCACTCTGTTCAATGCCGAGAACGAACATAATTTTCATTCCGACCCATAAAAGCTATTTCGATTACCTTATCCTTAATTATCTTCTATACAGTGAAAAGGTTACAGTTCCTCTTGTAGCCTCCGGAGATGATTTCGCTTTCTTTCCTCTGGGAAGAATGCTTAAAAAAATGGGTGTTTTCTTCATCAGAAGGACTATGAAGGATGATCCGTTCTATCAGGAAGTGCTTAAAAACTATCTGAAAAACATCGTTGAGACCGGCTATAACATGGAGTTTTTCATCGAAGGAGGCCGCAGCCGTAGCGGAATGGTCCGTTCTCCGAGAACCGGAATGCTGAAGATGCTTGCAGACATAGGAAGGAGCTCCGACAGAAGGCTTTATGTCATACCTGTTTCTCTGACCTATGAAAAACTTAAAGAGATTGATGAATATAAGAAAGAAAAGGCGGGAATTAGAGAGGTTTCGCACAAAGAAAGTTTCTGGCAGAGATTTGCAAATGTGATGAAGGTGAGGTACGGTCCGGTCTACATAAGATTTTCGAGACCTATATACCTGAGCAGTAAGTTTACTGCAGAGACTGCTTTCAGGATCGCAGAAGTTCAGGAAAAATCGACAGTTATAAGTTTTTCATCAATTTTCTCGTCGATGTTCATCTGTTTCAAGGATATTTCATCGAACGAACTTGTGGAGAGGATGGAGTACTGCAATAAAGAATTGCGGAAGCTTCCATTTGTCCAGACGGCACACGCTCTTGATAATCTCGATGTGAACTGTTCCAAACTGCTCAACAGGCTTGTCAAAAAAGGTGATATCAAAGTTGTACCTTCCAAAAGCAGCAGATACTTTGTAGCTCCGGGAGCGGTCTCGGAATTTATGTACTACAAGAATTCAAGTGCATTTGCCGTAGCATGTTTTTTTGTAGAACTCCTTGATAATTTTGATAAAAAAGATTTCGTCGAAGAGCTTCTTGAAACCACCATAATGGGTTATACGAGAACATCGAAAGGGGGAATGAAACTGCTTGACGACAATTATCCGGAGTGGTTCAAGGCATATCTGATCAATTTCTTCATAAATCTTTTCGGACTTATCAGAACGATCATCGAAAAAATGACTGTCATACTTGAAAAGGAGAAGTTCGGTTCACACGGAAAACTTGTCGAAAGATTGCTTCCTGTTGTCGGGAAAGAATACCCGGAAGTTACTGCCGATGAGATATATGAAGTTATATTTTTTCTTGAGAAAAAGCTCGTTCTGACTAATAATCTCAAAGATTTTAATAAAGAACTGGCTGAAAGATTTTCGAAAGATACGGCACAGGTAGAGGAATTTTTAAGAGGAGGCGATCTTGACAATATCCGTACTGATCCCGGCCCAGCTCAGGATCAGCCGTCTTCCGCAGACTGAACTTACTGTCTATGAGAACAGAAGAGATCTGTCGAGACTGTGTGCAAAGACCGGGTCTCCTTATATCCTGATAGTTTATGAAAATGAATATGACGAAGAATCGGAACCTGTAAAGAACAGTGAATATACGATCCTGGTCTCTTTTGACTGCAAGTTTGAAATGCTTTCCCAGACCATGATGAGGATCGACGGGGAGAAGCTGACATCTTTCTCGCTTGAGTGCATTGTGGAACTGCTCAAAGTGATAACGGCGCTCAACAGAAGAATGATTGATAACATGCAGATCGGTATCAGCCTGACCGTTGAAAAAGATCCCGGAAATCTTTATTCAAGTATCATAACTTTCCTGAGGAAGGCGACCGGTGCTGAAGCCGGAACCCTTTATCTGATGAGCAAGGAAAGAGACAAGATATATTTCGTTTCATCGCAGAACGCCAGATTCGATTCAAAAATGATAGAAAAACGGGAAGTTCCTTTCAACCGGGAGAGTTTTGTCGGTTTTGTCTGCCATACCGGAAAGACTCTGAACATTGAGAATGCATACAGGATCCCGAAGAATGCACCTTACCATTTCAATGACGCCCTTGATAAAAAGCTCAATTACAGGACGGTCTCGATAATAACAGTTCCGATGAAGACCGCCACAGGCGAGGTTGTGGGTGCTGTCCAGCTGATAAATAAGTTCGAAAGGGGAAAAGATGAGCCGGTGCCTTTCAGCAAATTCGATGAGATGGTGCTTACAAGCCTTTCAACTCTTGCCGCGGTGACCGTTGAGAACAACAACCTCCTTCTTGAGACGGAGGTCCTTCTTAACAACATGATAATCTCTTCAGTAAAAGCTATCGAGCAGAGAGATCCGGCAACAAAAGGCCACAGTCTTAGAGTGGCCGCCTATACGCTTGAGCTTCTGAAAAGATATGAGAAAAAACTTGGAAAAACAAAGGGTTGGGCTCTTGACCCTGCATCTTTGAAAACTGCGGAGACCGCCGCACTGCTCCATGATTTCGGTAAAGTAGGTGTAAGGGAGAAGATCCTGATGAAGCACAGCAGGATATATCCGGAACAGCTTGACGCTCTCAAATGGAAAATGAAGTACATCCTTGCATCTATCAGTGACCATAGAACGGAAAATGTCAGGAAACTTCTTGAAAAGATAGATGACCTTAACATTCCGAGACCTCATACGGATGAAGAAAAGGCTTTAATAAATACTGTCGGGGAATATTCTTTTGAAATAAACGGTGAAACGGTCAAGGTTCTAAATGAAGAGGAGCTCAGCTTTCTCAACATAAAGAGCGGAACCTTGAATACAGAAGAGCGGGCTGATATGGAAAGACATGTCCTCTACAGCTACGAACTTCTGAAAATAATAGACTGGCCTTATGATCTGAGGAATGTTCCGGTCATTGCATCGTCACATCATGAAAAGCTGGACGGAACAGGCTATCCTCATGGAAAAAGCTCGGAAACGCTCGGGATCATTGAAAGAGTTCTTGCCGTAGCCGATGTTTTTGATGCGCTGACCGCAAAAGACCGTCCTTATAAAAAGGCGATCCCGCCTGAGATAGCTCTGAACATAATCAAAAAAGAAGTTGATACAGGAAAGCTCGATCCTGAAATATTCCAACTGCTTGTGGAAGAAAGGGAAGAGATCGAACGGGAAGTGAAAAACAAGGTCGCCCAGAATAAGTTCAACAAATAGATCTAAATAATTTCACCAATAAAATCAATTCCTTCTCTTGATACAAGTCGACATTTATAGTAATTTCCCGGTTTCTGGTTCTCAAGATTTGTTATTATCGTTATGCCGTCGATCTCGGGGGCCTGATGCCATCCTCTGCCGGTCGGGACTTTTAATTCGGGGTCGATCCCTTCGTAAAGTATGTCCATTTCCATGCCGATGAAACGGTCGAGTCTTTTTTCCATTGAGATATGGGATGCTTTCTCAATTTCCTCAAATCTTGACTGAGCCGTTTTGTCATTTATTACACGTAGTTTCGCAGAATTGCTGAATTCCTCTTTTGAATATCTGAACACTCCTGAATAATCAAAATGACCTGCTTCAATGAATTTTCTCAATTCCTCGTGGTCTTCTTTTTTTTCTGTCGGATATGATGATATGAAAGTTGTCCTCAATGCGTATCTGTTGCCGAATATGTTTCTGATATTACTTATTAATTCAATAACCGTCTCTTTGGTGTAATGCCTGTTCATGTCTTTCAGCACCTTGCTGCTGACATGCTGGACAGGGATCTCGAAATAAGGGAGGACTTTTTTCAGGGAATGTATTTTTTTAAGAAGGTCCCCATCAACGCCTGACGGGTATAGATACATGACCCGTATCCTGAAATCTCCCGGTATGGAGTTAAGTCCCGACAAAAGATCCTTAAGAGAACTTCCTGAATTAATTCCGTATTTTGAAGTGTCCTGAGAAATGATGACCATCTCTTTGACACCGCTGAAAACGAGGTCCTGCGCTTCTGAAATTATATCTTCCGGTTTTCTTTCCCTGTATTCCCCCCGGATAACAGGGATGGAGCAGTATGAACAGCAGTTGTTACAGCCGTCAGCAATTTTCAGGTATGCCGTGAAGGGAGAAAGTGACAGTGCTCTGGAATCAAAACTGCTGTATATAAAAGATGCTTTCCCTATTTTTGCTTTATACCCTTCTTCCCAGTATTTCTCAATAATACCGGATATTTCCAGGATATCGTTTATGCCTGTTATGAAATCCGCTTCATGCAGGTCCCTTGCAAGTTCAGGATAAAGCTGCGGAAGACATCCGGTAACAGCGATCCTTGCTTCTTTTTTCTTTGCGGAGTTCAATTCAAAAAAGCGGGCTATTGATTCTTCCCGGGCAGTATTTATGAAACTGCATGTGTTAAGCACGATAAGATCCGCTTTTTCAGGTGAATCGGTGACTATCCAGCCGCTGTCCATGAGCTTTGATATCATAACTTCGGAGTCGACCCGGTTCTTGGGACACCCGAGCGATTCAAAAAATAAAAACTTTCCGTTCATTTACTGTTTCCTGATCAAATAATCTGACAGGGATGTGAATTTGGAGCCTACTGTCCTGACAGGTTTAAATACGATGACATTCCCTTTTTTCAAAAGCAGAAGTCTGCTCAGATATTTATTTTTTTCATCATTTGTATCTGCCTTGCCGTCTTTCATTTTGTAAGTGACCTGGAGGGTCATTTTTCCGGTTTTTGTTGTAATGTTTATGAAAAGGTGTCCTGTTTTTGTGTCAAAAGACAAAGACTCGACCGTCCCTTCGACTTCATCAGGTCCAAGTTCGGTGTTTTGCGGGATGATGAGCCGGCTGGACGGGTCAGGCAGTTTTTTTTCAGGCAGAACAACCCCTGTTTCCGCACCGCTTATGAGCGAAAAAAGAGATTCAATGTTGGTGGAGCTGAAGAAAAGAGCGTTGCCGGACACTTCTATTTTGAGGTTGGGAAATGTTTCCGACAGTTTGGCTCTGATTTTTTCAATGTCGGCATTTTCTTTAAGGACAACAATGACCCCGTTGTTCCTTTCGCTCCATGAAGAAGCGATCACAGGCAGCCATGTGCCGTCTACGCCTTTAACGATCAATGGATCTGCATTTAAGATGTAACATGCTGAAATTACGATCATAAATGAGATAAGTTTCATTTTTTGTCTCCTGTTTCAGGCTGTTTTCTGAAAGCATAATAAAAAGCATAAAGACCGAAAGCTATGAACGGAAAGCTCAGATACTGGCCCATGTCAAGAGTTTCGTTCATGAAAACCTGATGCTCTTTTACAAATTCTATGAAAAATCTGAAGGTGAAATAAAGTGTAAGGAAAATACCCACATACAGTCCGGGCCTTTTTACATTTTTAAAAATGAATGAAACGGCGAGCATTATTATGAGGATGGTAAGTCCGCCTGCTGCTTCATAAAGCTGGGAAGGATGTCTTACCGGCCAGAACTGTATCAGGCAGTCCATGCTGGAAATGTCGCACTGTCCCGTTGCAAGGTTCTTTGCGGTTATGTAGTCAGGATTGTGCCTTATGAACTTCATTCCCCATGCCGAAGAAGTTTTTATTCCCACGATCTCGCTGTTGAAGAAATTTCCAAGTCTTACAAGTGTCGCTCCGAGAGCCGCGGCGAAAACTATTCCGTCTGAAAGCTCAAAGAACTTGATCTTATATTTTCTGATAAAGAGCAGAACCGCTGTGATAAGACCTACCGTTGCTCCGTGACTGGCGACTCCGCCTTTGTAAACCTTTAATATTTCAAGCGGATTCGATAAATAATATTCGGGCTCATAAAAAAGGCAGTGTATCAGTCTGGCGCCTATTACAACTCCGAGAACTCCCCAGATAAGAAAATCATCCGCCATCTTGTCCTTGTATCCGTACATTCTGAGGATCCTTCTGAAAAGAAAGAATCCGATGAGTATGGTCGATGCAAAAAAAATGCCGTAATAACGGAGCTGTATGCCTCCGATAAATGCTATGACAGGATCGCCGTTCCATACAAAATAATCGTTCATGCAAGATCTCCGTAATTCCTAGTTAAGAGGTTCAACATTGAAAAAGAGTTTAGCTTTAATGTCAGCAGTGAGCTTTCCTTCGGGTTTACCGGCCTGCGGGAAGAAAAGGTAGTAACTTTTCGCGCCGATCTGGAAATTGAGGTGTTTTATCGCTGTCTGAAGAATGTCCTTTCCGTGATAGGTGTAAAGAAGTTTCATTTCGTCACCGAGCTCAAAATCGGTAGCTCCGAAAACTCCCACGAGATATTTCTCCCGTATTTCGGTCGTATCTTCAAAATAATTCTGAGGCAGACCTTCTTCATCAACACCTTTGTAAATGCAAGTCTCATCTTCAGCATCTTCTTCACACGGGGTCACTCCGTCGGCCTTGAACTTGCCGATCGACTGAGCAAAAAGCTCGGCCTGAAGCACAAATCTGCTAAGTGCGCTGTTCAACTCAGGTTTTTCGTATATTGAAAAGGTAAGCTCATTGAGTGTGGCTGAATATATTTTGTCGAGATATTTCTTGTAATCCTGCAGTTCTTTCACTTCACCGAGCATGATGGATATTGATGTGTTCTCGTGTCTGACTTCAAGATAAGTGCATGACGGTGCGAGTTCATCGGTGGTGAGCAGCTGGTTGTCGCAGTATTCAAGTATTTCAGCTCTGTCGCTTTCCGAAAGTTTGCACAAGGACAGTACATTTTTTATTGTCAGTTTTATGCCGGCATCGGAAAAAGAAGGATCTACCTGCTTGCACTTGCCTGACTCACAAATCATATTATCAGGATCATTACAGTCTTTATCTTTCTCACAAGCGGCACCTTCATCTTTTTTAATATAGAAACTGCAAGCTGATACATCCATGCTTTCGGTTCCCGTCTTGTTGATATCGGCCTGTCCTTCAATCGCTATCTTCGCGTTGTATGTAAAACTTTTCTTAACGGTCTTTCCTGAAATTATGTCGATCATGTCGTCAGTGGAAATGGTCGAATTTGTTACCGAAACAGTCACTGCGGCTCCGGGATACTGTGTTTTCAGGGAATTCTCGATGATCTTTGCCGAAACATCTTTTGTGAGTATTCCTTCAAGAAGATCTATTCCGTCATTTATGTCGATCTCATATTTCGACGGGCTTGACGGACTGTCCTCATCAAAAGGATAGTTTACTGTTATCGGCACCAGAAGAAATTCGGAACAGGATGACAGAAGTATCAGAAAGAGAGAGGAGAACAGCAGTTTTTTAAGGGTTTTTTTAATTTTCATTGGTCTTCCCCGCTTTAAGTAGATAATTTTCCATGAACTCATCAAGGATCTTCTCGCCGTCAAGTACAGCTTCAGCATTCCCTGTTTCGAAGTCGGTTCTGTGATCTTTCACCATTTTGTAGGGATGGAGCACATAACTTCTGATCTGGCTTCCGAAATCGATACCCATTTTCTGTTTTTCCGACTCGTTGGATTCCTCCATCTTCTTTCTCATTTCATATTCATAAAGTTTTGAACGGAGGATCTTCATTGCTGTGGCTCGGTTCTTGTGCTGACTTCTTTCGTTCTGGCACTGGACTACGATCCCGGTCGGCATGTGAGTTATTCTGATCGCCGAATCCGTTGTGTTGACATGCTGTCCGCCGGCACCTCCGGACCTGTAAGTATCTACTTTCAAGTCTTTTTCCTCTATTTCGACTTCGATCGAGTCATCTATTTCAGGAGTGACAAAAACACTTGCAAAGGATGTGTGTCTTCTTTTGTTGGCATCGAAAGGCGATATTCTTACAAGCCTGTGAACCCCTGTTTCAGCTTTCAGATAACCGTATGCATAGTCACCTTCGGCGATAAAGGTCATGCTTTTTATGCCGGACGCATCGTCACCTGTGACTTTATCAATAATGTCGGCTTTAAACCCTTTTCTTTCGCACCATCTTGAGTACATTCTCGATATCATTACGGCCCAGTCCTGTGATTCCCTTCCGCCGGCGCCTGCATTGATGCTGACTATCGCATTAAGCATGTCGGTCTTTCCGCCGAGCATTTTCTGGAACTCTATTTTCTGAATGATATTTTCAGTGATCTCAAGCGCATTCACAGCTTCTGATTCCATGGACTGGTCTTCCGCAAAAAGCTCTTTGGCTATCTGAAGCTCTTCAAGTTTGCTTTCAAATTCCGCAAACAGTGATGTCGCGTTGATAAGCATCCGTTTTTCTTTGTTAAATGCCGCCATTTTGCCGGTGTCGCTCCATACGGCTGGATCATTCAGGAGTGTTTCAAGTTCTGAAAGGCGGTTTCTTTTTGATCCGATGGCGAGCGATACGAAAAGGAGTTTCGATCTTTCTGAAAGTTCATTTATTTTCTGGTCCAGTTCTCTGCAGCTCAAAGGCATATTCTACTCCCAGTTGAGATTTTCCGTGTTTATCTTGGCACCGTACTCTTTTATCATTATGTCCCGGTATCCGTCCCATTTTTCACTTCCCTGAGCATTTATGAGGTGTTCAATGATCAGAGGATATGCAAGATTGAAGCTGAGGTGCCTTTTGTATGCAAATCCTGCTATCTCGATGATGGTATAATAGTTCTCTGCATCGTGATAGGGTCCGAATATTTCGCCGGGGAGTCCCGCCACGATGTCTTTTTTCCAAAGTTCATCCATGACATCTTCGCTGAAAAGTCCCCAGTCACCGTTATTTCTGGCAAGAATTTCGTCATTGGTGTATCTTGCTGATATTATTCTGATATTGGCGCCGTTTCTCAGTTGTTCAAGTATCTCTTCGGCATTCTTTTTTCCTGTCACTCTCACTGCGTAAAGTCTGTAGAGTTTGTCTCTCAGGAACATTTCCTTGTTCTCGGAATAGAATTTTCTCACAGCTTCATCATCAATGGAATATATCTCCTGTTTGATCCTTTTTTTTGCGAACTCGATGATGGTCTTTTTCCTGAACGCCTCTATTTTCATCCTTACTTCAGGAATGTTCTCAACGCCTTCTTTGATCCCGTTCTCGTAAAGAAGTTTTTCTGAAAGTTCATTGAAAAGGAAGCTTTTTCTGAGTTCGCCGGAATCATTGAGCCCGCTCTGTCTTAGCCACAGATTGTATCTCACTTTGAAATCGGAAACGGATGTGACTTCGCCCTTGAAAACATATATTATCGAGCTGTCATCAGTGCTGTTGCATCCGTTTTGCAGAAAAAACGCAACAGCGAAGATCATCAGAAATCTTTTCAAGCCGCCTCCTTTGAACCGGCAATGATTCTACATCAACAAATTAAATAATACAAGTCAGATGATGATGTAAAGCTGATATCAGTAAATGAACGGGAAGACTCTTTTTCTTGAGGCGGGGTATTTTTCACCGAAAGTTTTGCGGTACCATTCCCTGTGTTTGTGAGCTCTGGGCACGAGGTTTGCCATTGTGAAGATCATGAATGCAAGTCCGGGAAGCGACCATGTGAGCACCGCCCAGCCTGTCCATTCGAGTATCTCCCCGAAATAATTGGGGCTTGCGACAAATCTGTGCATTCCCTTTTCAGGCAGATGATATCCCGGACCTTTTTCAGCGCGGAGCTTTCTCACTGTGTGGTCGGAGTGGATGTTTATGATCATTCCGGTGAAGAATATCAGCGTTCCGAGTATGAATCTGGGGTCTGTCATCCACGAGGTGCAGTAGTCTGCGACATGGAAAAGGTAGTATCCGTTGATGAATCCGTTCATGGAGTTGAACATGAGCGAAAAAAGTATTATGAGAAGGGGCATCTGCTCTTCGCCTTTTATCAGGAAAGGATAAATGAAAGTTCTCTGAATATAATGGGTTAGCCATATTACAAGCATTGTCGCGGTTACATTTGTGATGTTCCCTGTAAATGCAAAATAGATGGGGATGAACACAACAGGAGATTCCATGATAAGCCAGCCGAGTCTCGGATTTACCGAAAATCCCCAGCTTTTAGAGCTGTGTCTGCCGTATCCCGCCGTGACGAAATACAGTGCGATGAATGTGAAAACGGCGCTTATCAGCTGTACGCCGATCAGCAGTTTGTAGATGTTCTCCATTGCTTAGACTCCTATTTTTTTCTTGGAAGGGGCATCGGTTCAATGTCCTTGTTCTCAAAGTCGAACACAAGTATCCTTTTATACATTCCGAGCACATTGAGCGTGACTTTGGTATATCCATGTGTGAAATGAAAATAGTCGCCGAAATCGGAAGCGAGGTATTTTACATACAGCGAGTGGCATCCGAATCTCATTTTTCCCGATGTGCCTTCGTTCTGGATGAGCTCATAATTGTCGACGGTGAGCCATATAAACCCTTTGAAATGTTCATCTTTCGGCTCTCTGGGTGTCGCTTTCACTTTGTATGCGAGCTTTCCTCTCACTTTTTCAACACCTACAACTTCACGGATGTACTCTTTGTCTCCATTTTTGTCAAAGTGGGGAATTCCGGGCTTTGATTCGCGGGGATTGTAACTTTTAGGGTCTTTCGCCACGCCGTTGACAGTATATTCAAGGACTTCGTATTTCAGGTCCTCATAGAAATCATCCCATCTGGTGTAGACCACTTTTTCAGTTTCAAGCAGTTCCATGGTTTTTGGATGATACCATTTCACTGTTACATGCCTGGTGCTTTTTACACCGGCGTATTTCTCGTACATTTTCGAATACTTGGCGGTTATTTCCTCAAGTATTTTCTTTGACATTTCAGGGGTTATTTTCATCCCCTCATAAACCTTCTCCGTTGCAGTTTCCTGTGCAAAAGAGCTCATTGAAAAAAGAAAGGCAGACAGAGCCGCAATTAAAACAAATGACTTTTTCAGCATATCATCCTCAATATCAAATATCCCGAACTAAGACACCGGGTATATATCACAGGTTTCACCAATCGCCAAATATTTGAGAATTTGACTGTCGTAAAATAATTTGACTACCACTGTAATCCAAGTTAGACTCATCGAGTCCTCACGATAAAAATTAAATAAATTGTCAGCCAACCTGATTTAGAGGTCATTGTGGCACACATATTGCTCAATCAATATTATCCTTTAGAAAATATCTGCCGTATCTTATCCGGTCATTTTTAATAAAATTTAAACAGGAGGTGAAATGAAAAAAAATGTAGTGATCTTTTTTGTTTTTCTTGCGGCGACCGC
Organism: bacterium; assembly: GCA_022703485.1. GTDB lineage: Bacteria > UBP6 > UBA1177 > UBA1177 > UBA1177 > JAKLDO01. The sequence continues at coordinate 38,786 of JAKLDO010000011.1, forward strand.
AGTCGCATTGCTTCTGTATTTCAAAAATGATAATGCCGGAAAATCTGAAAAAAGCTCAAATAATCCTGCGGAAAAGAACGAAATGGAAAAAGAGGTTGCATCAAAACTGTCGTCAGCTCTCGGGAGAGCGATGAAAAACGCAAAGCCTGAAGAGCTCGAAAGAGTTTTCAATGAAAAAACCGAACTCACTCCGCTTCCTTTCGATGAGGTGGAAAAACTGGAGGGGGAGAACCTTCAGAAAAGGGTACAGGAACTCGATGCGAAACTTGACCATGCTGTCCAGACAAATCCCGATCTTCCGCCTCCTCCTGAATGGTATCTGAGAGAAAAGGAATATCTTTTTAACAAATTTTTCGCCACTGTCGGGAAAAGCAGATACCGGACAGAAATGACGGAAGAGCAGAAGGAAAGACAGCAGAGATATGTGAATTATCTCGAAGAAATTAAAAAAACAGGCGAAGTTGTAAGCGATGAACAGCTTGCAAAGATCAAAGAACAGATTTTAGGAGAATGAACATGAAAAAGTATTTAGTTCTGTTAGCGCTTTTTGTGCCGCTTCTGGTTTTCGGCACCAATACGGCACAGGTGACGGATGTTTCAAATTCAAGCATGATAACTCGTGAATCTTTTTATCTTTATGCCGGTAGTCAGTATAAGTTCAGAACTTATTCAACTGACGATACGGTTGTTCATATTCTTAACAGTAGCAATGTTCAGGTTGCATACAATGATGACTGCGGAACAGATTGTGATGCTCAACAGTCTGCATGGTGTTCTACAGTTACTTATACTCCGGCAGCATCAGGGTATTATTATGGAATTATTAGACACTACAGCAACGGACAAGTCGGCAAAAGAGCAACGGTGAAAGCATTCAGAGATGGCAGTCTTATCGGAACGCTAAACAACAGGCCGGTTGGCGGAAGCCGGATAAATATTGATACATGGTCGGCTTCCTTACAAAACAGACTTCAATTTCATTACCTTAACAGATGGAAAGAGGAGGCCGGAGGAGCTATAGAAGAAGACACAGTAGTTTACCTCATGAGTGGTAGCAATATTACTCATTTTAATGAAGATAGTGGTGCTGCCAGATCTGCGAGGATAAATCTTACAACTGGTTCTTGTACAGGTAATTGCAGAATACTTGGCGGAGCTAATCCGTGGCATCCGAATAATGAGGGCAATGCCCGTGCGGTTGTTGAATATTTAAATATGCCAAATTATCCTCTTAGCAACTGGATTTCAAACGATTCTGATCAGGATGGAGTTTCAAACCAACTGGAATCAATCATTGGTTCCAGTTCAAATTCATCGAATACTGATGAAGATGGTTTGAAAGACTACTCTGAAATATTCGGTTATGGCGGAGTATCCCTTCCTTTTGAGGGTTCTAACCCCAATATAAAAGATGTGTTTGTAGAGGTGGATTATTTTGGCAGATGGCTTGTTGGCGGAGATCCTAATTCATTGAGACAATTCTATATAAACCATGCTGCGGGAGTGAAAGAAAGAAAAATCGCCGCTTTTGCTCACGACAATATAAGGGTTCATATTGATTTGGATGATTATCTCGGTCTAATGGGTGAAGGGCACGCTAAAATATATGCTCACTGCAATACTGGAGCTGATCCTCAGGCTTACTATATGGCGAGCAACAGATCCACGGATTTTACATCAGCAAGAAACGGAATATACTTCTGGGCAGTTGCCGCAAATAAACATTCTTCACCATTGAGTTGGTCTGGTGGAATATCATGCACCAGTCCCGGAGATAATTTTATAATGTCATTTGGTGATAGAGAAAATGGTGGAAGTCTTAATCAATGGACAGCTGCACACATTCATGAGTTAGGTCATGCATACGGATTAGGGCATAATGGTAATACAAATGGAGACGGGTTAAATAGCGACAACAGCGATATTCATCAAAGCATTATGAATTATAAATACTGCTGGGGTTCGGTTCCGAGAAATTTTAACGGACTTTGGAATCCTGTAACAGGTACATGGACTATTCCCCCAGACAGTGAATGGAGATACAGCACAGATTCGTCTTTTTGGAACTCTGACTTGAACTGGAATTATCAAGACATTGCAATAACAAATAGCGGCATTCCGACAGGAGCGAACGGTTGTTTGCCAAATTCAATGAATCCTGCTGATTCTCCCAAACTTCAGTGTCAGCAACCGGGAGCAGAAAGAACATGTGACTGCACTTTCAACGAATGGAATGTGCTTGACCACACTGGTGGAACAAACATGATCCTCGGTATTTTGACAAACAAAGGACTGCTTTCTTCTGAAGATATGGTTTCAACCCCGATTTTCGGTTTAGGTGGAAGAATAATTGCCGAAAACCTTGATGACTTGATGAATAGTGGAGAAAAATACGGAAGTTTTAAGGAAAAAGAATCTCAGAAACATATTGAAAGGCTTGATGAAATAAATAAAAAATTCTATACTGAAGAAGTGAAACAGGCAATATTGGAAGCAAAAATTGATATAATGAAAAAGAATGGTCTGCAGGAAGGAAAGGACTATGATGTTGTCAATGGTGATATCGTGAAGAAGGGTGATATATTATGATTCCGAACCTGAAATTAATGTCAATTTTACTTTTTATTTTAAGCATGCTTGCACTCATTGCATCCTGTAATAAAAACTCATTGAAGGAAACAGCAGATATTGATGCTGACAATCAGAAAAGTTTTTGCGAAACACTTGATGTTGAAATATTCGAGAATGGAAACGAGGAGTGTCCTTATGTTGTTAAAACAGGAACGATTTTTAAGCAGATAGTTTTCTATTCAAATTATGACTCAGTTCTTTTAAGACAGGAGTCTGGTCTTGCAGTGACAATAGAGGAAGCATCTCTGACAGAGAACATTAATTCGGAAAAATATTTGAAAATAAAAGCAACAAGTCCAGATGAAAAAAACGGGGACAAAGAAAATGTATGGACAATAACTTTTTCCGGCTATGATTCATCTCTTTTTGATTCAAACGCCCTAATCGGCAGAAAATGGCAGCTGTTTCTTGTGGAGGGATTTTATGGTTCCGTTCATGCTGATGGAATTGGCAGGACACTGATTGTAATAAAAGAAGGTGCCGGTCAAATAGTGGCCGCTTCTGCACTAGGGGTCGTGAATGAAGACAATGAAAATGACTGGGACAGGAAAATATGGCCGTCGAAACTTGTTCCTGATATCACATCTGAAGTTCTTCATCCGGAAAACTGCGCTTCGTTTCAGTGCAGAGAAATAAGGCAGGCAATGTATGATGTTGTTTATCCTGATGTTCTCGTCGCACCACCTGTAAAGTTTAACAGAAATGGAAAGAGTGTGATTGTAAAGAATGATGGAGAAGAAAAAAAACTGGATGGATATATCTACACCATTTCCGATAACATGAAAGTTCATGAAAAAGACCCTGACCAGATGATATTTGATACAGGAAAGAAGTATCAGTACAATTTTCAGATTCTTAATACCGAAGCGCTGAAATAGTTCTGCTGAACTCTCAGCTGAAAATAATCGTCATGCTTAATCTTTTTGTTGAGAAAATTTAGTAAAGTATATAGAATGCACACTGCGAACTTTAGAATTAATACCTGCTTGTCCAAAACGGCGCTCAATGGCTAAGAACACGATGCTTGCTGACAGATTCGAGCTTAAAAGGAAACTGGGAAGTACTTTTTTCGGTGAAGTGTGGCTTTCAAATGACACTCAGACCGGTGCCGACATATCGCTGAAACTTGTCACAAACAGCCATTTCAATAAAAAAGGTGACATGAGAAGGCTCCGCGAGGAGTTCAAGGTCTTCAGCCAGATAAAATGCAGACACATTGCCGAACTGCTCGAGCTTTTTGAGGAAAGAGGCGTTCTTTTCTATACCGCGGAATATGTCGAAGGCCATTCGCTGGACAAACTCAAAGGCGAACCTCTGACAAAGCTCATATCTGTCTTCATAGATGTGGCAAGGGCCATGCTCGAACTCCACAATTACGGAATAGTCCACGGAGCGGTGAAACCGGAAGATATAATCATCAGGTCTGACGGCTCCGCGAAACTTGTCGATATAGGCCTGATGTCTGTTTTTGAGCATAAACTCGTCAAAGCGGACAGCAACTTCATCTACACGGCACCCGAGATCATCAACAGGAAGAAATTCGACTGGAGAGCCGACCTTTACACGCTCGGCGTGATAATGTATGAAGCGCTTTATTCAAAAATGCCGTGGGACAAGCCCCCTTTTGCAGAGGATATCAACGACGAAGATATAAAAATAGTCTTCCCGAAACAGTCTTTTGCCGAAATGAACAGGATAATAAAAAAACTGATCTCAGTGGATCCCGACAACCGTTTCGGAGATACGATAGAACTGCTTTCCGCACTTGAAAGGGTGAAAGCCGCAGTCGCCGGAAAAAGTGAAAAGGCAGACGGCACGGAAAAACGGCTTGAGGTGAAAGAGGCCGATTTCGTTTCAAGAAGGACCGAAATGTCGATGCTCCTTGAAATGCTCGACAATTTCGAAGCCACCGCACTTGATCATGCTGTGATAATCGAAAGCCCCAGAGGCGCAGGCAGGACACGGTTCCTCAGAGAGTTCGAGAAAAGGATCGTCAACAGGAACCTCAGATCTCTTTTCTTTTCAGCAAGCCAGACACAGAACCTTGCAGTTGATATAGTTGACACCATCTGGGAGAACCTCGACAGAGAGTACAGACTTCAGCTTTCATTCAAATGGGGCGGCGCGATACTCCTCTATTTCCCCCATTTCAGCGAGTTCGGCGAGTTCAAGAATGTGAAACCTGTTAAAAACCTTCCACAGGTCAGCGAAGATTTCTACAGGTTCGTATCGATGTTCCGTGATTTCATAAAAATGGGAACAAGGAACATTCCTCTCGTGCTCATGCTCGACAACTTCGACCATATCGACAAAAGGTCGCTTAAACTTATACAGGAGCTCACATCAGGCGCTGAAAGCTCGAACAGGGTCTTTGTCGTTGTCACGATCGATTCGACAAGCGGCTCGAACCTGGAGATCCCCGCTTTTTCAAGAATAACACTGTCGCCTTTCACCTTTGCAGAGACGAGAGACTACATTGAAAGCTGTCTGGGTCTTGCAGGAGCTTCGATAGACAATGAACTTTTCATGTGGGTGTACCGCAACAGCAAAGGACTTGCAAAACAGGTAAGGTCGCTTCTTTTCCTTCTGATCGAAGAGAACCTTATAACCCTCAAGGGCGGGCAGGTCATGTTCAACGGTGCGGCGCTGGGAGAGAAAGGTGTCGAATATCTGCTTGAAACAAAGATAAACTCGTTCAACAAAAGAGAGCAGACGGTACTGAAAGCGTGCTCTATCTATAAAAAGTTCATTACAAAGAAAGCGCTGCTGTTCCTTGTGGAAAATGAAATGAACAGCGAAGAGCTTGACTCGGCGCTCGGGATACTTCAGGCGAACTATCTCCTTGTCATGTATAAAAACGGCAAGATAAACATAGTCAACAGACTGTTCCAGCCGATAATATACGATCTCATGACAAAAGAAGAAAGAGAGTATCTCCATGCAAAAATGGGCGAGTTCCTGATCCTTAATTCAGTTGAAAACCTTTCAATGAACATAAATCCGTACGCTTTTGCGGCTTATCACTTCAGCAAGGCGGGACACAATGAGATGGCTCTCAAGCTTTATCTGCAGTCAGTCGGCGGTTTGATGGCCTATCTGAACTCAGAGCTTGCAGAATCCTCAATAGATGAAGCTCTTTCAATAATCGAAGCCCACCCCGAGATAATGCCCGGGAAAAAGCTCCACGCCGTCTATCTTTTTGCAGGAAGGAGCTACTACAGGCTCGGAATATACAAAAAGGCAACAGAACCGCTTGAAAAAAGCTACTCGATATGGAAGAACGACACAATACTTGAAGACCTTGTCTTTTCACTTGCAGGCGATTCCGATCCGAAGAAAGCGGCGAAGTTCATTTCGGGATATGACGCCGACACACCTGAAAAGAAAGCTGTTAAACACTATCTGAGGGCGTATGTCTATCTTACGGCCGAGAACAACTACATAAAGGCAGATTTCCATCTTAAGCGGGCTTTGAAATATGTGCAGTCGGGGCATGACAGACTTTTCGGTCCGATCAGAAGGTTTACTCTGAAACAGCTTCATTTCGATCTTTCGCTGTATCGTGAGAACACAGATTTCAACAAGCTCGAAAAGCTCAGGACGGAGCTGGTTGAAAGTTCGACAAAAATAGATTCAAGAGCGTTCTACATAGATGCGCTGAACGCATCGTTCGTTTTCTACTGGAATTTCAATGAAATGAAGAAGGCATACGGCGTGCTTCACGAAACGCTGAAGCTGTCTCTCGAAATATTCGATAATTACAGGATCACAAGAAGCTATCTGAACCTCGCCAACTGCTCCCACAGGATCGGAAGGCTCAACGATGTAAGATTCTATCTTGACAAAGCGGTCGAATATGCAAGGAAAGGGAGCGGAGCCAACATCCTCAAGATGTGTTACTGCAACTACGGTGAGCTTGCTGTGATAAAAGGGGAGTTCTCTCTGGCCGACAATTATCTCTACAATGCAGAGGAGATATCAAAAAGAGAGTTCAAAGATCCCGAACTGATAACCATATACAGCCTTCAAGTTCTTTTGTCGCTACTTAAGAACGAAACAGGGATTGCAAGGAACATAGGCGGCAGACTTAGAAGGTATTATGAACAGTTCGAGACGGTAAACCCTCAGAAAAGCGTTCTCTACGCCTCATCTCTGATGCTCCTTGAAGCAATGACAGGCAGCGAAAAAGAGACATTCATAGAGCTTGATGCGAAACTTCTGGCCCTTCTGAACAGGTTTCCTCTGTTCAAACAGACGAACTATCTTTTCTATATCACATGCAGAATAATCTTCTACAGGAAGCAGGGGAACCGCGATTCGGCGATGAACCTGATAATGGATGTCGAAAAGTCAGATGTCAGAAGCTCGCATTCCCTTTTCCAGATGCTTTATTACTATCATGCCGCGCTTTTTCTGAAAGATGCCGCGCCTTCGTCATCACTTCTAAGGAAATACCTTCAGGCCGGAATAAAGTTCTCGCTCCAGATACAGGCCAATCATTTCTACTCACTTTTCAGCGGCATATCCTATGTGCTTGAAAGGGATGATACGGAGAATGTGTTTGCAAAAATAAGAGAGATACTCAAGTTCGTGGACTGTGGCGAAGATTCTAAAACCCTGATAGAATCAGAGGTTTCAAAGTTGCAGACCCATATTTACAACACAAGGAACCAGATCGAGCATCTCAACACGATGAACACTTCCTACGCCGCCATAATAGATATTGTCAAATCGATAGCGGGCAGGACTGATTTCAACAGGATAACGGAAATAATAATTAAAAAGACCATTGACATCCTGTCTCTTGAGATCTGCGGTATCGTATTTGTGGGTAGTGACAGCGAAGAGAACAGCTACCTGATACTCGATTCATCTCACAGGGAGCACAAGATGTCCGATTTCCGTTTCAAGGCGGGTGTCGTTCCGAGAATGCTCAAGACAGGCAGGATCGACTTCATATCAGGCGCCCCTTCTGAAAAGGGTCCGGAATTCCGTTCTGTTGCCGCCGTGCCTGTGCTGATGAGAGGCGAAATAAAAGCTTACTGCTACATAGAGAGGGATTCTACGCTCGGGCATTTCACTGAATCCGAGATAAGATTCCTGGAAATTCTCTCTGAAAATATAAGCGTAATTTACGATAACGCCGAGCTTGTACAGATAGCGACGACCGATTCGCTGACAAAACTCTACACACGCAGACATTTCTTCGACATACTTTCAAACGAAGTGGAAAAGGCGGGCAGATATAAATTCATAACATCAATGATAATGCTCGACATAGATCATTTCAAGGAGATAAATGACACTTACGGACATCTCGCCGGTGACATAATTCTCAGAAAGCTCGGAGAACTGCTTAAAAAGACCGTGCGGTCATCCGACTATGTAGGAAGGTTCGGAGGTGAAGAGTTCATCATCCTGCTTACAGGAACGGACCTCGACGGAGCATATCAGACCGCCGAGAAGATAAGGAAGAACTGCGAAAAGGAGGAAGTGTCAGGTATTTCATTCACTGTGAGCCTGGGTGTCGCATCATATCACGAAGACCGCATAAAAAATGAGAAGGATTTTATTGAAAAGTGTGACATGGCGTTGTATAGAGCTAAAGGACTTGGCAGGAACAGGACTGTCAGGTACAGTGATCTGGTCAGGAGAGGCTGATGGGAATAAATGTAAATGTTACGGAACAGCAGGTATTGCAGGGAGACACTTCGATCGTCAGGAAGGAGTTCGAAGATCTGGTGCAGTCATCTTTTCTGATAAAGAAGTTTGAGAATGATGTCGCGATCAACTTTCCCGAAATACCCCCTCTTGACATGATAAAAAAACTCAAGACCGAAAAGTACCGGAGCTGGTTTGAGAAACTTGACAGGGAAGTGCCGGGTGTTCCCTATTTCCTGAGTCAGAAATCCAACACGCTGCTTTATTACCTGATGGGAAACATCCCGTTTGAAGAAAAGGACAATTCCATATATTTCAATGAACTGAGTGCGCAGAGGTTCTTCCGGGAGAAGGTTGTCCAGATAAAGAACATCTGTCTTCCTAACAACATAAACCCTCAGAACGGTATACACAGGCTTTCCGGACTTCTTTCCGGTGAAAGGGAGAGCCTGTCCCAGTCATCTGCTCCCAGAGATGAGATCAAACAGGAGTCTGAAAAGGTAAAAAAAGGTGTCGCAATAAAGGACCTTCTTGACAAGTACGGATCTATAGCTTTCATGAACCGCGACAGGGCCCTTAAATTGACCCTGGTGATAACCGGAATACCTGAAAAGATCTCTTTCGTGAGGAACAGTCTTGTAAAAGACCCGCGAAATCCTCAGCCTTTTTTTCTCACTTCAATGAAAACCGATTCCTCGTTGAATGAAATAAGGTCTGTCATATTCCCCAGTATTTCAGATGTTGAAGAGGCTATAGGAAAATTCGGCGGTGTATATGTACAGGTCGTGACAAAGGCTGAGGATTCTTCATATCAGAGCCTTTTTGAATCCGAGAACATTTTTCCGGTTGAAACGGTGCTTGAATTTAATGCGGCCGAAGAAAAATCCGCAGTGTCGCCTGCTGAAGAGCCCGTCCCGGTCCCTGTGAGTGTAAAAGGGACTGCCGTTAAGGATATTACTGAAAAAGAGCCTGCCTCTGAGCATACCGGAAATATCGAAGAGAAAAGGTCTGATGAAAGCGAAGAGATCTTGAGGCTCAGAGCTGAAAATACAAAACTTATAAAAAAAGTGGAGCAGCTTCAGAAACTGATCGAGACATATGAAGAGGAAGTTCATAAAAAGCAGTCGATTAAGGGTTTTTTCAGGAAATTTTTTGATTGATGGAAATTATTTTCAACGGCACCGGTTCCTCGACAGGAGTTCCTCAGCTATTTTGTGATTGTGCTGTTTGCAGGTCTGATGATCCGAAAAACAAGAGGACGAGATTTTCCATCACGCTGCTAAAAGGTTCAAGTGTTCTGCAGGTAGACCTGCCTTTTGAGCTGAGGCTTCAGCTGCTCAGATCGGGGATCAGGCATATTGACGGTGTCTGGCTGACACATCCTCACAGCGACCACATTGCAGGAATAGATGACATAAGGATGGCATCTTTCAGATCAGGGACGGCCATTCCTGTTTTTGCCGGTGAAAAGACGATCTCCAATGCCAGGGAAAGGTTTCCATATATGTTCTTTGAAAATGAATATATTGAAAGGCCGCTTCTAAGACCGGTAATACTTGATGGAAAAAGCATTGTATTCAAGGATTTTGAGCTTGTTCCGGTTGTTCATCACCACGGGACGATGGAGGTTCACAGTTTCCGCACAGGAGAGTTCGGACTGCTCGCTGATATAAGTTCAATAACAGATCCTGAACTTGAAAAGCTCAAAGGTGTCAAAGTTCTAGCTGTCTGCACTACGGTTCACAGGACACACGAAAGACACCT
>JAKLDO010000110.1 GCA_022703485.1 bacterium
TTAACATCAAGAAGAAGCTGTTTCGAGATGGTTCTGGTCAGTATTTTCAGATGAACGCCGCTTTTCCGTTTTGAGAATAAGGTGAGAACAGAGTCATCAACATAATTATCGATCAGAACAATGGATCTTTCGGCTGAACGGATAAGGTCGCAGACAAATGTGTGAGCATCAAATATCTGACCATCGAAAAAGATACCTTGGTTAGGTGGAAGATTCGTTTTTACCTGATACTCTGTACCCGACAGAAATTATAACATCAAGATTGTAGTGCTCAACATCTCTTTCTACATAACGATCACCTTCTTTTTGAACTATCGCAAATTTTGCGACAGTTGGAAGTCCATGTAATTCTTCATTTAATGAGTTGTTTATGTGTTTGCCGATGGTTTTAACATCTCTTTCAAAAAGCATTGCTATTTGCTGACGATTCAGCCAGACAGTTTCATTTCGCACCATCACATCAATCTGAAAATCGGCATTATCAAAAGCTTTGTATATTACGATTTCACCTTGAGACATTTTTGAGCCTCCACTTTGGTTTTGATTTCTGGAAACACAAACAGCGGTTTAATATATCAAATACGGGTTAGAATTTCAAGATTGTGAAGAAGGTGAAATTATGCTTTTCCGTGCATCCATTTTTTGAGCATGGGTGTGAGCATGATGAGGATTATTCCTGCTCCGACCGATGTTGCAATGAGTGTAGCCCAGAGGCTTATTCCGAAGTGGTGGACAATGGCTTCAAGTCTGCCGGAAAGGTAATCGGCGATGGCTGTGCATGCAAACCAGACTCCCATCATGAGCGAAACCCGGCGGACAGGTGAAAGTTTAGTCACCATGGAAAGTCCGATGGGAGAAAGGCAGAGCTCGCCTATCGTGTGAAGAAGATATACCGCTACAAGCCAGCCCATTCCTGCTTTGCCGAACTCGTCAGCCACTCCCTGACCGAAATACATTACTACAAATCCGATCCCCAGAACTATCATGCCTATACCCATCTTGGCAGGTGTCGATATGGGGAATCTTGAACGGTCAAGACGGTTCCACAGCATTGAGAAAAGAGGCGCCAGAAGAACTATGAAAAGCGGATTTACACCCTGAAACCATGTTGCAGGCATTTCCCAGCCCAGAATGTGACGGTCGGTCTGCTCATAAGCGAAAAGGTTCATCGTTCCGCCTGCCTGTTCAAAACCTGCCCAGAAGAATATTACGAAAAGTGACAGTATTACTATCGAAATGATCCTTTCCCATTCCTCACGGGTGTTGTCACGGTTTGTGACCACGAATCCGCCAAGCGCCGCAATTATAAGACCGATACCTCCAGCAAGTTTTATAATTCCGGGAACCATGTCCCAGATCGAACCGAGGAACGCGCTCCACGCAAAGACAACTGCAACGACAACAACTATCATGCCGACAGCCCAGAGAGCGATATCAGACCAGTCACGCCCTTCGATCTTTGTTTTTTCGGTGATCTGCCGGCTCGGCGGGAATCCTGCAGAGCCGAGATGTTTCTGCCCTATGTAGAAAATGATCAGACTTATTATCATTCCGATACCTGCAATGATAAAACCGATGTTCCATCCCCACGGATTGGTCTTTGCGATACCTTCAGCGTAACCTGCCGAAAATATTGCAATAAATGCACCGATGTTTATGCCCATGTAGAATATCGTGAACGCTCCGTCGCGCCTTTTATCATCCTGAGAGTAAAGACCGCTGACGATTGTCGAGATGTTCGGTTTGAAAAATCCGTTGCCTGTGATGATGAGGCCGAGTCCGTAATAAATGAGCTCAGGAGAGGCCATGACGAAAAGTCCGGTGCCCATCACAAGTCCGCCGACAAATATGGCTTTTCTCGACCCCAGGACTTTATCAGCGAAATAACCCCCTGCAAGTCCTGAAATATAGACAAGAAGAAGATAAATTCCGTAGATCTCGAGCGCATGGTTGCGGATGATCTGCGGATCTGCGGAATAATTGACGAAAATGACCCCTGTGAGATAAAGAACGAGGATCGCTCTCATCGTGTAGAATGAGAACCTTTCCCACATCTCGGTCATGAACAGGATGAATAAACCTTTCGGATGTCCGAACATCTAAGTGCTCCTTAAATTAAGTTGACGGCAAAGCTTATCAGAAAAAAAAGATAAGGACAAAGAATTTTTATTTATCCAGCTCAAGTGTCATATAGACATGTGCCTGAGGATCTTTGAAGCCTTTTCTTTTAAAGAATTCAATGGCATGGGTGTTATCGGCCTGAGTGTCCACGACTATTGTCATGACATCCTCCTCAACCATTTTATTTTTAAAGGCGTTGAACAGGCTTGTCGCAATACCCATTCCGTTGTATTCATGCTGGACACCGGTCCATACAAGATAGCCGTATTTTCTCCTTTTCGACTTTTCAATGACAGTTCCGAGAAGGAATCCGACGAATTTTCCATCGGCAATTGCACTGAAACAGTAATCGGAACTTGAGTTGAAGAAATCTATTATCTCATATTCATCCCATATCCTGTAAAGGTTCGGCAGGTTTCTGAGCGTGAAAAGCTTCTCCCCGAGGTGAAATGCCGGTGCGAGGTCATCTATCTCCATCGGCCTGATCTTAATTTTCGATTCATGATCACCGTTGTGTTTCTCATGATTGCTGTGATTCCGTTTCTTTTTCTCAATTCCTGTGTTCATCCGATTCTCCATGTTAGTTCCGGTTCAGTTACAACAAATAACTCTATCATTTTTTGAGGCTTAGTGTCAAGCCGTGACCAGCTTTTACCTGCATGTTAAAAAATAATAACGATGATTTGACAAAATAAAACATTGTGATAATATCGTTGTGCTAGTTTGAAATGGAGGTAAGATTGAAAAAAGAATTAATCTCAGGGCTTACAAAAACTTTTGAAGAATATGCATTTGAAGAAAACGGTGTTGAGTTCTGGTTTGCAAGAGATTTGCAGAAACTCCTCGGATATTCTGAATGGCGAAACTTTAGAAATGCAGTAGATAAGGCAAAAATATCATGTAAAAACAATGGGTTCAATGTTGCAGATCATTTTGTTGACATCAACAAAACGATAAAGATGCCTAAAGGTGCTGAAAAAGAAATAGATGATGTATTGCTTACCCGTTATGCCTGCTACTTGACTGCTCAAAATGGAGATCCGAAGAAAGATGAAATTGCTTTTGCACAAGGATATTTTGCATTGCAGACAAGAAAACAGGAACTTGTTGAGGAAAGGATTGCTCTTAATGAAAGAGTTCAGGCAAGACAAAAACTGATTGAAACCGAAACGGAATTATCTAGAAATATTTATGAAAGAGGTGTTGATGACAAGGGATTCGGCAGAATAAGAAGCAAAGGCGATAATGCTCTTTTTGGAGGTTTATCGACAATTGAAATGAAAAAGAAAATTAAAGTTCCTGAAACAAGACCGCTTGCTGATTTTCTTCCTACTATTACAATAAAAGCCAAGGACCTTGCAGCAGAAATAACAAACTTTAATTTAAACAAGAATGATCTGCATGGGGAGGAAAACATAACCTCTGAGCATGTGAAAAACAATCTGGATGTAAGGGATCTGCTGGGGCGAAGCGGAATAAAACCGGAGGAACTTCCTGCAGAGGAAGATATAAAAAAGGTCGAAAGAAAGTTGAAGACATCTGTTAAAAAGCTGGGGAAAGTCTGAAAATACTTAAAAGATCTATCATTTTTTGAGGCTGAGTGTCAAGCCGTGACCGATCGGGATAATGGTGCTGAAAAGTTTTTTGTGGGAAAAGACCGCTCTGTTGTAATCGTGGGTGTAGTCGCCAAGTCCGCTTCTTACAGTTTCGATCACTCTGAAAAGTGAATCGTCAGCGATGATCACCCCGCCTTTTTTGCATAATTTCACAGTGTTTTCAAGCATCAGCGGATATAGGTACTTTCCGCTATCCTGGAAAATGATGTCGAATTTCTCCTTTTTTGAAATAAGTTCAGGCAGGATCTCTTCAACTTTTCCTTTAATGAAACTGATGTTTCGGGCGGAGGCTTTTTCAAAGTTTTTAACAGCTTCAGCCGATATCCTTTCGTGATTATCGATCGTTGTAATTGTTCCGCCTGTATCCTCCAGAGCTTTTGCCATCCATATCGCGGAATAGCCGTTACTTGTACCGAGCTCAAGCACTTTTTTCGCTTTAGTTAATTTAATAAGGAAAACAAGAAGTTTTCCAACCTCGATCTCCACCATCGGCTGTATGTCGTTCCTTGAACGGTTCTCCTTTCTCAATTCATCAAGAATGTCCGAATCGTGCTTTATGAAATCGCTCAGATATTGTGCAGTTCTTGCATCCATTTTATTCTCCTTTTTCCAGCAGTCCGAATTTTTTCATTTTTTTCCACAAGGCGACAGTGCTTATCCCGAGATGATCTGCAACGGCTTTACGGCTTGAACGGTATTTTTCAAGAAGTGCGATGAGTTCATCTTTTCCGACAGGAGCTCTGCTGAAACGGTTTTGGATCATCGGTTCTTTCCAGCTCACCAGTTTGTCCCTGCCGCTGAATATCTCGTCAGGAAGCTCCGCAGTCGTTATTTCTCCGTCCCGCCGCATAACAAATGCATATTCAAGGGCGTTTTCAAGTTCACGGACATTTCCCGGCCACGAATAGTTCATCAGAGCCTGCATGGCTGTTCCCGTTATTCCTGAAATGAACCTTCCGTATCTGCTGTTGAGCTTTTCTATCAATGCATTTACAAGCAGAAAAAGATCACTGCCTCTATCCCGCAAAGGTATCGTATTTATTGGAAAAACATTCAGTCTGAAAAAAAGGTCCTCGCGGAATGTCCCCTTTGATACCATCGAGCGGATGTCTCTGTTAGTCGCAGTGATAAGCCGTATGTCCACCTTTCTTTCGATGTTCTCGCCGACCCTTGTCACTACTCTTTCCTGAACAGCTCTCAGAAGTTTGACCTGAGTTGATGGTGTTATGTCGCCGATCTCATCAAGGAACAGCGTTCCTCCGTCTGCGGCCTCGAATTTCCCCGGTCTGTCGCTCACAGCTCCTGTGAAAGCCCCTTTCACATGTCCGAAAAGTTCGCTTTCAAGGAGTGTTTCGACAAGTGATGAGCAGTTCACCTTTATAAATGGACCGTTCCTTCTTGATGATTCGTTGTGGATGGCTGAAGCAACAAGCTCTTTGCCTGTTCCGCTCTCCCCGTTTATCATGACTGTGACATCGCTGTCTGCGGCAAGTTCTATCAGCCTGAATATGTTCTGCATCGGTTCACTTTCACCGATCATGTTGTGAAACCTCTTTTTTTCACTTCCTGCCGCGGGAAGGATGTCGCATCCTTCGAGCCGGGTAAGGTCTGTCACAGTAAAAATTATCTTTTCAGTTCCGCGGTCGTTGATCCTGACGCCGGAGATGAATACCGGAAGTGTCACTCTGTCAGGTCTTCTGAGGTAGAGATGACGCTGTATCACCTTGTCGGTCCCCTTGCAGAGGCAGTCGCTGTCTTCAGGCTTCATCAATCCGCCGTCAGGCCTGATGAAAATGAAAGCCGACATGCCCCTTCTTGTTGTGAGGGACTTTGTCACTCCGGCAAGTTCAAGCATGGTCCGGTTGACAAAATAGATCCTGAAATCCCTGTCAGTGACAAACACGCCGGCCGGAAGTTTTCCGATCATTTCTTTGATGTTCATGGTCTGCTCAAAGTTAATTAACAAAAACAAGTTAATATAACATAATTTAGAAAGTTAATGCAAGTTATTTCTAAATGGATTGAAAACGGCCGTTTTCTTTGGCACGGTTTTTGTTTAATATAGCCGTTTTTGTTGTTACTTAACTTTGAAATGGAGAAAAGAATGAGTCACGAACTTAATGAAAAGAACTTTGAAACGATGATCTCAAGCGGTGTAACTCTTGTCGATTTCCACGCTCCGTGGTGCGGACCGTGCAGAATGCAGACGCCTGTTCTTGAAAAAGTGAGCGCAAGGTTCACAGACAAAGCTAAAGTGGGTTCGATAAATGTTGATGAAAATCCATACATCGCTTCAAAATTCGGGATAAGGAGCATTCCGACCCTCATTCTTTTCAATAACGGAGTTCCCGTGAAGCAGTTCGTGGGTCTTCAGAGCGAAAACACTCTTGTTAACGCTCTTAACGAGGCGGTAAAATGAAGCTGAAAAGACTTTTTACAGCTGTTATTCTGGGTGCGGCACTTACTGCGGGTTACATTTATATGAATGATGTGAAGCCCGTAAAGACAGGTGTGCCGTCAGCTGAGGTGTTTGAACCTGACGGTTTTACAGGGAATATAAATGTAATATCGTTCTCTTCTCCTTACTGTGCGGCGTGTAAAAAGCAGAAACAGGAGCTTGAGACACTTCAGTCGGAGCTTTCCGGTGAAGCAGTTTTTAAAATGGTGGATGTTACAAAAGACAGACAGACTCCGGGATATTACGGTGTAAGTTCAGTCCCGACGATACTCATTACATATAAAGGAATGGAAGTGGGCAGATTCTCAGGTCTTCAGAAGGCGGAGAGCCTTGAAAGCGAGATAAAGAAACAGATAGAGAAACACAGATACTGCGAAGACGGTTCAATTTGTTAATGGAGAGAAAAGATGTCAGTCAATGTTGAAAAGTTCCGCTGTCCTTCGAATCACAAATGTCCATCAGTAAAAGTATGTCCGACCGGAGCTCTTGTGCAGAAAGGTTTTGATGCGCCGGATGTGATAGATGATCTGTGTATAAATTGCGGAAAGTGCATAAGGTTCTGCCCGCATGGAGTTTTTTCAAAAGGTGATGCGAAATGATGAAGTTCATAGTTCCCGTGTCAGGAGTTCTTATCGGCGGAGCGGCGGGGTATCTTTATTACAGGTTCGTAGGCTGCTCATCAGGCGGCTGTCCAATCACATCAAATCCGTGGATCTCCACAATTTACGGTGCCGCAATGGGATTTCTGGCAACATGGGTGAAATGATGAACGGCAGACCTCACCCTGAATCCCTCTCCTGAAGGAAAGGGACTATTGACCGATCTAAAACGAAAATCCCAGAGCCAGTCCGTAAGTTCTTGAGACAGGGTTGATTATCGGGGTGATGTTGGTCAGCGTGAGAATGTTCGGTGCTGTGCTCAGTTTTTCATATTTTGAAGCTTTGGCAAGCATAATAATACCACCGATCAATGATGCCAAACCTGGTGCAAACAATAAAACCTGATTTGCATGAATCGCAACATAAGAAATAAGAACACTACCAAAACCAGCATTGTGAAAAACATCACAAAACAAGCAGATCTCATTTATATATTGTGCCATTTCATAAATTGAAAAAGAAGCCAGAGCAAAAATGGGCAAAGAGAGCAAAATCATTGCTGCGCCATGAACTCTCAATGTTTTCACATTTAATTTCTTTGTCTGATTCTCGACCTGAATGAAAAAGTTTTTTGAATTTATCCTCAACTCAGGATTGAACTCTTTTTGAGTTACAGTATCATATGCCTGATAGCGGTTTTGACAGTAATCTGAGTAGTAGTTGAATACCATACCTGTTCCGATCAACGATAGCCCTGTGAACATGAGGGAATATTGAGCGGATGGCGAATTTTCTCCATTAAACGCCTTATCATGAAGAAACAATCCGAACCCGGCACCGGTCAACAACGGACCGATAATGAGAAGCGGAATGGAAGTTTTTCTGTAAGTCTTTGTTTTTTGAAGAAGCTCAATTTTCTTCTGATTCGCCTCGGACTTTATTTTTTCCCAGTCTGCTTCAGCTGAAAATGCAAACATGAAAGAAAAGATAATAATGAAAATCACTGAAATTTTCTTCAAAACAAAACTCCGGAAGTCTTTATCACAGCATTTAGTAATCTTTAACAGACCTATTTATTTTTGGTTCCTTCTAAAAATGAGTGGGTTGGCAGAATCTGTTAATTCTTGAGAAGTCGAATCTGCCTAAAATAAGATA
>JAKLDO010000111.1 GCA_022703485.1 bacterium
TTTACAGCAATCTGTGCTCATCAATGGTGCTAAGAGCGTTCTTTTCTTCATACGATAACATCAAGTCCATTGTTGAAGCCGCAAGCGCATCAAGATCGAACGATGTCAAGTTCAGCATGATTGCTTTCAACCGTTTCAAACAGAAATATGTGAAGGAGATCGAAAGCGAGAGCAAGCACAATACAAGGTCCCAGATATCCATAGTATTCGAGAAAATAGTCAGTTACGCCGTTTACAAGGCGGTCATGGAAAATCAGCTTTTAAAAGAGAGCATCGCGTCAATTCATCAGAATGTAAAACTTGACGGAAAAGGGAACTCGCTCATAGAAATAGATACGCTCGTTGTTTTCAGGAACGGCTACATCCATGTTTTTGAAACCAAAAGCAGTCATGCCTCCAACAAGGATATAAATTCAAAGATGCTTGTGCTTAAAAGATACCTTGGTGAAAGCACCGGTCTGGATATCGTGTTCCCTTTCACGGCTTCTGATATCGCAGGCTTTCAGGATAAAAATGCAAGATTTCTCCACACATTCTACAATAAGGGTCTGAAAAGTGCCAATACATGGATGAACTTCTTTACAGGGACCGATAAAGCTATCACACCTCTTGACAGGATAGGCGAAAGACTTGTTGAAATAGCGCTTAAATACAGTTGACGGTAATTTATTGCAAAAATAGCACATTATTATATTTTTAGAGCAGGTTTTTTTAGAGGTACTGCCGTGAAAAAGATAATCATTGCCGCCGTTGTACTGACTGCCGCAGGATATTTTATTGCAGGGATGTTAATGCCCTTGAAAGTGTCTGCGTGCAGGATAGCATTGAAAGAGTTCAATCAGAGACTTGTCGTCATGGGCAGAATAACACCGGCCGCGGAAGTGGTGCTCGGCTCCACTATATCAGGAAGGATCTCATCGGTGAAGGTCGATGAAGGTGACAGGGTGGAAAAAGGACAGGTCCTTCTAACTATCGAGGATTCAGAGCTGAAGTCGAATCTTGCAATAGCTGAAGCGGCTGTTTCACAGGCTAAAGCAAAACTTGAGCAGATATCCGGAACGGAAGTCAGAGTTGCCGAAGAGACCCTCATTGAAAGGCGGAACCAGCTTGAGAATGCAAAAGAGAACTTTGAAAGAAGCAGGAAGCTTTTTGAGAAACAGTCCCTTTCAAAGTCGGAGTTCACAGCTTCAGAACTTGCATTAAAACAGGCTCAGAGCCAGTTTGAAATAGCGTCGGCAAGGGAAAAGAGCATTTCAAAAGGAGGTAACGACTTCAACCTCATGAAAGCATCATTGAATCAGGCGATGGCAAATGCCCAGCTTTACAGGGACAAGCTGGACGGATCGAGAATAACCGCTCCTTTTGCAGGAGTCATCCTTCATAAAAAAGTTGAGCAGGGTGGTGTCGTTCAGCCCGGAACTGCACTTTTTGAACTTGCGCAGACCGGTGAAATATTCATAACTACCGATATCGAGGAGAAGAATCTCTCTTTCGTAACCGAAAACCAGAAAGCGCTTGTATCAGCGGAAGCATATCCTGACAGGAACTTCAATGCTTTTGTATATTTCATTTCAGAAGCGGTCGATCCTGCCCGCGGAACCGTAAAGGTCAAGCTCAGGATCCCTGATCCTCCTGAATATCTCAAGACCGATATGACGGTCTCTGTAGATATGGATGTCGCAACCGTGAAAAATGTCATACTGGTCCCTGCTTCGGCACTTGATGAAACAGCGGATCCGTTTGTTCTCGCTATAGAGGACGGCAGATCTGTGAAGAAGAGCGTGAAAACAGGTGTAAGGGACAGTTCCAATGTCCTTGTCACAGCGGGGTTGAAAGAAGGTGACATAGTGATCATGCCGGAGGACAGCGAACTTCCTGATGCCGGAAAAAGGGTCGAACCCCGTGAACTTCAGGAGTGCAGATAATGTTCGAACTTCTGGTGGCTGTCAGATATCTGCTGGACGAAAAGAGGCAGACGGCTTTCATAATGCTTGCCTGTGCTGTAGGCGTGGCTGTAATGGTGTTCCTTTACGGACTGATAAGCGGGCTTCAGGTCTCCCTTATAGATAAAACTCTGGGTTCCCAGCCGCACATCGTTTCCAATGCCCACAAGGAAAAACCCCGTCCACTTGTAATGTCGAACGGTGAAAGAACTGTAATAGGCACTGAGAGCAGAGGTTTTGACAGACCGCAGTACATTCTTGACTGGAAGCAGAAAATAGAAAGCATTGAAAAGATAGAAGGCATCACGGCGGTCGCTCCGCATCTCAGAGGTGCCGCACTTGCAAAAAGAGGTGACATTTCCCGTTCTGTCATGATGAACGGTGTCGATGCTGAATCTTTCAGGAAGATAATACCCATAACAAAGAACATTATCAAAGGCAGGTGGGAGCTTCCCAGTGTTTCAGTGGTCATAGGAAAGACCCTTGCTGAGGATTTCGGCGCTGTTCCGGGTGACAGGATCCAGATATCGACAGCGAACGGGAGCGATTTTTTTACAGTTGCAGGTGTTTTCGATCTCGGAAGCAGTCAGGTCAATGACAACTGGGTGTTCGTCCCTATAAATTCAGCACAGGCCCTTATGGCACTTGAAGGGGAGATAAACTCAATTGATATGAGGGTCGGTTCCATTTTCTCGGCTGAAAAGATAGCGCGTACGGTTGCAAAAAGAACTTCGTTGCAGAGCCTCAGCTGGATGGAGACCAATTCACAGCTTCTCACCGCTTTGAAAAGCCAGTCGTCATCGAGTTTCATGATACAGTTCTTTGTAATGGTCGCCGTGGCTCTTGGAATTGCAAGCGTCCTGATAGTTTCGGTCGTTCAGAAAAAAAGGGAGATAGCGATAATGCTAGCTTTCGGAACATCAAGGAAGCAGATAGTCAGGATATTCCTTTATCAGGGTGCGATAGTAGGTTTTACAGGAAGTGTTATAGGCGCGTTCATGGGTACGGGTCTTGCACTGTTCTTCAAGATGATATCGATGAACCCTGACGGAACTCCCCGGTTCCCGATAGAGATCGAGCCTATGACCTACGCTATAATGATACTTATAAGCACAGCTGTGGGGATCGTGTCCGCGGCGATGCCGGCAAGACAGGCATCATCGGTCGATCCTGCCACAGTGATACATTAGGTGATGAAATGGAAAATGTCATATCTTTAAAAAATATTACAAAGTCCTACGGTGACAAAGTAAAGACCGAAGTGCTTCACGGAATAGACCTCGATATCAGCGAAGGTGATTTCTGCGCTCTGGTAGGTCAGTCCGGTTCCGGAAAGACAACGCTTCTTAACATAATGGGACTTCTTGACAGACCGACTTCAGGCACAGTGTCAGTATTCGGCAGACAGCTTGAAAAATCGGATAACGACGAGCTCACGGCCATAAGAGGCCGTACGATAGGTTTTGTATTCCAGTTCCATCATCTGATCGGAGCGTTCAACTCACTTGAGAATGTGATGCTTCCGATGATGGCCGCCTCGGGCGGGCTCGCAACAAAGGCAATGAGGGAAAAAGCGAAGTATCTGCTTGATTCTGTGGGAATGTCAGACAGACTGACATACAAACCTGACGAGATCTCAGGAGGACAGAGACAGCGTGTTTCGATAGCAAGGGCTCTTGCAATGGACCCTAAGGTGATCCTTGCCGATGAACCGACAGGCAACCTCGATACAGCAATGTCAAACGAAGTCTTTTCACTTCTGCGCAAGATAAACCTTGAACAGAAAACATCCTTCCTGATAGTCACTCACGATAGCACCGTTGCGGCATCATGCGACAGGACAGTAAAAATAGTGGACGGCAGACTGATATAGTTATTGGAGACTGGTAAATGTTCTGGATAATCTTCTTTGCACTTGTTTTTGTCGCTCTGTATGTCGATCTTGCTCTGTTGAATAAAAGAGCCCATACGATATGTCTGAAGGAGGCTCTGAAGCAGAGCGCTTTCTGGATAGGGCTTGCGATACTTTTCAATGTGTTCGTATATTTCACGATGGGTACTGAAAAGGCGGTCGAGTTCCTCACGGCCTATCTGATCGAGGAATCGCTGAGCATGGACAATCTGTTCGTGTTCCTGATGATATTCCAGTATTTCAATGTTCCTTCACAGTACCAGCACAAGGTTCTCTACTGGGGCATACTGAGTGCAATAGTTATGAGGATGGTTTTCATTTTTGCCGGCGTCACCCTTGTCAGCAAGTTCCACTGGGTGATATATGTTTTCGGAGCATTCCTCGTTTTCACGGCAATAAAGATGATATTCAAAAAAGATGAGGAGATACATCCTGAGAATAATCCTCTGCTAAAGCTTTTTAAAAAGTTCGTGCCTGTGACTCATGAATTCCATCAGTCGCGTTTTTTCATAAAAGAGGCCGGCCGTTTAATGGCTACACCTCTAATGGTCGTACTTTTCATGATAGAGATCTCTGATGTCGCATTTGCAGTCGATTCAATTCCTGCCGTGCTCTGTGTCTCCAATGACCTTTTTATTGTATATACATCCAATATCTTTGCTATCTTAGGTCTCAGGTCGCTATATTTCGCACTAGCCGGACTGATGCCTCTTTTCCATTATCTCAAGTACGGACTCGCGTTCATACTTGCTTTCATCGGGACCAAAATGCTTATCGCCCAGTGGTTCAAAGTGCCCACAGGCATCGCTCTGGGTGTAGTAGGGTCGATACTTATCCTTTCAGTCATAATTTCAGTTGTATTTCCGCCGGATAAAAAAGATATCTGCTAGTGACAAGTGTTTTCAGTATATTTTTGTTTGTGCAAATTGAAAGTTGAACTTGCAATTTACATGAATTCGTGCAACGCCTTGTTATTATTGTGTTTATCCTGCAAGCCATCGCCATGCTGAAATGACAGGAATCTCTTTGTCATCAATTCTGAGAGTTTCATCCTGATGAGCTGTGATTATTATTCCGTTATCAGTTCTAAGCTCTTTCATCGCTTCAAGAAGCCCGTTTGTCTCCCTAACTCTATTTGCATCGTTGAGAGAATATGTCACCTGAATAACTTTTGAAACTTTCTCTCTATCAACGATAACAAAATCACATTCTTTTTTTGAGCGGTAGAAATATATGTCCAGCCCCCTTCTTTTAAGTTCTATAAAAATCATGTTTTCCAGATGATTTCCATATTCTTTTGAAAACTGGAAAGCTATTGAATTTCTAAGTCCGTTATCAATAGCATAAATTTTTTTCTGATTAGACTGCTGTTTTTTTAAGCTGTAATCAAACTGGAAAACTTCAAAAAGAAGATACGATTCTTCAAGATAATGAATATAATTTGAAACCGTCGTAGTGTTTGCAAAATTGAGATTATCTTTCAAAGTGCTGTAATTTGTATCTTTTGTAAAATTAGTGAACAGATAGTGCGAAAGCTGTTTGAACTGTTTAACATTTCTGATTCCGTATCTGCTGACGATGTCGCGATATAGAATATCATCATAAGTTCTTTTCAGAAACTCAGTATCGTTAAAATTAAGATACTCGGGAAATCCACCGTTTAGAAGATATTCATCAAAATAATTAAGCACTTGAGCTTTTACGGCAGTGGTAACAGTTTGAAGATCGAGTCCTTTAAAGTTTATAAACTCTTTGAAAGAAAACGGGAAAAGCTCAATTTTTGCATATCTTCCGGTGAGGTGTGTGCCGAGTTCAGAACTGAGCATTTTGGCATTTGAACCGCTTACAAAAAGTTTGTATCCTTCATCGTGTATTCTTCTTGCAAACCGTTCCCACCCATCAACATTCTGAATTTCATCAATAATTATGTTCTTTGAAAGCGATCTTTTGTGAAATATCACCATCATCGTCTGAAAATCATCAACAGTAAAGTTTATCAACCGCTCATCATCAAAATTTGCATAGTGCCAGTCATCCATTTTTTGAGCAAACTGCCTTAAAACAGTTGATTTTCCGGCTCTTCTCACCCCTGAAACCACAACAATTCTTTCATGTTTCAAAGCAGTTTCAAAGTCTATGTTTCTCTCTATTCCCGGCGATTTGCCGCCAAACACCGCTCTTTGATCACTCAATATCTCTTCAATCTTTAAAAACTCCATTTTCACCTCCATGTCTCACGCTATACATTATCATATTTTGCAAATATGTCAATTGCTAATTGAAAGAATTCTGAAATATTAGCGGGTATATCGCGTGATAGGTGGGTTATATAGGCGGAAGCCCTAATTCCTTTAAAAACTTATTGTGTGTTTCTTTTGCTTTGGCAATGTCTTTGTCAAGGTCAACGAGTTTTTGGTTTACTTCTTTCAAGTCAATTAATTCTTCGTCCACTGAAGTGCTTACATAACGGGAAATATTAAGGTTGAATTCGTTTTTTTCTATTTCGTTCATTGAAACTCTGCGGGAGTAACGGGTTTCTTCTTTGCGATATTTATAGGTCTCGACTATTTTATTGATGTGTTCAGGCAGTAATTTGTTTTGTCTTTTACCTTTTTCAAAGTTTTCATCAGAACTTGCATTGATAAACAACACATCATCAGGCTTTTTACACTTCTTTAAAACCAGAATACAAACTGGAATACCTGTCGAGAAGAATAAGTTTGCAGGAAGCCCGATAACGGTGTCAATATGTCCATCCTTTAAAAGTTTGGTTCTAATTCTTTCCTCTGAACCGCCTCTGAATAAAACACCGTGAGGCAGAATAATTGCCATTGTTCCTTCCTTGCTCAGGAAATGGAACCCATGCAGCAGGAAAGCGAAGTCCGCAGCTGATTTCGGAGCAAGTCCATGACTTTTAAAGCGGAAATCTTCCCCCATTGCTTCAGATGAATCCCAGCGGTAGCTGAAAGGCGGATTTGCTACAACGGCATCAAATTCTAACTTTCTGGCAGGATTTATTTCGTTTAAAATATCCCAATCGTTGAGCAGTGTGTCACCGTGATGGATTTCAAACTCTGTGTCTTTAACTTCATGCAGCAGCATATTCATTCGGCACAGGTTGTAGGTAGTTATATTTTTTTCCTGTCCATATATTTTTCCGATGGTTCCGTTTGCTTTCATCATTTTTTTGCGGACATTGAGAAGCAACGAGCCTGAACCACAGGCAAAGTCCAACACCCGTTCAATCTTTTTCTTTTCGCCTTTTTTCGGGTCATGGCTGTCAAGTGTCACAATGGCAGAAAGAATATCGGAAATTTGTTGTGGTGTATAAAACTCTCCCGCTTTTTTACCTGAGCCTGCTGCAAATTGACCGATCAGGTATTCGTAAGCATTGCCCAGCATGTCTTCTTCAGTAGAAAACTGGCTGATCCCTTCTGCAATTTTCTGAATGATGGTGCAAAGCTTTTTATTTCGTTCTTCATAACCCTTTCCGAGTTTTTCAGAATCCAGATTTATTTCAGAAAACAATCCCTGAAAAGTGCTTTCAAACGATTCGTTTTCGATGTATTTAAAGCCTTTCTGTAAAGTGCGGAGCAGCTCTTTGCTCTGGGTTTTTGCCAGATATGCAATGTTGTTCCATAAATTTTCTGGTTTTATAACATAGTGAATCTTTCTGCGCATTTGCTTTTCAAATTCAGTAACATCATCAGGGTTCTTCTCATACCAAATGGATAGGGGTGTTTTACCGCCATTCCCGTTTAAAACAGGATAATCCTTACCCAATTCTTTTTTTGCCGCATTTTCATAATTGTCGCTCAGGTAACGCAGAAACAGAAATGAAAGCATATAATCACGAAAATCGTCTGCGTTCATTGCTCCACGCAATTCGTCTGCGATTTTCCAAAGAGTATTACCTAATTGAGTTTGTTCGTTTGTTGTCATGTTGTTTCCATTTTGTTTTGTTCGTTAAATATTTCAGAAAATTGAAATTTA
>JAKLDO010000112.1 GCA_022703485.1 bacterium
ATTCGCTGGGCATTCTGGCGCACAATTCAGACCGGCTGGTAGAACAAGTGCTGGCTGCGGCCAAATTATCGGGTGCGGAGCAGGTTGAATTTGACGGCAGGCAGATCATTTATGTTTATGTCCCTGAAAGTTCTCAGGTTCACAAATGCGGCGGAAAGATATTTGACCGCAATGAAGACGGTGATCTGGATATTACGAACAATAATGCTCTTGTTTCCGGTTTGTATATGAACAAACAGACTTTCTACACTGAAAATACAGTTTATCCGCATTGCCATATATCTGATCTGCGCAGTGACATTATTGCCAGAGCAAAACAGCTTGCTGTATTTCAAAGAGAAAACCATCCATGGAAAGATATGTCTGATATTGAAATGTTAAAAAGCAGCAAACTTTTTACAAAAGATTTTCAGACAGACAAAGAAGGTCTTACGCTTGCGGCTATTCTGCTGTTCGGCAAAGATGAAACAATACTTTCTGCAGTTCCGCATCATAGAACAGATCTCATTCTCAGAAAAGAAAATATCGACAGATATGATGACAGGGATGATGTCAGAACAAATTTAATTGAAAGCTATGACAGGATTATTGCTTTTGGGCAGAAACATCTTCCGGATCCTTTTTATCTTGAAGGGACGCAGCGAATAAGTTTAAGGGATAAAATATTTCGTGAAATTGCATCAAATATTTTGATCCATAGAGAGTATTTCAATGCGTTCCCTGCAAAAATAATAATTGAAAAAAACAGGATCTACTCTGAGAACGGTAACAAACCTTTTACAGGCGGCATTCTAAATCCGGATAATTTTTCTCCGCATCCTAAAAATCCTGTTATTGCGAGAGTTTTTAAAGAGATAGGACTTGCTGATGAACTTGGTTCAGGTTTCAGGAATCTGATGAAGTTTGTTAAATTTTATTCGA
The DNA here is from genome assembly GCA_022703485.1 of bacterium. Taxonomy (GTDB): domain Bacteria; phylum UBP6; class UBA1177; order UBA1177; family UBA1177; genus JAKLDO01. The sequence goes on from JAKLDO010000112.1 coordinate 922, forward strand.
ATAGCCGTCCGGTAATGATTGAAGAAAATGTATTTAAAATAATAATCCCCTTAACCGAGCAAGTTACCGAGCAAGTTACCGAGCAAGTTACCGAGCAGGATGGAAGGATAAAAAAGATTTTAGATTATTGTAAGGAGCCCAAAACAACGGCAGAAATTATGACTTATATAGAATTGACTCATAGAGAACATTTTCGTTCTGAAATACTTAAACCATTAATTGAAAGCGGGTTATTGCTCTTAACGGTTCCTGATAAACCGAATAGTCCTAAACAGAAATATTATTCAAAATACGCGGAGAAAGCCAAATGATCACAGCAGTAAAAGGTATGAACGACCTGTTCGGAAAGCGCGCCCGCCGCTGGGGCAGGATGGAGGAGGACATAAAACTTCTTGTTGGTAACGCCAATTTCACGGAGTTCAGGACCCCGATAGTCGAGGAGATCGCTCTTTTCAAGCGCGGAGTGGGCGAAACGACCGATGTCGTTCAGAAGGAGATGTATGATTTCCTTGATAAAAAAGGCCGTCATATTGCGATGAGACCTGAAGGTACTGCCAGTGTGGTCAGGGCTTTCATAGAACACGGAATAGCGATGAACGAGCCGCTTCCTTTCAAGGCTTTCTATATTGCACCTTTTTTCAGGTACGAAAGACCGCAGAAAGGCCGTTACCGCCAGTTCCACCAGTTCGGCATAGAGATATTCGGTGATGATTCGGCACAGATGGATGCAGAAATGATCTTCACGGCGTGCAGAGTGCTCGATCACTTCAAGGTCAATTTCGAGGTGCATGTGAATTCAATAGGATGCAAGGAATGCAGGCCTGCATACAGAGAAAAACTGGTGGAGTACTTCTCATCAAAAAAAGAGCACCTCTGTGATGATTGCAAAACGAGGATAAATACCAATCCGCTGAGACTTCTCGACTGCAAGACCTGCGATCCGAAGTCAAAATACAAGGATATTCCGGTCATGACAGATCATCTCTGCAGTGCCTGCGATGACCATTTCAAACAGCTTCAGAAGTCGCTCGCTATTTTCCATGTGCCTTATATCATTGATCCTTTCATTGTTAGAGGCCTGGATTATTACACCCGTACAGCATTTGAGATATCTGCAAATACAGGCGGTTCACAGAATGCGGTGGCAGGCGGAGGAAGATATGACAATCTTGTTGCCGATATAGGCGGACCGGACACACCGGCGACAGGTTTTGCGATGGGGCTTGAAAGGCTTTTCGATCTCATCAGCGAAGATTTTTACTCTGAACCTGTACTTTCAGCCGGATATGCGCTTTGTGATGAAGCTGTTGACGACCTTGTCCACTTTGCAAAGCATATGTCACACCACCCGGTGAGATTCTTTGCGGACTACAAACCCAAAAAATTCAAAAAAGCGCTTCAGAAAGCCGATAAAACAGGCGCAGAGTTCATGTTCATAATCGGCGAAGATGAAGTTAAAGAAAAAAAGATCTTAATGAAGAACATGAAAACCGGTGAACAGAAAGTTTACGGACAGCACGAAGTCATGCTTATCGTCAGAGATCTGCTGAACCATGAATCGGGAATAGTGCGACCATCTTAAAGTTCAATCTTTAATTCGGCTGCAGCTTGTTGCCGAATTAATAAATATTTTAAATTGTTGAAAGGATTTCTGTCGCTTTAAGTTCCATTTCGGAAAATCCGAACCATTTTTTCCCGAGGTCTTTGAGGGATGCACCGATATGATAGATTGAGGAATCATAGATTAATTTCAAAGTTATCTATTTTTTTCTTCAGATTATGCACATCATCTTCAATTTTCTCAAGCCGAAACTGAACAGCATGTCCTTTTAAAAGATATTCTTTAAGTACATTGTTTGCCCACATCCTGAACTTAATTCCCCGCTGGGATTTTACTCTGTACCCGACAGTAATTATAACATCAAGATTGTAGTGCTCAACATCCAGCTTCCGGGCAAGTTGACGCTGTTCCTGTATTCATCAGTTCAAGCGCCTTTATATATGTTCCCATTAAAAAGATAATGACCGCAAATCCCATGAACACATATATCGCAATAAGGATAGGTTTTCGCGGTTTTGACTTTTTCTGTTCCAGTTTGATGAGACCAAAAGTAAACAGTGCGAGCAGAAAACCCAATCCGGGCATCCCGTAACTCAGTATTTCAGCGTAGTTCATATATTATATCCTTTTAAAATTTCCACTTTTCCCGGGGAGGGCCAATGCAACCTTTCCGGTCGCCGTGAACAGTGAACCATCTTCGCTAAAGCTTCGATGCTCAAGAGGGTGACGAGTGATGAATGCATTAGTTATCGTCAGGTTTTTTTAAGGGTTTATCGTCAGGATAGTTCTTTTGCAGATACTGCTTAATCTTTTCGTATTCTTCCGGCTTTCTGTTGTTTTTTGTTTTTTCTAGTAATTCAAATGCTTTTTTCTTTGAAATTCCGCGTGCACCCTTGTCAATTAAGAGTTTTATGATGTCAAAAGATGGTAAATTGTCACCTATTCGCATTTGTTCATGCTTATAAGCGGAGCCTCTTAGAGATAAAGCAATTGGGAAGCCACGGGGTTCACCAAAGAAATTTTCCATAATTATTTTTCCTTTATATGGGTTAGGTTTCTCTTTATCCTCCTTTTCCTGTTCTTCTGTATATACCCATTGCTCAAAATGTTTTTTGGCGAGATCTTTTTCAAAATTTAATCCAATATGTTCCAGATAACCATTATCAAGAACATATTTAACAGCATCTATATCATTAGCTATAATTGCATAGTGAAGCTCTGTTTCGAACCAGTTATTGGTATCTATACAAACTGAGTGTGGATTTTTATTCTTGTAGATAAACTCTCTAACAAGATCAAAATAACCGTTCATGCCAAGAACGCAAACTAAATTATTCTTTGTGTAATAAGGATGTTTATTGTCATTATAAGAAAATTCAGCCTCCGAAACAACTCCGTCATTAATAAGTCTAACAAGATACAAAACACCCTCTCTTTTCAAAAGCACATTAAGTAAATATATTTTTTCAGGCAAAGGATGCATTTCAAAATAGCTTTTATATATTTCATAATCGCGATAAAGCATGTTATCATGAATTAGAAAACCAAAAGATTCCAACTTCTGCGTTGACAATAGCTTTTTGAATTCCTCAACATCTTTGTTGGTCACTGTTGAGGAGATCTTATTTTTAATGTCTTTTGTCTGTTTTTCGGAATCAGTATTTGCAAACAGCGTGGCACAGCTAAAAAACAAAAAAAGCATCGCAAGGAAAATAATACAAAAATTTTTATTCATCTTCTTTTACCCCCCTGACATAACAGATTGATACTGTTTCCTTGCTTTAACATCATAGCATCTGTAGAACATCTGTAGGGGTCAGGGCGCAATATTTATATATAAATTTACTCATTCAGCAGTTTCTCCGGCCACAGGGTCTATTCGCCATAAGTACACATCTTTCCTGTTTTCAGTACTGATGTGCATTTCGTTAACTCTTTGTTTTTTGCTGTATTTATCTGCAACTTTATTCATTTTCAATTCTCTGAGATTCATGACGAGTATATTAAAAAAACAGGTAGTTTGGAATTATTTAGTTTATGGTTTTTGCAAGAAGCCGGTGTGCAGTGCTCATTTCCATCTTTGAAAATGCGAACCATTTTCTGCCAAGATCTTTTAGTGATGCGCCGATATGATAGACTTGTAAATCATCAATTATCAGAAATCTGTCGTGGGATTGGTCGAATTCCTGGATTTCAGCGGGAGGAAACTGTTCGTTGAACTTCTTAACATCAAGAAGAAGCTGTTTCGAGATGGTTCTGGTCAGTATTTTCAGATGAACGCCGCTTTTCCGTTTTGAGAACAAGGTGAGAACAGTGTCATCAATATAATTATCGATCAGAACAATGGATTTTTCGGCCGAACGGATGAGATCGCAGACAAATGTGTGAGCATCAAATATCTGACCGTCAAAGAAAATGCCTTGTTTTGGCTGAATATTTTTCTGCTCAATCGCTGTTAGAATTTTTTCAATTTTGCTGTCGGTTTCGATTTGTTTGATTTCAAGAGTTCCAATTCGCTTAAACATATCTCCGTTGTTTGAAAGAAAATGCCGCATTGTGACAAAAGCTTTCATGATCATAATGTTCATTTTAATTGCGGTACTGCTCTTCAAAACTGATGAAAGCATCGCAACTCCAGTTTCTGTAAAAACATACGGATTTTTTCTTGTTCCACCCCAACTTGAAGTCACAAATTGTGACCTCAAGATTGCAAGTTCTTGATTTGACAGAATAAAATAGAAATCATCAAGAAATCTTTCACTGTTTCTTTTCACTGCCTGATTAAGCACTTTTGTTTCCACTCCAAACAAATATGCGATATCCCTGTCAAGAATCACCTGAACACCACGGATAGTAAAGATCCTGCTTTTAATTTCATCAAGTTTTATCAGCTCATTTTTACTCATTAAATCGCTCCGTTGTCTTAAATACGGAATTAATATATCAAATGCCGGTTATGATTTCAAGAAATGTGGTGAAATGCAAAAAATTGCTGGAAATCGTAGATGGGAAAGGGGAGGATTTATATAAAAGTGCTGAACTCTATGGGTTATTTTTTTTAAATATTAATTTCTGGGGGACTCAATTTTTAGAAAAACAACAGCATCCACTTTTTTTATATTTTTAAAATTCTCTTTTATAAGGTCATTTAGAAATTTAACACTTTCTCCGCTTGAACAAACATCGTCGATTATAAGTGCTCTTTCTATCAAAGAATCTACTTCTGAAATTTTATCTATTTTTATCAGTTCTTTTTTCTCGGCAAAACTCATTTTCTTAAATTCATCCGAACCAAACTTTATAGAGCTGTCTTTCTTATGAAACACATTTTGAAAAGATGCGTTGCTATATTTTTCTGTTACACTTTCAAGTAGAGGTTTAATAAATAATTGATCATTTTCTGTTGAAGTTGGTACTGTAAAAATTAAGAATTTCTCATCTTTTTGGAATTTTTCAGCAACTTTTTCTGAGAATTTTTTCTTAACTTTTTCTATGTTTTTACACTGGCTCCATTCTTTACGAATTTCTGAGCTCTTTGATATTCTGAAGGTGTGTGGAGCAGAAAATATATTTATATTTTTGCTGTCATAAAGATAAGTCCATAAAATATTTCTCATATGTCCTCCATATTGTTCAATCACATTTCTATTCTTTCAGGAGATTCTATTGCAAAGTCAATAAATACAGTCCTCGTTTTTGAAATTAATTGTTATGCCTTAATTTTAAGTACTTTTTCTAAATTTTCTTTAGCCATTTCTTTTTTCATCATGCCTTCGTTTTTGTTTTTATACCATTCATCGTAAGCTGATAAGAGTTCTTCGAGGGCATTTTTTATGTTTTTTATGTCTTCTGGGGATAAGTTAGATTGATCTTGAATATGTTTTTCAATTCTTTTTTTCCATCCATACTTTAATGAAGTAAATTCTTTTTCAGTCATTTCTATCGGAAGGTTTTCATCCATTATTTCATCTTTTATATCCCCTTTTTTATCCTTAAAATTTTTTTTGATCACTACTTTTTTCTCCATTTCCAATAAATTAAACAAACTTCCGAGCGCATCTTGTCGGTTCTTTTCACGAACTGTCAACCATTCCAGCCTCCATTTTCTGAGTGTTTCTTTTTGCATTGAGTTATGTTACTCAATTATGCTCATTATTCAGTCCATTTTTTAAGGAAAATATCAGAACCTCCTAAATTAGGGTTATTGTCTAAAGACCCTTCGGTATAGCCAGTTAAAAAGATGTTATTACTGCTGTCGATTATAACAGATGCCCCTTGGTCATAACCGTTTGTTCCCCATTGCTCTGTCCATGCTTTAGTGCCGTCTGAATTCCATTTGGTGAGAAATATATCGGAACTGCCGGCACTGGTGTTGTCATCAAGTGATCCTTGTGTAGATCCTGTTACAAATATATTTCCGTTTCCATCAACTGCGACAGAATTTCCGTAGTCAGTATCGCTTGTTCCCCATTGTTTTGTCCATGCTTGTGTCCCGTCTGTATTCCATTTAGCGAGAAATATGTCATCTCTGTCGTTGCTGGTAGATGTAGTTCCAGCCACAAAAATGTTTCCGCTTGAATCTACAGCGACAGAGTTGCAAGTACTATTTGTTGCCCAATTTTGTGTCCAGGCAGCTTTTGTAATATCATTTTTATTCCATTTTGTGAGAAAAATATATGATCCGCTTTTTCCGACTACAAAAATGTTTCCATTTCCATCAACAGCGACAGAATTCCCGTAATTAGAATTGCTTGTTCCCCATTGTTTTGTCCATGCTTTAGTGCCGTCAGCATTCCATTTAGTGAGAAATATGTCAATACCGCCAGCACTGGTGTTGCCATCAAGTGATCCCGAGGTTTCTCCTGTTACAAAAATGTTTCCACTGCCATCTACTGCGACAGATCTTCCATAATCGGAACTGCTTGTCCCCCATTGTTTCGTCCATGCTTTAGTGCCGTCAGCATTCCATTTGGTAAGAAATATGTCGGAACTACCTGGATTAGCATTTTCGTCAAGAGAGCCGTATGTATTTCCAGCTACAAAAATGTTCCCGCTTCCGTCAACTGCGACAGATCTTCCTATATCCTGATTGTTTGTTCCCCATTGTTTTGTCCAAGCTTTAGTGCCGTCAGCATTCCATTTGGTGAGAAATATATCATAACTGCCAGCACTGGTATTGCTATCAAGAGAGCCGTCTGTGGTTCCAGTTACAAAAATGTTCCCATTTACATCAACTGCAACAGAATATCCAGCATCAGAGTCGCTCGTTCCCCATTCT